>NZ_JBEZDO010000020.1:0-201370 GCF_040648355.1 Nonomuraea sp. NPDC049152 | reverse complement strand
ACTAATGGCTGGTTCACGCTGCCCCCAGAACGAATCAACTGACAGGAAAACGTATCAGCGTGATGGTCGGGCTGTCTGCACTAGCGATCAAGAAAACACCTCAAGTGACGTGTGCCGGCGAGTGGGCCCAGGCGGTCATCTCGCTGTAGTGAATGCGTTGCTCGCAGAGCCCTGTCCACCCGATCCATCCGCGTTTCACCGCCCACTGTCTGTGACGGATCACGAAGCCTCAGCGGTCTGCCATGCTGCAAAACGCACTTTGTGACCGTTGGTGCCCCGAGCAGGGGCCCGCGTTGAGGAGTTTCCCCCATGGACCGCAGACGTTTCCTCACCCTGACCGGCGCCACCGCAGGCCTGCTCGCCGTGGATCTCCCCCGGTCGGCGCTGGCGGCGAGCTACCCGTTCGCCAACGGTGGCGTCCCCGACGAGCTGCATACCAAGATGGGAGAGTTGGCGCCTTATGGCATCACGTCTGTTGCCTTCACGCCGTCCAATGGTTGGGTAATCGTCACCCAGGACGGCCGCTACTTCGCCCGCGGCGTACCCGATGCGTGTTTCGCCGAGCTCGAAAAGATGGTCGAAGCCGGTGCGAAAATCCACTGCGTGGCCTTCCCTCCGGAGGGCGGCGACCGCTGGGTGATCACCAGTGACAAGGGGATGTCCGCGCGCGGCCTCCCCGAGGAGTGCCATCAGCGCATCAGCGACAGCTACGCCGCGGGCCAGCAGGTCGTGCACGTCGCGTTCCCGCCGGCCGGCGGGAACCGCTGGGTGGTGGCCGACACCAAAGTCTTCTCCGCGCGAGGCATTGACGACGAGTGCTACCAGATGATGCGCAACCTGACCCAAGGCGGACGCCGGGTGACCCGCGTCGCCTTCCCCAAGAGCGGCGGATGGGCGGTCGTCGCGCAGGACGAGCTGCACGTGCGCGGCATCGATGACGCCTGCTTCCAGAAGATGAACGACCTCGCGGCCGACGGCTGGCAGATCCACAACGTCGACTTCTCGCCGGTAGGCGGCTGGTCGCTGAGCACGCGCGGCAAGGTGCCGTCGCTGCCCGCCGACCGGGTGCGTCAGGTCGAGAACGCGGTGGGCGGCGCGGACATCTGGCAGCGGATGAGCGCGTGGAAGACCCCGGGGGTGGCCATCGCGGTGGTGGTCGGCAACAAGATCGCCTGGTCCACCGGGTACGGCTGGCTGGAGGCGGGCAGCGGCGCCGCAGCGCACCCGGAGACCGCCTTCCAGGCCGCCTCCATCAGTAAGGCCGTGGCCTCGGTCGGCGTGCTGCGCCTCATGCAGACGTTCAAGCAGCCCCTGACCAACGACATCCGCCCCTACCTCGGCTGGACCCTGCCGCGCCGCTCCTGCGTCTCCTCGACGCCGGTTCCGACCATCGACCGCGTGCTGACGCACCGGGCCGGCATCATCGGCCGCGGCTCAACTTCCCCGGCCGGCGCCTGCTCCGGCTTCGACTCCAGCGGAGGCGGCTTCGCCGGGTACGGCCCAGGCGCTACCGTGCCCTCGCTGCTCCAGGTCATGAACGGCCAGGGCGACTCCCCGAAGATCGAGCTCTCCACCAACCCGGGGGCCGAGTTCCACTACTCCGGCGCGGGGTTCGTGCTGCTGCAGCGGATGGTGGAACAGAAGAGCGGCCTGCCGCTGGCCCAGTACATGGACAAGGAGGTGTTCGCGCCGCTCGGCATGAAGAACAGCTCGTACACGCTGTCGCCCGGCTTCGAGCTGGCCGCCGGCCACACCAATACCGGCGCCGTGATCCCGGGCAAGCGCAACCGCTACCCGGAGTCGGCCGCCGCCGGCCTCTACACGAACGTCCTCGACCTGTGCCGCCTGGTTTCCTACCTCAACAAGGCGTGGACCGCCTCCGGCGACATCGCCGGACCGCTTACCAAGGCCTCCGTCCGCACGCTGCTCACCGCCGGCCCCCAGCCCACCATGGGGCGGGGCTTCTTCATCGCCGGCTCCGGGACGAAGAACTTCTCCTACAACCACGACGGCTCCAACTACGGCTTCAAGTCGGTGTTCCAGGGCTATCCGGAGCTCGGCGGCGGGTACGCGATCCTGGCCAACGGTAACAACATGAGCCTGGTCAACGAGATCGCCTCGGCCATCCGCTCGGTCTACGGCTGGGTGTCGCCGTAGGACTCCAGCAGGGTGGCCAGCGTGGCGGCCAGGTGCCGGCAGTCGTCGGGGCCGAGAGCCTGAAGCAGGCGGGTCTCGTTGGCGACGTGCAGGGGCAGGACGCGCTCGATGACCTCCAGACCGCGTTCGGTGAGGCGGATCTTGACCGAGCGGCGGTCGGCTTCGTCGCGGATCCGGGCGACCAGGCCCTTGTCCTGCATGCGGTCCACGCGCAGGGTGATCGCGCCGGTGGTGACCAGGGAGGTCTTGAGGAACGTGCCCGCGGTCAGCTCATACGGCGCGCCGGATCGCCGCAGGGTGGACAGCACGTCGAACTCGCCGGGCTCGAGGTCGTGCCCGGCGAGGAAGTCCTTGATCTCTTTGTCCCACATGCGGGAGATCCGCATGATCCGGCCGACGACGCCGATCGGCCAGTTGTCGATGTCGGGGCGTTCGCGGCTCCACTGTTCCAGTACCGCGGCCACTGCGTCGGCCATGGATCCTCCCACAATTTAGGCGAGCGCTCATTAAGTTGACACTCACACAAGTGCTGATTATCTTAGCGCTCATCTTATCGGAGATGACTCAATGAGTGGTGGTTCGCCATGCCTTTCACCTCAGTCCGCGACACCCGCGTCCACTACGAAGTCGACGGGCACGGGCCCGGCCTGGTGCTGGTCCATGGCACCGGCGGCGACGCCGAGAAGGTCTTCGGCAATGTCGTTGACCACTTCACCCAGACCCGGACGGTCGTGCGGCCCAACTTCAGCGGCAGCGGGCAGACCACCGACGACGGCGCGCAGCTGAGTGTCGACCTGATCGCCGCCCAGGTCAGCGCGGCCACCCGAGCAGCGGTGGACGGCCCGGTGGATCTGCTCGGCTTCTCGCTCGGCGCCGTCGCCGCGGCCGCGGTCGCCGCCACCCAGCCTGATCTGGTGCGCAGCCTCATCCTCGTCGGCGGCTGGGCGCATTCCACCGGTCCCCGTGACCGCTACTACTTCCAGACCTGGCGCAAGCTGCTCGAGACCGACCGCGAGCTGTTCAAACGCTTCTCCGCGCTGACCGGCTTCAGCGCCGCCGCCCTGGACCGCTTCGGCCACGACGGACTCGCCCACTCCCTGGCCGACGCGTGGCCGCCGCCCGGCATCGACCGGCAGATCGACCTCGGTCTGCGCGTGGACATCAGGCAGCTCCTACCGAAGATCACCGCTCCCACCCTGGTGATCGGATTCGCCGACGACAACATGATCCCCATCGAGGGCTCCCGGCAGCTGAGCGCCGCCATCCCCGGCAGCCGCCTGGTGGAGGCCGAGGACCAGGGCCACATGGACTGGTTCGCCGACCCCAGCGGGCTGGTCAAGCTGACCCGCGAATTCATCGACGCCGACCTCGCCCCGCGCGCGTAGACCTTCCCCTTCACGCAGAACCGAGGAATAGCCGTGTCCTACCCCGACCCCCGCTACGTCGGCGACACCGGAGAGATCAACGCGCTCTTCCGGCCCGCCACCACCGCTCCTGACTTCGTCTCCCAGCCCGTCACCTCCTCCGGCCCCAACGTGGGCCAGGGCACCGCCTACCACTACCTGTCCACCACGGCCTCCACCGGAGGAGAGTACGGCCTGTACCGCGTGGACATGGGTCCTGAATTCGGCGGCCCGAGCACCCACTTCCACAAGGCGATGTCGGAATCGTTCTTCATCCTGTCGGGCACCATGCGGCTGTTCGACGGGTGGCGCTGGGTCGACGCCACCGCCGGCGACTACCTGTACGTTCCCGTGGGAGGGCTGCACGCCTTCCGCAACGAGTCCGGCGAACCTGCCTCCATGCTCATGCTGTTCGCGCCCGGCGCCCCCCGCGAGGAGTACTTCGAGGGGATCACCCAGCTCGCCGGTCTCCGTGAGGAGGAGCGCGCGGAGTTCTTCCTGCGCCACGACAGCTTCTTCGTCTGACACCCGTGGACCCGGCGGTGCACGAAGCCCGCCCCTACGACGTCGCCCCCCTCCCCGGCGCCGGCCGCACCGAGGCCAGAAGCATGGCGGCCGGAACTCATCTATCGCACGACACATGCCCTGTGGATGTCGGCAGGGAGCGCCGGCTTGCCGTCCACCGGCGGCGTCGGGCCGTCGGGCTCCGGCTGGATCCCGCCGGCGGCGATCTCGTCCAGCGCGGCCAAGCCGGGGCCGTCCACCGTGCCGAAGATCGTGTAGTTGGGGCGCAGGCCCGAATCTCCGTAGACCAGGAAGAACTGGCTGCCGTTGGTGTCCGGCCCGGCGTTGGCCATGGCCAGCACCCCGCGCGCGTAGGTCTTGCGCTCGCCTGTCGGGTCGCCCGGCCACGGCGGCAGGTCGGTGGGGAGCTCGTCCTTGTAGCGGTACCCCGGCCCGCCCTCGCCGGTGAAGCTCGGGTCGCCGCACTGCAGCACCTTCAGCCGATCGTAGGCGGTCAGCCGGTGGCAGGACGTCCGGTCGTAGAACCCGTGCCGGATGAGGTGCACGAAGCTCTGTACGGTGCACGGCGCCTTCCCCGGGTCCAGCGTCAGCCCGATGTCGCCGTGGTTGGTCTTGAGCACCGCCGACACCGGGCGCGTCGGCGTCCTGCGCGGATCGGGCGGCAGCGGCACCTTCCGGACAGCCGGGTCGTCGGGCGTCTCGGTGTACCCGCACGGGCCGTGCGTCGTCCTGGGCGGCCGGCTGTTGCCGTCCGCGTACGCCGGCACCGTGGCGAGCGCGACGAGCGAACCGGCCGTGACCACGGACGCAGTGAGTCGTAAGAGGTTTCCGCTGGACATGACGCCCTCCCAGGGGGTGATCGACAGGCTTCCTGACATCTAGTCGATCAATCGGATACCGTCAAGAGCCAAGGCATCCGCTGGGGCGGCCGACCACTCGCTCACGCCAAGCCAGGAACTGGCGGACGGTGAGCTGACGGTCAGGCACCTCTGCCCCTTGCCCTGGTGTGGATCGATCTGCTGCCCCGCGAGCGGGGTGTGCTACCCGCCGGCCTGACCCTCAGTACACCTCGATCCTGTTGGCGTTGATGTCGTCCAGCAGGCGGATGCTCCTGCTGTACCGCTCGGCGGTGCCGGAGCCGACCGGCAGCTCGGCCGTGCCCTGGGCGTAGAGCACCGCGGCGCGCACGGTGCCGGGGCTGGAGCTGATCACCGTGTCGGCGTTGACGCGCCTGGTCGCCAGGTTGAAGTACGTGCCCAGGAGGTGCTCGGTGAGCACGCTCTTCGGCGAGTTGTCGCCTTTGAACGCCACCGTGATCTCGGCGGCGTTCAGGGCTCCGCTCCGGTCGGTGTCGTAGCGCTGGTCGGTGGCCTGGATACGGGCCAGGAACTCGGTCGTCCACTTGTCGGCGTGGTTCTTCCAGAAGCCCTTGGAGAGCGGGTCGCGGGTGGGCGGCACGACCGTGACCGTGGTGGTCGCCGAGTCGGTGACCGGGGCGAAGGTGCACCCGCCGCCGGCGTTCTTGTAGCTTACGGACACGTCGCTCGTATAGGTCGTGCCCGCCGGGGCCAGCAGCGTCGGTCGCGCGGTGAAGACGATCGCGTGGTCGCCGGACCTGGCCGGGACGGCGCCCACGTTCCAGACCAGGGTCCGAGTGCCGTCGTGGTTGAGCGTCACCGAGTCGGGTTTGGGGCCCGTGCCCAGGTCGAGCGCCTGGCTGTAGGAGACGCCGGAGGGGAGCGTGGCGGTGACGACGGTGCCGGACGCGCCGCCGCCGCCCGTGTTCGCGTAGGTGACGGTGTAGGTGACGGCCTCGCCGGCGTTGACCGTGGGGGTCGCGGTCTGTTTCACGGTCAGGACCGGGGCGCGGACCGTGGTGGTGGCGCGGTCGGTGTTGTCGTCGGTGTACGGGTCGGGGATGCCGTCGGTGTCCTTGCCGGTGACCGTGGCGGTGTTGGTGAGCACGGTGCCATCGGTCGTGGCGCAGGGGACCCGGTAGGTGAACGTGGGCGTGATGGTGTGGACGGCGCCGTTGGCCAAGTCGGGGAGCGAGCGGTGTTGCACGGTGCCGTCGGGCAGGGTGTCGGTCACCGAGACGGCGGTGGCGGTGCCGGGGCCGAGGTCGGTGACGGACACCGTGTAGGTCAGGGTGTCGCCGCCGACGGCCTCGGTCTGGTCGGCGGTCTTGGTGAGCTTGAGGTCGGCCTTCTGGGACCTGGCGCGGAGCATCTCCGCGGTCAGTTCCTGCGGCAGGTTGCGACGCGCGCCGTCGGCGAAGTATGTGGCGTTGAGGCGGGGGTTGTACTGGATGTTGGCCCAGTCGTCGAAGCCGTGCAGCTCTTCCAGGTCGTCATCGGGGCACTCGGGCAGGATGCGGGTGATGTTGGCGGGGGTTTCGCCCTGTCTTGTGCCGTTTCCGTTCCAGTCGATGAATCCGTTGGTGGCGGCAACCGTTCTGGGCTTGCCGCCGACGCCGTACACGACCTGACGATCGGGGCTCGCGTACACCCCGGAGTTCTCGTCGAGTTTGCTCTCCCGCAGGGACACGTTGAGAGCCGTGCCCCTGGCCGAGCTGCTGTAGTCCAGCGGCCGGATGAGGTCGTAGTCCTGGAACTGGTAGGAGTAGTTCATCACGCTGAGGTAGTTGGGTTTGCAGTTGACCGCCTCGTCGCCACCGTGACCCAGGCCCAGCGTGTGTCCCAGCTCGTGCATGAAGGTGGACTTCTCGGCGTTCGCCCTGCCGCCCAGTCGCCGCTGGAAGTCCTCGGAGGTGAACACGCCCATCGTGACGACGAAGTCGTTGCCGCCCCTGGGGCTGGTGGGTTCCCACTCGGCTATGCCCGACCCGTCGGTGTTCCGCTTCTCGTCCTCGACGCGGTCGCCGAAGATCATGTAGCGGTACACCATGCTCTTGGCCCTCAGGATGTTCGCGCAGTTCGGGCTGGAGCGGTCGGCGGCGGTGCCGAAGGCGCCCGCGCAGGTGCTGTTCCGTGCGCCGTTCTTGATGAAGCTGAAGTTGTCCGGTTGTCCGTCGTTGTCCGGGATGAAGCGGAGCACGGGCACGTGCGACAGTTCCTCGTCGATGTCCAGCATGTGGAGCCGGACGCCCAGGTATTTGCCACCTTGGTACGGATCGACCGGTGCGCGGTCGAACGCGTCGACGACGTCCAGGAGGCCCAGGTAGTCGGGCCGGAATCCCCTCATGTAGTCGACCTCGACGAACAGGTCCTTCCGGTACGGCAGGGCGTTGTACGGCGGGTCGCCCAGCGGCAGGTCCACCGTGCCGTCGGTGTTGACGTCGAGACCCACGCCGGGTATCTCCCAGGAGTTCTCGATGCCGTCGCCGTCGCTGTCGCCGCCCGCCTTCCTCGCCAGGTCGAGGCAGTGCGGGGTGGTGATGGTGAAGTAGCCGCGGGCCGAGTCGACGCCGCTGGCCTCGCTCTGTCCCGTCAGGGACAGGATGCCCGCCCCCTGCTGGGCGGTCAGGCCGCCGCCGGTGAAAATGCACGTGTTCAGGTCGAACTTGATGTCCAGGTCATCCCCGGGCGCGCCCCAGTCGATGGGGTCGTCAGGGGTCGCGTCGTCCTGGTCCCACAGTTCCAGGTGGATGTCGACGGGGTTGTGGGTGCTGTCGACCTTTTCGCTGTGGATCCAGTTGGTCCTGAAGTCGGACCCGTGGGCACAGCAGAAGTCGTCCTTGCCGTCGAAGTCCTTGCCGTCGATCCGGAACTGCGGGTAGTAGTCGTTCGGGCACGACTCGCCTACCCCGTCGCCGCACTCCACCTCGACCACCCGGTACAGGTGGACGGTGACCTCCACATCCTCGGCCTGCGCCGGAGTGGGCGCGAGATACGCCGGCACCATGGACAACGCGATCAGCAGTCGAGCCAACCATCTCATTTCGCGGTCCCCTCCGAACTATCCGGCTCCCGATGATCGCCCGGACGGATCCGTGTGGCATGAGTAGGCCCATACTCAATCCCCGAAGATCCCCGAAGCCTCAGAATCGGGTATGTGGACCTCCTCCGTAAGCGCGAGAAACCATCTCCGGGTCACTACGACGGGTTCATCTCCTACAGCCGGGCCGCCGACGGCCGCCTCGGCCCCGCCCTGCGCGACGCCCTCCACCAGTTCGCCCGCCCCTGGTACCGGCTGCGCGCCCTGCGCGTCTTCTGCGACGCCCGCAGTCTGTCCGCCTCGCCGGGCCTGTGGACGACGATCGATGCCGCGCTGGACGCGTCGCGCTGCTTCATCCTGCTGGCCTCGCCCGACTCGGCGCGCTCCGTCTGGGTCCGGCGGGAGGTCGAGCACTGGCGGTCGCTCGCGGCGGAACGGCCCATGCTCATCGTGGTCACCGACGGCGAGATCGTCTGGGAGCACGAGGCGGGGCAATTCGACGAGACCCTGACCACGGCCCTGCCCGAGTCGCTGCTCCGGGGCTTCACCGAGGTCCCGCTCTGGGTGGACCTGCGCTCGATCCGCACCCAGACCGACCTGTCCCTCGGCAACCCCGCCTTCCTCGACGCCATCGCGACGCTTGCCTCCGCCCTGCACCAGCGCCCCAAGGACGAGCTCGTCGGCGAGGACGTCCGCCAGCACCGGCGGGCCCGGCGGTTCCGGCGGTTCTCCTGGACGGGGCTGTCCCTCCTCACCGCGGCGGCGGTTGTCAGCGCGGTGGCCGCGGTCAACTCGGCCGGCGTCGCGCGGGCGCAGCGGGACAGGGCGGAGGCGCAACACAGGAGCGCCGTGTCCAGCCTGCTGGTCACGCGCGGGGACCAGGTCGGTGACGACGACCCGGTGGTGGCCGGGCTCCTGGCCGCCGCGGCCTCGCGTTTCGAGCAGACCCTCGAGGCTCGCCACGGTATGCTCGCCTCCCTGGCGACCCCCGCCCTGGGTGTCCTGAACGGCCTCGGCGGCATCAGAGCGCTCGGCCCGGACGGCAAGATCCTGGCCGGCGACGACCGGACCATGCGCCTGTGGGACCCGGTGATCCGCAGGTGGATCGGGAGCCCGTTCACCGCGGATTTCAGGTTGGCGAAGTTCAGCCAGGATGGCCGGACCCTGGTCACCCTCAGGGAAGACGGAACCATCCGGCTATGGGACACGGCGACCTGGCGGCCGATCGGGACCCCTTTCGCCGGCCCGGGCGACGTCGTCGCAACCTTGGAGCTGAGCCCGGATGGCGAGACCCTGGTCACCGTCGGGTTCGACGAGAAGATCCGGCGGTGGGACACGGCGACCTGGCGGCAGATCGGGGCTCCGCTCACCGGTCACACCGATAACGTCGAGTCCCTGTGGGTCAGCCCGGACGGTACGACCCTCGCCAGCGGGGGTCGTGACGGGGCCTGGCTGTGGAACCTCGCCACCGGGAAAGGGAAGCCGCTCAGCGGCCGCACCGGCACGATCCGGTCGGTCGCGTTCAACCCAGATGGCAAGATTCTGGCCACCGGAGGCGAGGACGGAGACGTCCGGCTGTGGGACTCCGCCACGGGAAACCCCGTCAAAGGCCCGCTCAGCGGTCATGACGGCCCCGTCAGCGCCATCGCGTTCAGCCCGGACGGCAAGACCCTGGCCACTGGGGGCTGGGACCACACCATCCGGCTGTGGGACCCGGCGACCGGTCGGCGGGTCGGGGACACGCTCGCCGGCCACAACACCATGGTCTCGGCGATGGCCTTCAGCCCGGACGGCAGGCTCCTGGTCACCAACAGCGACAGAACAGTCAGACTGTGGGATCCGGCGGCGCGGCGGCCGATCGGAGACCCGCTCAAGGGCCACACCGAGGAGGTCACGCCACTGCTGTTCAGCCCGGACGGCAAGACGCTGATCAGCAGCGGTCAAGAGGAGACCGTCCGGCTGTGGGATCCCGTGACCGGCCGGCACCTCGGCAAGCCGATCGGGACCCCGAACGCCTACGGCAACAACGCCTGGCCCATGGCGCTCAGCGCGGACGGCGAGACCTTGGTCATCGCCAATCCCGACGGAGAGGTCCAGCCGTGGGGGATGGCGGACAGGCAGCCGATGGGAGAGCCGATCAAGGTCGAGCACCGGGTCTATTCGGTGGCGTTCAGCCCGGCAGACGAGACCCTGGCCGTCGGCGGCGGCAAGGGGACCGTCTCCCTGTGGAATCCGGCCACCCGGCGACCGATCGGGGAGCCGCTCCAAGCCGGGACCGGCCCCGTTGAGGCGGTCGTCTACAGCCGGGACGGCAAGACCCTGGCCACCGCCTGCGACGGAACCATCCGGCTGTGGGACACGGCGACCCGGCGGCAGATCGGGAACCCCATGAAGGGCGACACCTCGATGGCGTTCAGCCCGGACGGAAAGCTCCTGGCCGCCCTCAGTGAGGACGGGACCACCCGCCTGTGGGACACCCTGACCCAGCGGACGTCGGGAGATCCGATCAAGGGCAGTGGCGCGGTGGCGTTGAGCCCCGACGGCCAGACCCTGGCCACCGAGGGCGAGGACAGGGGCGTCCAACTGTGGGACGTGTGGACCAGGAGGCCGATCGGTAACCCGCTCAAGGGCCACACCAAGGACGTCGTGGCGCTGGCGTTCAGCCCCGACGGCCAGACCCTGGCCAGCTCCGACTACGCCGGAACCATCCTGCTGTGGAAGCCGGGCATCCCATCGGACCCGAGCAAAACGGTCTGCGCGATGGCCGGCCGTTCCCTCACCAAGGAGGAGTGGACCCGCTACCTCCCACGCGGAGAGCCCTTCCAGAAGATCTGCTGAGTCCTCCTCCTGGTGTTCCTCTGGCCGCGCGGCACCGCCCAGCCCATCGTGTACGGCGAGGTGTCCGACTGCGACACCGCGAAGTGTCACGGATGGAACCTGCATCTCGCCTCCGGCGAGGTCTCCCTGCTTCCGTACGCCGCCGAGGAGCCCGAGATCGCGATCAGCGACGACGGGCACCGGGTGGTCTACCTGGACCTGGCCGATCGCCGGGTGGTGGCCCGCGACGGTCCTGTCGGCGTTGTCCCGCTTCCTACCGACGGTGCTGAGAGCTCATCGGCTTGTCACTCCGGGAACGCTGCTGGCCCGGCATCGCCGGTTGATCAAACGCGCGTGGACCGACCCTCACCGCTCTGGCCGTCCCGCAACGAGCACGGAAATCCGAATCCGACGTGGGGGTATCGGCGGGTGCACGGTGAGCTGGTTCGGCTCGGTATTCAGCTCAGCGAAGCGACCGTACGGCGGATTTGAATCGGTACAGGGGCGATGCCAAAGCACTACTAGTGCCTGTCCGGTGGATCATTTGTTGATCCAGAGGAGGGTGCTGATGCGATCCGTTCGCGCATCGCTGATGCACCCGCCCCGCGCGGCAGCCCCGCGTCAGCCGATCTGTTCGGCCAGGGCGACGATGATGCCCGCGGGGCCGCGGAGGTAGCAGAGCCGGAAGATGCTCTCGTACTGCGCCACCTCGCCGAGGAGTTCGGCGCCGTGGGCGCGCAGGCGGGCGACGGTGTCGTCGATGTCGTCGACGGCGAACATGACGCGATGCAGGCCCAGCGTGTTGGGCGGCGGGTTCTCCGGCTCGGCGCCGGACGCCGCGGGGGTCTGGTATTTGGTCAGCTCCAGCTTGCTGTGGCCGTCCGGGGTCCGCATCATCGCGATGTCGCTCCGGACGCCGTCGAGTCCGACGGTGCGGTCCGCCCAAGGGCCTTCGACCTGCCACTTTCCTTCCAATTCCATGCCGAGCTCGGTGAAGAACGCGACAGCCGCGTCCAGGTCGTCGACGACGATGGCGACGTTGTCCATCCGCTGAATGGTCATGTCTCAGAGCATAAAGAACGCGGCTCGTCGCTGGACGACGTCCTGCCTCGGCTCATCGGTCCAGTCAGTGAGGAGCAGCTCGCAACCGCCCTTACGGCGGCGTTCACGCTGCCGGTCACCCGCCTAGAGCAGATAGTCGATCAGCGATCCAGGTGGCTGAGCAACCATCCAGATTCTCAATGCCGGATCCCACCTATGGACGTACGATGGCCGAGGATCCTCACTGAGCCGTTCGTGTCGCAGTAGTGGAGCTGAGGCACGCCCGTCTGGAAATCACAGCAGCACATGGTCGATGGCAGGTGTTGATCCTCCGCTCCCACCCAGAGCGGGCAATGCACGAGGGCCACGAGTCAACGTGCGGTGGTCCACCTGGTCCCCGCATGCCAGCGAGCCCCACAGGGCGGAGCCGAGAGGAGTGCAACTCAGACGAACGGCTAGGCTCCAATGTCTGCAGAGGTACCTCGTGCTGTCTCCAGCGCGAAGCGTCCCGCGCGACGCCGCATCCCGAGAACGGGTCTGGCGAAGTGGGTCGCGATTCCGGTTTCTTCAGTATCTGTCGCCATCGGCATACAACAATGCGGCCTGCCGGTGGCCATAATCGTGGCAGCGAGTGTTCTCTTCTCGCTGCTTCTCTTGTTTTCGGTGGTCGTTGTTCCGGCTGTATGGTTTCGGGATTCAGATCGTCGAGATGATGCCCGCCGAGTCCTCAGACTCTTCCTTGCGCTCATTTCGGGGGGTCGAATCGAGCCAGATTGAGAACTAATCGAGATCTTGGTGCTCCGGCACCTCACGCTGCTCGTGCGCACGGCTGGCGGGTCCGCTCGAAGCGGCGTTGCAGCGCGCCGCCAAGTCCCGTGTGCGCCCTCGCCCGCTCGGTATGGTGCGGCGAGTCCTTGATGGCCTGCCGGAAGCAGGCGATGGCCTCGTCGAGGGCGTTGATGCCGCCGTCGGCGCGGAACCTCAGCATCAGCGCGTTGCCCAGCTCCGAGCGGTACATGCCGGCGCCTGGGCCACCGCCTGGCGGAATACCTCCGCCGCCTGGTCTGCCTGCTCCGGGCGGCCGGATGCGTCGGCCGTCAGGATGACGCCCAGCAGGAGCTGGATCTCGCGCTTGACCGGCTCCGACCCCCCGTATCGCGCGCGCACCTCCTCGACGGCCTCCTTCAGCTCAGACAGCACGGCGAGCAACGACTGGGTTGATCGGCTGGTAGCCCGGTGGCTGCTACCGTGCGTTGGCGTCATGTCGGTGCATCGGCTGATGGCGCACCTGATCCGCTGGCCGCCAAGCGGCTCGAGTCGCTCGGGGCAGGGCGAGGCGGGGTGAGATCGGCCTGCAGGCGGCGTATCTGGGCAAGATAGTCGTGCAGGCTGCGGTGTAGCTGTCGGCCGTGTTCAGCGACAGCGGCATTGATCTGGTCAATCTGATCTTCGATTGCCTGGCGAGTGGGCAGACGGGCATCGTCGAGCATGGCGCCATCCGCCTGGGCGGCGTCGCGCCGTACTGGCTCGGCCTGATCGTGTGCAGCTGCCAGGATCTCCTCGGATTGACGGCGGGCGGCCGCGACTATGCCCTCAGCGGCTCGGTGTGCGGCGGCCACTCTGGCGTCGCTCGGGCGGGGGGCGGGCTGGGTGGCCAACGCGGCGGCCAGTTGCTCACGAAGGTGCGCGTTGTCCCGCCACAGCAGGCCGAGTGTGGTTTGCACGCGGGACAGGAACTCATCCACCTCGGTCAGGTCATAGCCTTCGCGCAGCCGGACCGCGGTGAAGACCTGCTGCTGGACTTCGGCGGGGGTCAGCAGAGTCCAGTTGCCGGCTCCGGCAGCAGCGTGGCCTGGCGCTGCCTGGTGGGCCGTACCGACCCCGGCAGGATGAGCGTGCTCGGGGTCGTGCAACTCGGCGCCAAGACCGCCGCGCACGAGCACGTGGTCGAGGTGCACGATCTGCACCTGTGGGAGGTCACCTCTGGCTATCCCGCCCTCTCCGCGCATGTTCTTGTCACGCCCGGCGCCGACTGCCACACCGTGCGGCTGGCCATCGAGCGGATGTTCCACCAGGTGTACGGCATCCAGCACACCACCCTTCAAGTCGACCATGCCAAGCCGGAACTCGCCGACAGCGGTGCTGGTGCACGCCACTGCGCCGACGCGCACGGGCCGGTGCATCGGAATCCAGGTCCCTAGCACGTTGCCGTCGCCCGGACCTCCACACCAACCTGGCATGCCGTACGCGCCAGGCTCAGCGAGGCCGCCCGGCTGAGGCCGGTGTGCCTGCTTCGACGGGCGAATATGGCGTCAACTACCTCGCGCAGGCCATCGGTGCCACTTCCTCTCAGCATCCGGCGAAGCCGTGGAAGCTGTAACGTTCTACTGCCAGTAGAACGAGAGGGCGATGGGGAGGGCTCGCAGGTGCAGCTGGGCAATCTCGAGCGGGCGATCATGGAAGCCCTCTGGCGGAATCCCGACGGCATGTTCGCTCAGGACCTCGCGGCCGGTCTGCCGTCTCAACCGGCCATCACCACCGTGCTGACCGTCCTGGTACGACTCTCGCGCAAGGGCATGGTTTCCAGAGAAAGGGTCGGGCGCGCTCACCTGTACAAGGCCGCTGCGGAGAAGGACGCCGTCGTAGCCGAGACCATGCGAGCCGCGCTCGACGAGGCCGCCGACCTCGAGGCGGCCGTGCAGAGGTTCGTCGGTACGGTGAGCCCCGAGGTGGCCGCTGCCCTGCGCGAGGCGCTCGGTGCTCGAGACGGAACCTCCTCATGACGGCCTGGCTGGTCGCCGCCGGCGCCGCTCTGCTTCCTGTGGTTCTGGGAAGCCGCGTGGCCCGCCGGCTGGCCACCGCAGCTTGGACCCATCGGCATCCGCGCGCCGCCCTGGTGCTCTGGCAGGCAATCGGGCTGGCCGGAGGCTTGGGCGCCGTGGGCATCGGCCTCGTCGCGGCGGTCTGGCCCCTGGCGGCCGTCTTCCCGCACGGGATGCACACGCTGGCCCGCCAAATTGCCGGTGGGCATGGACTCGATGGGCTCGGACCAGCGCACATGGCCGCTCTGGCCTGGTCAGCCGGCCTATGCGTCTGGCTGCTGGCTCACACGATCCAGGTCACCGCGAAGACCGTACTTCACCAGCGACGCCAGCGACTCCTGGTCGACGTCGTCGCCGACCACTTGCCGGTACACAACGTGTACGTCCTGCCCAGCGCGCGGCGCGTGGCCTACTGCGTGCCGGGCAGGCATGGACGCGTCGTGCTCAGCCGGGGAACTCTGGATCTGCTGGGCTCTCAGGAACTGGACGCGGTTCTTGCGCACGAGCGTGCCCATGCCCGCGGCCGCCATAACCTGGTCCTGCTTCCCTTCGTCGCGCTGAGCCACGCCTTTCCCTGGCTTCCAGTGGTGGGGACGGCGAGGGAAGCCGTCGCTGTGCTGGTCGAGATGATCGCCGACGATCATGGGCGGCAGGTCCACGGGGAGTTGCCGCTCGCCCGCGCCCTGGTGCAGATGGCGACTCCGGTGGGCGGCCAAGGCGCTGGTGCGTTCGCTCTGGCCGACGCGGGGCTCACCGAACGGCTCGAACGCCTGCTCAACCGCGGGCCTGAGCGGTGCTGGGTACCGGCCGCGGCCTACTCGGCGGCCAGCCTGCTGCTGAGCGGGCCGCTTGCCGTACTCGTCGCTCCTCTCCTGTGTATCGCCGTCTGGAAGGTGTGACGCTCGGCCCCGGTCGCAGCGCGGTGGCGGCCGCACTGCTGGACATGGAGGGCATTGAGGCAGCACTCGCCACATGTGTGGAAGCTGGCCGCGAGCAGCGGAAGGGCGGCGAACTGTCGAGGAAACACATCGTCACCGCCACGGTCGTCGCGGTCGCCGTCGGTGCGATGCTGGTGGTCGCCCACTGGGTCGGGGAGGAGGCCGAACCCGCCGCCGCTCGCGTTGAGCATGTCGTGCCCACACCATCGTCCATCACCGGCATGCCGTTTCGCCCAGGGGCTGGGACCCTCCACCTCGGCCCCCTGCCTGCTGCCACAGGCTCGGCCGGCCGGTGCGCCAAGGCGCGAACCAGTAATCTCAAGCGTCCATGCCAGAACAGGGAAGCGCGACATCGAACCCCTCGGAGCGCCGCGCCGGCGAATCTTGACCACCTGCCCCGAATCCCGCATATGGTCCACTGTATGAAGAGCTCTTCAGTCAGCCATGTGACCGATATCGAAAGCTGCGCGACCAAGGTGGTCGACCCCGAACGGGTCGCGGCTGTGCGCTCCCGCATGCCGGCTGAGTCCGATCTCGGCGACACCGCCGACGTCTTCGGGCTGCTTTCCGACCCAGGGCGGCTGCGACTGCTGCTGGCGCTGCTCGAAGGGGAGCTCTGCGTATGCGACCTGGCCGTGGTCAGTGGGCTCAGCGAGTCTGCGGCATCGCACGCTCTGCGCCTACTGCGGGCACATCGGGTCGTCTCCGTACGGCGAGCCGGACGCATGGCCTTCTACCGGTTGGACGACGCGCACGTGCGCATGTTGCTGGATCTCGCTTTGGCGCACACGAAGCACACTGAGGCCATCCATCCGGAACGGTAGGCAGCGTAGACATCCGGCTTGCTCGTCACGGGGCGCGAGTCGTCCGCAGATAGCGGGTCACGATCATCACGATCTCCTCGGTCAGGTCGCGCTGGTCGAGCTGTGGACCCCGACCGACGAACCGGTGTACGAGTGAGTCGATCGTGACCACGACCCTGGCAGGCGATGCGCTGGGGCAGGCACGGCGCTCGGGTGGTGATGGCCACCGCCTTCTCATGGCAGTTCAGCGTCTGCGCGCGGCGATCGGTTTCCTGTTCCCGTGAGGCCACTTCGTCAGCGTTGAGGCCCGGCCCTCGGGAGCGGAGCCGGGCCTCCGGCTCGTTGGACTGAACCGGCCACTCCGGGCAGAGCGCAGACACTGCGTGAAGGTCGAGTCAGACTTCCTCCGAAGGTCGCGCGATTCGGAAGGGCTGCGGTTCTTGCGTCCGCGGGTTTGTCGGTAGGTGCATGCCGCTCTCGCTTCCTGCCGCGGGGCAGCTTCGCTGAGATCGCCGGTCATACGCATGGTGGTGCGATCGAGGCGGTGTCCGGTGATCCCGCTGGTGATCGACTTCTTCGCTCGCCTGCCCTGGGCGCACCTTTGCGAGGGTGGGGACGCGTTCGCACGCACCGTCGCCACTCGCCAAGCTATCGATGAATGTGGCTATCATCGCAGTATGGCGATTAATGAGGGTGGTCGGTGTGTGAGCGCCGACATCGCGGCGGGCCTGCCGCCCGCCGCAGCGCTGTTTCACTCCCTGGCCGATGAGACCCGGCTGCGCATCGTGGCCAGACTGGCCAGAGGCGAAGCGCGAGTCGTGGACCTGACCGGTGAGCTCGGGCTGGCCCAGTCCACCGTCTCCAAGCACCTGGCCTGCCTGCGCGACTGCGGGCTGGTCGACTACCGAGCCGAAGGCAGGCAGTCGTTCTACGCGCTGACCCGGCCAGAGCTGATGGACCTGCTGGCCTCAGCCGAGCAACTGCTGGCCGCCACCGGTCATTCGGTCGCCCTTCGCCCGATGCCTAGCCTGGCCGGGGACCTGGCAGAGCAGGCCAGGCTGTCATGACGTCGCTGGGCATGCCAGAGCTCGGGCCCACAGCCGATCGCCGCGCCGTCCTACGGCGCCGGATCCGGCTGCTGGTCGCCGCCACGATCACCTACAACGCGATCGAGGCCGCGGTCGCCATCACCGCCGGCACCATCGCCTCCTCCGCAGCGCTGATCGGCTTCGGCCTGGACTCGATCGTCGAGGTCGCCTCGGCGGCCGCGGTCGCCTGGCAGTTCTCCAGCGCCGACCACGAAAAGCGTGAGAAGACCGCGCTGCGGATCATCGCGATCTCGTTCTTCGCGCTGGCTGCCTACGTCACCTTCGACGCCGTGCGCGCGCTGCTCGGCGCGGGCGAAGCCGACCACTCGACCCCCGGCCTGGTCCTTGCCGCGCTCAGCCTGGTCATCATGCCGGTCCTGTCGGCCGCCCAGCGACGCGCCGGCCGCGAGCTCGGCTCCGCCTCGGCCGTGGCCGACTCCAAGCAGACGCTGCTGTGCACCTACTTGTCGGCGGTGCTGCTGGTCGGCCTGGCGCTCAACAGCCTGTTCGGCTGGTCGTGGGCCGACCCGATCGCCGCCCTCGTGATCGCCGCAGTGGCGGTCAAGGAGGGCCATGAGGCCTGGCAAGGGGACGTGTGCTGCGCCACCAACCCGCTCGCCGCCGGCATCCCCACCTCCACGCCTGCCTCTGGCACCGCCTCGGAGTCGGCTTCGGCCGGGTGCGCCGACGGCTGCTGCTCCAACGACCGAAGGGACGACTGATGATCGGCCGCCGGATGCCCGCCCACGTGCGGGCCGCCTACAACAGCGACATGAACGCCGCCCGCACCAGCGCCGACCCGGAGGCCCGATGGCGGCACCTGGAGCGGGCGCACATCATCTCCCAGCCCTGGCCCTGGCCGCACACCCGCAACCACATCGCCATGTTCGCCCTCGCCGTCGCCCAGCGCGACCGCCGCGAAGCCTTCGGCCAGGTGATACGGATCATCGTCGCCGGTCCGGGCTCGGCGCTCGGCCGCTACCCCGAAGGCAACACCGGCCGTGCCAGTGTGGGCCTGACCCAGCCCATGCCGATGCCCGCCGACCTGGCCGCCGTGCTGCACTCTGCTTAGTGGTCGGGCCGGTCGGCCATCCCACCGAAGATCAACCCCCGAAGGACTGCCGGAGCCATCAGCCTGCGGCAGGTGCGGCCGGCTCCAGGTGGCCCTCCCACTCGCACATGAGGGAGTCCACGATGTCCTCAGGAGCGTCGCCGTACGGTCCGGGGTCTGCACGTAAGCGGCGCTGGCCGGGGTCGTGTTCGCCGTCGGTGGCGACCCGGGTCCACAGCGGACCATGCCAGCCGCACTCGCAGACCGCTCGCCAGCCGACCGCGTCCCGGCCGTCCAGCAGGACCTGCCGGTTCGGCCTCCCCCTCCAGGCCCCAGCGCACCACCACGGTTCCGCCGTTCTCCGAGCCCACAGAGACCCGGCCGTCAGGGAACTCGGCGGCGGCCCATCCCTCGTGTGCCAGGTCGTCGGTCGCCCAGACCATGCCCCACCCTTCCGATCAGATGTCAGGGGTGCCTGACAGGGCCAGGCTCCATTCCGAGTGCACAATCATGCATGGCCACTGCATAGCCGGGGACCGACCAACCCGAATCGAGCAGTGCCAGAGGTCACCCATCACGCCGCGCAAGAGACGCCCCAGCTGGTGCTGCAGTACGAGGTGTCCTTTTGAATGGGCCGATGGCAGCGTAGAGAACTCCCATCCACCCAGCTCGGAGGGCACCTCACATTACTTTCCCGGCCTCGCCTTGAGATTCACGCCGTGGATTCAGGCTTAGCACCCAATCGATCGAGCACGCTGACAAGGTATTTTCACCCAAGAGGCCGCCGCCGTATCGCGTCCAATCGCCATCGCCGGGGTATCGAGTCCACTCTTCGTGAGTAAGCTTCAGACTGCCTGGAGTATCACAAGCGACATCAACGGGATCCTCCAGCATCTCCGGCAAGTCCCTCAGGTCCCACATCGTCACCGTCCTACCGCAACCGCACACCCCGACCCGGCGAACACCTGCTCAAACCGATCCGCCAGCTCGTCGAATCGGTCAACGACACTCTCAAAGGTCAACTCGACCTGGAGTTCCACGGCGGACGAACCCCGCTGGGCGTCGCTACCCGCATCGCCCAGCGCGTCCTGGCCCTGACCGCCGCGATCTGGCACAACCGCGCCACCGGCCAGCCCATCACCCGGTCGCTGATCGCCTACGATCACTGACCCACATAGGACTTACTCATCTCGGACCTGCGCGTATGGGACTTTCGGCCCTGACCTTCGGGTGAGCCGCATGATGTGCTGGAGCGGACACCGTTGGAGGTGATGGCCATGCACGCTGAGGCGATCCGCGCGGCTATCGAGGCCGCGACATGGGCACCATCCGTGCACAACAGTCAGCCCTGGACATTCGCCGTGTCCGGCGAGGAGATCAGCGTCCGTGCCGACCCCGACCGCAAGCTGCGCGTCGGTGACCCGGAAAGCAGGGAGACACTGATCGCTTGTGGCGCGGCCCTGTTCAACATCCGCACCGTGCTCCGTAGTAGGGGTCGGGCGCCCGTGACGCGGATCCTGCCCGACCCTGATAGGCCGAACCTCCTGGCGACCGTACAGCTCGGCGAAGTCATCACGCCGGACGAGTCCACCCGCCTCCTCTGCGGTGAGATCGAGCGCAGGCGGACGCATCGCGCCGGATTCACCAATCTGCCGGTGCCTGACCGGCTGATTGAGGCGCTGGTACGGCAGGCCGCGGCGGAGAACGTCAGGTTGACGCCCCTCAGTGACGAATCCTCGATTCGGGTGGTTGGCGCCGCCACGCAGGCAGCCCAGGCGGCGCGGCGGGAGGACCCCGAAGTTCGCCGGTGGGCGCGCCCGCCGGGCAGTCCACGCGAGGACGGGGTGCCTGCGGATGCCTACCCGAGCGAGCCTGCCGACACCGGCTTCCCGCAGCGTGAATACACCTGGGGGACCACAGCCGACCAGCGCATGGCCACGGCGACGGGCGTAGTGGCGCTTATGACGACACCCCGGGACTCGAAGGAGGAGTGGATCGCTACAGGGCAGGCGCTGCAGCGGGTCCTCTTGCACGCGTCGGCCTTCGGGGTGAGCGCCGCCTTCCATACGCAGGCGTTGGAGGTGCCGCTCCTGCGGGAGTTCCTGCGCGAAGAGGTGTGCGCGGGTGAGTACCCCCAGATGGTCATGCGCCTCGGCGTCACGTTCGACAAGACCCCCGGCGTCCGCCGTCCGCTGTCCGAAGTCTCCGAAGGCATCGGCTGACGGAATCGCATCCTCACGCCCTCATCAGCGCGGCGGCAGCAAGCATCATGGAGGAGGGGGTGCATGCCCGAGATGGGTGCTGAGCCATGGCTGCATCGCTGGGTGGGACGGTCGGCTCGCTGCCTGCTGGCGGCGGCAAGCCCCGAGTCATGATGAGGCCGAAAGTCACCCGGATTCGGGACCTCCGCCTCGTCCCATGAGATCGCGCGGTCGACAGGCTGTAGGCAGGAGGAGAGGAGGCCTGCCATGCCTGATCTGGGTCCGATCGTCGTCGGGGTAGATGGATCCCCGTCAGCGGCGAAGGCGGTTGAATGGGCCGCGGCCGACGCCGCGCGCAGGAAGCTCGCACTGCGCATCGTCCACGTGTGCGAGCGCTGGGGCATTCCGGAGGAGACGGAGTATTGCGAGGGGGCGCTGGCAGCGGCCGCCGACCGTGCTCGGCTCTCCGCCCCTGGTGTAGAGGTGACGGCGGAGTTGCTGCCTGGGCACGTCGTCGAGACGCTCCTCGGTGAGGCCGCGGGGGCGGAGTCCATCGTGCTGGGCAGCCGAGGGCTCGGCGGTTTCGGTGGCCTGCTGCTGGGCTCGGTCGGGCTGGGGGTCGCAGGGCACGCGGACGTGCCGGTCGTCATCCTGCGAGGGCCGGACAGGCCGCAGCACGGGGAGATCGCGGTGGGCTTCGACGGATCGGAGCACTCCGAGGCCGCCCTGAACTACGCGCTGGCGCAGGCTGTCGCGCGAGGCATTCGGCTGCACGTCGTCTACGCCTGGCAGATGCCGGTCACCGCGCCGTACGCCGCCGGCTATGACGAGGTCATGGCCCGCGTGGCCGCTGACGCGTCCGGAGCCGCGCGCGAGCAGGTGGCTCGCCGGCGCGACAAGCTCGGCGACATCGAGGTCAAGGAGTCCACCCTGTGCGAGCACCCGGTCGCCGCGCTGGTCGACACCTCCAAGACGGCCGACCTCCTCGTGGTCGGATCAAGGGGCATGGGCGGGTTCGCCTCCGCCGTGCTCGGTTCCGTCAGCCATGGCGTCCTGCATCACGCGCACTGCCCTGTCGCGGTGGTACGCCCGCGCAAGGAGGCGTAGGGCGCTGGATCCACTTCACCTTGCACGCTCGTTGCCTGCGAGCTGCGGGTTCGTCGTGGTCGCGCAAGGTCGGTCGGCCCGGGATGACTTGCACATGCACGGGCCGACCCTGACGACACCGGCTCAGGCCGGGGAGGGCAGATGGATCGAGGCGAGTTTGGCCGGGTCGACGACGATGTGGATGCCGGTGATCCGGCCTTCGGTGACTGTGAAGGCGATGACGGAGAGAGGGGTTCCGTCGGGGCGCCAGCACATGTGGCCGGGGATGCCGTTGACCAGCACGGGTCGTTGGCGGGCGACCTCGCCGGAGAACATGCGGGCGCCGGCGGCGACCTCGGTGGCGCCAAGGGTGACGACCATGCCGTCGGGGGTGTCGACGGTCAGCTTCACGTTCGGGTCGAGGACACGCAGGAGCGCTTCGAAGTCGCCGCTGAGCGCGGCGGCGCGGAATGCCTGGACGACCTCTTGGTGCTCGCGGCCGGGGCCCGCCGGCCGGTCCGTGGCTTGGACCTTGCGGCGGGCGCGGCTGGCGATCATCTTGGTGGCGTCGGCGGATTTGCCCAGGATCTGGCCGATTTCGTGGAACGGGACCGCGAACATGTCGTGCAGGACGAACGCCAGGCGCTCGCTCGGGGTGAGCGAGTCGAGCACGACGAGCAGGGCGAGGCCGACCGAATCGGCCAGCGCCACCTGCTCGTCCGGCGCGGGGTCGTCGGCGGGCGTCACCACGAGGTCCGCAAACTCGTGCCCGTAGGCGGTCTCGGGGTGGGCTTGACGGGATCTCAGGAGGTCCAGGCTGATTCGGCCGACCACGGTGGTCAGCCAACCCGCCAGGTTGCCGATGGTCGCCTCGTCCTGGCGGACGAGGCGCATCCAGGCTTCCTGGACCACGTCCTCGGCGTCGGCGTGCGAGCCCAGCACGCGGTACGCGAGGGCGCGCAGCCGATCGCGCTGGGCTTCGAACGCCTCGGTCACGAGGCCGGACGGGTGGGCGGTCACGGCTTTCGCTGCTGACGGAGCGAGACCCGGTTGCCGTCCGGGTCCACCGCCTCGATGCGGACCCCGAACGGATAGTCCACGGGCTCGGACTCTTCGAAGATGACGCCGCGCTGGCGCAAGATCTCGAAATCCTTTCGCAAATCGTCGGATTCGAGGATCAGCGGACCGGGCGCGGCATGCCGGCCCACGTCGCCCGGCTGTCCCTCGGCCGCCGCATGCGACCACAGGAGGATCTGCACCGGGCTATCGGGAACGCCGACGGTGAGGAACCGTCCGTCGGGCCCCGAGAAGTCGATCCGCTTTTCCAGGCCGAGCCCCTCGGCGTAGAACTCCAGCGCGCGGTCCTGATCGGTGACGTAGATCGTCACGTACATGATGTTGGTCAGCATCCTGTTCTCGATTCACTCGTTGGTGCGACGACCGTTCGTATTCGGTCGTCGCACCTATGACGAGTGCCGACGGGAGAAGGTAACAGGTCCGGTCCGCCGAGCGGTTACCGGGGCGCATGCCGGTGTGGCTCGGCAGCACGCGTTCGCCGCAGAGCGCTCGGGCGAGGTCGCGTTCGACGGCTTCATGATCCCCTTGGATCTGCGGTGCTCGTGGCACGGTGACGACTTCATCTGGTTCGCCATCGATGAGGCGATCTTCCGCTGACGGTAGAGCTCACCTCCGCTCCACGATCTCGATCACCTGGCGGGCGATCTCCCATTCCTCGTCGGTGGGCACGACCATGACGGCCACCTCGACCTGCGGCGGCGAGACGAAGGCCTCGCCGGCCTGGTTGCGCGAGGATCCGCCCGACATCCGGGACCTAAGCCCTGACCTGGCAGGACGTTCGACGCTGCCGTCCCGAGCCGTCGGAGAGCACGCTGAGAAGTGAACCCGAGGAGGTAGCAATGTCCATTCAAGTCAAGGACGTCATGGGTATGGTGGCCATCGCGGTGCTGGAGAACGCGTCGTTCTCCGACATCGTGACGGCGATGAAGCGTTACGCGGTGGGAGCGGTCACCGTCATCGACGCCGACCGCCGCCCGGTGGGCGTGATCTCGGAGGATGACCTGATCCTCAAGGAGATCGGCACGGTCCGACACCCGGTCACTGTCTTCGAGAGCGGCAGGACCCGAGCCGACCATAGGAAGGCCGCGGCGAGAACGGCCGCCGAACTGATGACCTCGCCCGCGATCACCGTCACCCCTGGCACGCTCGTCAAGGACGCCGCCAGGACGATGCATGACAGCCGGATCAAGCAGCTGCCCGTGATCGACCTGCTGAGCGGTCGCATGATCGGCACCCTGCACGAGGCGGACGTGCTGCGGGTCTTCACCCGCCCCGCCGAGGAACTCGAAGCCGACATCAGGCAGCTGGTCGGCGACGGCTTCTCGATCACCGTCGACAAGGGCGTCGTCACCATCGGCGGGCAGGTCGAGCGCGCATCGCAGGCCATCGCGCTCGTCAAGAGGATCAGTCAGTTGGAAGGCGTCGTGGACGTGGTCTCCGAACTGACCTACCCGAGGGACGACCTGTTCCTCGTCCCGCCGCTGATGTGAGGGGTACCACGTGAGCACCAGGAACGCCGCCGTCGCTGAGCCTGAAGCGAGAGTTCAGGGATCGCCGGACAAAACCGAGATGTGTGTGGTCCCCACCGACGCGGCGACCTGCGGGGAGTGCGTTCGCGAGCTGTTCAATCCCGCCGACCGGCGCTACCGGTACCCGTTCATCTCGTGCGCGAACTGCGGCCCGCGCGCGACGATCATAACCGAGGTACCGCACGATGCCAGCTTGCTGGTGGTGGGCCGTCCCCGGCACGGCCACCTCGGCCGCCTCGCCGACGCGCTGCTGCGAGAGGCCCGCTACCCCGTCGCCGTCGTTCCGCTGTCACGGGAGGTCACGCCATGAGCCGCAGATCCACGCTCAAGGACCGCGAATCGCTCCCGGGGACGTCCAGTCGCTCACTCGGCGAAGCGCCGGTCCAGCTCGGAGATCCGCAGAATGTGAGCGATCCGATCTGGAAGGTTGACCAGATGCGACCGGCCACCCAGGAGCCTGGCCTGATCGTCGGCGCGGATGGGCGCGGTGAGACCGCTGGCATCCATGGAGGTCACATCGGGCAGGTCGACGATGGCGTCGCGCCTTGACCGGCCGCTGAGCAGCAGCACACGAATCAGGCCGCGTTCGAGCCGGCCCCGGTGGCGACGTCGATCTCACCGCGTGCCGTGACCGTCGTTCGGTCGGTGCGACAGCTGGAACCGGTTGCCCTGCAGGGCTCGTCCCCATCTGATCCTCCAGGGACCTACGACACCGGCACCGACGAACCACGGCCACAGGGCAGTTCGCGTGGTACAGCACTCCGTGGCTGACCGATCCGAGTGTTGCAGTGGCGAGCCGGCCGCGTCCTCGGCTTCCGAGTCCAACGCCTCCGACAGGAAAGGTCTTGTGGCCCTGTCGTCTGCGCCACGGGGCTTGGAAGTCTTGTCGTGGAGAAGGAGGTGGGCAGGATGAGACTGACCTGGAAAGACGCCGTGGCCACGACGTTGGTGTGCGCGATCGTGGTGGTCTACGTCCTGTTCCTCGCCGGAGCCGACCTGCCTGTCATCCACCAGGTGGGCGGCACCACCAGCATGATCGTGCTGCTCGGGACGGTCGCGGGGTGCGAGATGAGCAGAGGAGATCTCTACACGAGGCCACGCTCGCCCGCCACGCTCCTCTACATCGTCCTGGCGAGCACGTTGGGAATCGCGGCTCTGCTGTCCAGCGTGATCGCACTCATCACGGCCAGCGAGAGCGCCCTGCTGGCGCTCTTCGCCGCCACGATCGCGCTGTGGCTGATCTCAACGGTGCGGCATGCGGTGACTCGTGTTCCTCCTGTTGATCGGCCCATCCGTCGATCGACCAGGTAGGTGGGTACTCAGTCGGCCTACCTAGGCGGAAACCCGACGCGTCACGACACCGTCGCTGCCGATCCTGTGCACCTGCTGAAGTTCCTGGCCGAGGTGGTGCCTGCGCTCGACCAGCTCCCATCTTCTCCCGGCTTCCTGTGGCGGGATGGCCGGCCAGGCTGGTCCGTCCTGGATCGCTGCCTGACTTGCCGGACTTCGGTGGTCACGGATGTGGGGGTCACCGCCTGCAGGAGGTTGGTGCCCGACGTGTGGGCCTACGCCGACCACCTGCGCGAAGCGTTGGACGAGCTCAAGATCGGTTAGGGCGGGGTACGACCGAAGGCGCCGCGCGCCGGGCCTCCGGAAGCCCATTCGCCATGGCCGGCGCTCCGACCGTTTCCGGACCAAGGACCTTCTGAGACGGGCCGTACGGCACTGCCGACATGACGGCGGAAAAGCTGTGATGGACGCATAGGACAAGGGAGGACACCATGGCCACGACACACACCAGGCCCGTCATGGACGCCGACCCCAGCAGGACCGTGACCCGCCCCCTCGACTACGTCTGGTCGATCGTGCGCATCTCCATCGGCTGGGTGTTCCTGTGGGCGTTCCTCGACAAGGCCTTCGGCTGGGGCTTCGCCACCCCTGCCGACCGCGCATGGATCAACGGCGGCAGCCCCACCACAGGCTTCCTCAAAGGGAGCAACTTCGCCGCTCTGGCCGGTCAGCCGTGGGTGGACTGGCTGTTCATGGCCGGGCTGCTCGGCGTCGGCCTCGCGCTCGTGCTCGGCATCGGGACCCGCCTCGCGGCCGCGGCCGGCGGACTGATGCTGGCGCTCATGTGGGCAGCGGGGCTGCCCCTGGCCAACAACCCGTTCATGGACGAGCACATCATCTACGCCATGGTGCTGATCGGCCTGGCCATGGCCGGTGCCGGCGACACCCTCGGTCTCGGGAAGCTGGTCCGCAACCCTTACCTCAAGTAGCCGGTGACAAGCGACGCCCACCCCGTCGGGGGTGGGCGTCGGCCGTCGTACCAGCGGTCCCTCACGGTACGACCGTGACTCCGTCGGTGGCTTCCGCGGTGATTCTGCGCCCTGAAAGCTGCGCGATCTGTACCACGATGTAGTGGTTTCTGTCTCCCGGTGCCCAGGGTTGCAGCGGCAACTCGGCCAGCCGCGCCCGCTCCACCTCATCCTGAACGGCCCGCGCCTGCCCCACTGCGGTGACCGACCAGCCGGTACGCGTGGCTGGGTCGAAGTCGTCGACCTCGAAGGCCACCACGGCGCGCCTGGTCGCCGCGGCGAGCTTCGACCCGACGTTCGTCCTGATCACGATGTGCCCGTCGGTGAGGCAGAAGTTGACCGGCTGGACCGCGGGCAGGGCGCGGTCGGTGAAGACGATCCGCCCGATCTCCGCCGACGACAGCAACTCGAGGCACTCCCTCCTGGAGAGCACCTGGAGACCGGAATCGTCCATGTGCATACCATCCAGCCTGACCGCCCCAACGGTGGCTGGTGTAGAGGCTAAGGTCCCGATATCCCCGTCATTCCCTGCTGCCTGTCCTCAACCGGGCGGCCATCGCCGCTGCCTGCGTGCGGCGCTGCATGTTGAGCTTGCCCAGCAGGTTGGAGACATAGTTCTTGACCGTCTTCTCCGCCAGATAATAGGAGGCCGATGGTGGCTCAGGTTCGGAGTCCGTGGATGCGACGGCCGGTGATCTGCGTGGGGGCGATACGGATGTAGAGTTCGCGCTCGCCTCCTGCCCACGGAGTCACGCTGACCTGCGGTATCTGGTCTGGGCTGATGTGGTGGGCGGCGCCCTGGATGAGTACGCTCCATCCCTCCCGCCTGGCCTCGTCGATCTGGTCGACTTCGAAGCCGATCTTGATCTCCACGCCTTCGAGTCCCGTGCGCAGGTCCTCGTCCATCGGCCCGCCGTACGCCGTCCTGAAGATCACGGAGCCGTCGACGAGCTGGTAGTTCACCGGCAGGATGGTCGGCCCTCGCAGCCCGCCGAAGGCGACGCGGCCGATGCCGCCGGGCGCGATGAGCCGTAGGCATTCTTCTTCGTCCAGGACCTCGAGCGTCGGGTGGGCCATGGCCGGGCCCCTTCCTGGCGGGCGGTCCGTGGCGCCGCCGAGCAGGTCGTCGAATGTGGTGTCGAGGGCTTCGGCCAGGCGGATGAGTGACTCTCTTGATGGCGTCCCGGTGGATTCCTCCAAGTAACGGATGTAGCCGGACGTTAGCTCCGTCCGTTCGGCGAGCTGTTCGTGGGTGAGTCCGAGACGCTCGCGGTGGTATGCGATGCGGCGTCCGAGGTCGCTTCCCGCGCTCATGTCCACTCCTTGTCGGCAGGTGAAGGTACGGCTTTCTCCACGGGATGCGCGTGGTCGTTGACCCGGTCCCCGTGTGGGCGGCGTCGATGAAGAAGCGTGTCCCGAGCATGTGCAGAGTGAGCGAGACGGTGCCGAGCTTCTCGGGCACGAGCGGGTTCGGCTGCAACCCGTTGGGGCCGGACCTCCAGGCCGAGGTAGCGGCCTGGCGGCAGGCCCAGGGCGCCGCGTGGATGCCTTCTGCAGTTGTGCCGTCTTGGACGCCCTTGATGTCGCTGACCAGGGGCGCGGCGAAGAACCGCCAGGAGCCCGCGCGGCTGGACCTGGCGAGCACCCGGGCGTGCACCACGGCGCTCAAGGTCGAGCCGTGGCGGGTCCGCTCCCTGTTGTAGTGGACGGTCCGCAGGATCGGTTCCGGCTTCACTTCATAGCCTAACTTGCTCAGGAGAAACAGCAGCTCAGGGGCATCGCACGCCCGCACGCAGTGCCACCTCGACACCGGCTTGGCGGTTCAACGTTCCGAACGCGCCTTGACGAGCAGAAGCTGCCTGAACGTCACCACCAGGTCCGCGATGTCCGTCCACAAACAGATCAGCCATCCGCTCGCATCCGACGCCGTCCACACGCAGGTGCGGATCACCAGCCCTGGTACGCGCATCATCGAGATCACGCAGAACCGCTGACGGGTCGAAGCGTGGTCGGCGACCCTGCGGATGAGAACCAAGTCGTTGGACCTGCTGCAAACGAGGCCATCGTGCTCAACTCCTTCATGGCTGTTCTGTAAGCCTCGTCCTCAGCCGTTTTCCTGCCCAGGACCACACGTCCCGGTCATTGCCGACGAACGGCCGGACAGGCAGCGGTCATCCGGCCCGGAACGGCAGGGTCCTTCGGCCCTGGTCGATGATCGAGCCGATGATGATGCTTCTCACCTCGGATTGCGCGCGGTGGCCGATCGGGTGATCCCGGCGGCCTGCTGCCCTGATTCCCGTCAGTTGGTCGGGGTGGCACTGGGACATTGGATATGGGTGGGCGCTCAGGAGGTGCGAGAGCTCCGCACGCTGAGGACGCGATGCATGAATCGCTCAGAGGTGTGCCGCACACGCCGCCACTTCCGTAGCGGCGTGCTCAACCCGAGAAGCTGCTGAAGCGCCACCCCCTCGCCACCCCATCGGCTGAGCTCATCTCGGCCTAGAACGTGGATGCGGAAGTCAGCGGCCACAGCCCGCGCGTCACGGGTGAACGAGCCGTTGGTGACGATCACGGCGATGTCCGCACCATGCGCGGGACCGGCGGTTCCGTTCACCTCGTAGACCACGCGCGAGCCCACCTTGCCGGCAACAGTGGTGTGCTTGCACTGGGCGACGATGACGTACCCACGGTCATCGCGGCCGATCACGTCGGCCGCCTTGTCGCCGCGCTGCCCGACGTGAGCGGCGATGATCCCGTCACGCAGCATCAGGTCACGTACGGCGTGCTCGAACTCCGTAGGAGACATGGCATCGATCTCATGCAGGCTTACGCGCAGATCCCGCAGTCGGGCCGCTCGACGGTGAGCCGCCGCGATTTTCCATCGCCAGACTGCCACTCCGATCAGGCTGGCGATAATCGCCAGCCCCATGCCGATATACCAGCGGCTCAGAATGAATTCTATGGCCGACCGTAATATCTGATAAGCAACGGAGAGCGTGGCCACGGCTACGAACGCGGCGGCGATCCACTCGGTCCCAGTTCGCGGTTTTCTGGGACGTACACGGTTTCGTAGCTGGTTTCTGAGCCATTTCATGGCGCCTCGGGCGGCTCGGGCGGGAGAGGGCTGACGGGCGGGGCCGGAGGCGTCTGGTCGGATACCGATGCTGGGTGTGGAGCGGGCGACTGCGGCTCATCGGGGCCTGAGATAAGAAACCAAGCGAGTCCGGCCGCGACGGCTAGAATAAGCCATCCTGATCCTTTGGATTTCGGTCTGCCCTTTCTTACCCAGTGCCCCCTGCGGTAGTACTTCCCCTCTGGCATGGCGACTCCTCGATGCTCGAACGGAAGGGGAGTGCGCGGCGAAAGGCCGTACCCGAGATGAGAACACGCGCGACCGACAGAAATGACATCAGTGACGCGGATCGCGATGAAGTATCGCTATGAGGAGATATTTTCCTTCCTTGGCATACTGGGCTTGTTGCCGGCGGTAGTGCGCTTGGTGTCTCTTGAAGCGGCCACGGCGATGTCACGCTTGTGTGCGGATGACCGCGAGCGGCCCTGGTGCGTGGTGCAGCAAGGCGTGGCTGACCGAGCCGAGCACCATCCCCGTCAGCTCCCCGCGTCCGCGCGATCCCACCACCAGCAGGTCGGCACCTCGCGCGGCATCCCTCAATACGTCGACAGGGTGGCCCCGGACGATCTCATCGACCACGTTGACGTCCGGGTAGCGTTCGCACCAGCCTGCCAACGTCTCCTTCAGCTGCCGGACCTCGTGCTTCTCGTCCTCGTCGAAGCCGCCGGGCACCGGCTGGATTCCGCCGCCCGTGTCGTACCTGCTCCACACATGGACGGCACGCAGGTCGGCCTGACGCAGCGCCGCCTCCGCGAAGGCGAACTCCAGGACGTGTGCCGCTCGTGCGGAGTTGTCGACGCCGACGACGATCTCTCCGCTGCTCACGGCAGGCGTCCCCCGCACCACGACGACATGGCACGGAGCATGTCCCGCCACGCCGTAAGCGACGGAGCCGACCAGCAGGCCGCGCACGGCGCTCAGCCCGTGATTGCCCACCACCAGCAGCTCGGCCTCCGTACCCTCGCCGATCAGCGCCTCTCGAGGGTCTCCCGGAAGGATCTTCGATTCCACGGTCAGCTTCGGCTGCTCCCGGAGGGCCCTGTCGACGCCGGCAGCCAGAACGGTTTCCGCGCCCTGACGCATCCACTTCGCGATATCGGAGTAGCGGCCCTGACCGGTCTCACACGCCCATCGATAGATGGCATGCACCACGCGTAGCGGCAGATCGCGCAACGCAGCCTCTCGCGCCGCCCAGCCGACCGCCTCAAGACCCGCACGCGAACCATCGACGCCTACCACGATCATGATGACTCCCTTCGAGTATCTCCATGAGATGACTGAGGGCCGCCGCGTGATAGTGCCAAAGGTCCTCAGGGACAGATCCTCAAGCCGTCAAAGTGCGAGCAACGCCGGTGCACGAGCTCGTCCGCGTCGAACGCGGCGAGCCGTTCCCGCGGCTGCACGACGCGACCCTCGACCGCCGCGTTGAGATCCTCGACGCCGTTTCAGCGGGGAGGGGGAGACGGTCAGGGCCGGCAGGAACGCCTTCGAGGCGGCGATGGGTGCCGTCCTGATCAGCATTCTCATGACGACCTACACGGGCGCCCACGCGGAACGGTTCATGTGACCCTGATGAAGGTGGGACCGTAGTCCTCGTCGTCCGGGCTCTCGAGCAGCGTGCGGACCTCATCGCCGTCGAAGTCGACGACCTCTACGCGGTCCCTGGTGGCGTTGTCGAACTCCCAGCAGTAGAGGTGGGTCTCGTCGTACCAGCCGAGGAGCTTGTCGCAGGAGGAGGACACCTTGCGCACCCGGTCGCCCGAGGCGCTGTCCCAGATGCACAGCTCGCCCGCGTTGCCGTCGGGGCAGCGGGTGGCGAACGTCCTGCCCGAGGGGGAGAAGAAATCCAGCGCGCCGTCGGGAACTTCGCCGATGTTGACGGCGTCGCGCACCTTGTTGCCCGAGGTGTCGAAGAAGCGCAGGTCAGAGCCGTAGAGGTTGACCACGCCGTTGTTCTGGCCATCCCACCTGAAAGAGTGGTTGTTCTCGCCCGCCACCATGACCACGCTCGCCTTCAGCGCCGCCACGTCGACGATGACAAAGCCGAGGTTGAGCGCGTTCTCGCCCTTCACCTGCTCGACGTTGAGCAGGATCTTCGCGCTGTCCTTCGACCAGGCGACGATGCTGCTTTCCAGCGGGGCCTTGACGGTTTTGACGGCGGTCTTCTGCCGGACGGTTCTCGTGTCGGTGATCTCGATGGAGTCGTAGTGGTCGGAGGTGTAGTCCTTGCCGCGGCGCGCGAGAAGGCGGCCGTCGGGGGAGAGCTTGGTCTCCGTGGCACCGTCGTAATGGCGGAACGGGCCCGTCAGCGTGTCCCTGGCGTAGTTCTCCCACGCATGGGTGCCCTTGGCCTTGAGGTCGTAGGACGTGAGCCTGATCGGATCGCCGGGGCGCTCGAAGAGGGTGGACCGTGTACCCGGCAGCTGCTTGGCGATGCCCTGTGTGGGTTCTTCCGAGCGGGATAGGGCGACGGCCACCACCACGAGGAGCAGTGCGGTGAGCGCCGCCGCGAATCCGACGACCAGCCTTTTCCTGCGTTTCCTGGGCAGCCTCGGATAGCTCACCCGGGGTTGGGCGGCGGTCGGCGCCCAACCCTGCCCACTCCCCTGTGACGGTTCGGCGGGGCCTCGGGGCCGAGGGACGACCGCCTCTGGGCTCTGGGGAGGCGGGGGACCGCGGCCGGGGAAAACACGGGTGGACACCTTGGAGGCGGTGGCCTCCCGCGGCATGCCGCCGTGGGCCACCGGGTGCCGGATCAGCCGCTTGATGACCTCCTCGGCGGTGGGCCGCTGGGCGGGGTCCTTGGACAGGCAGGCCTGCACCACCCCGGCCAGCGGCTCGTCGAGATCCGAGACGTCGGGTCTCCCGTTCAAAATCCTGTTGATGACCGCGGGCATCGTGTCGCTGCCGAACGGGGCCCTGCCAGAGGCGGCGTAGGCGATCGTGCTGGCCCAGGTGAACAGGTCGGCAGCGGGCCCCACCTGGTGGCCGAGCAACTGCTCGGGAGCCATGAACGACGGTGTCCCCACCGGCGAGGAGCTGATCGTGGAGGTGGCGTCGAGGGCCTTGGCGATGCCGAAGTCAATCACTCGGGGCCCGTCGGGGGCGATGATGACGTTGGCGGGCTTGAAGTCGCGGTGCACGATGCCCGCCTGGTGGATGGCGGCCAGCGCGGTGGCGGTGCCGATCGCGAGGCGGTACAGGGCCGGCCCGGTGCGCGGACCCTGCTCCTGGACGACGTCGTGCAGGGAAGGGCCCTCGATGTACTCGCTGACGATGTAGGGCCTGTCATGCTCGACACCCGTGGCGAGCACCTGTGCCGTGCAGAAGGGGGCGACCTGCTGGGCGACCCGGACCTCGCGCAGGAACCTCTCGGCGCTGACGGCATCGCCGAAACGCAGCCACTTGATCGCGACACGCGCACCCGTGCGGTCGGCGGCGAGGTAGACGACGCCCTGGCCACCGTCCCCGAGCCTGCCGACGACTGTGTAGTCACCGAGACTGGCCGGGTCCCCTGACCTGGGCGGATCGTAGGGTCGCATACCTGAAATTGTCTCGCGCTTCACAACGGTTGAGCCACCGAATGTTCTTCCAGGAACGCCGCAAGGCCTCAGTCGCGTGGTCTCCAGCGGAAGGCCGATCAACGTCCCGTTCATCGGCGAACCGCCGGCCGCGATGTGCCGTGTCTAACGCCACCGCCTGGCTTCCCTTCGGACAGTCTATCGACTATCGTCGATTGACGATGAATGTACATGCGAAGCCCCTCGATCGAGCTGAGGCCGAGGAGTACGCGAGCTGGTTCAAGGCGCTGGCCGACGCCACGCGCATCCAGATCGTGTCGCTGCTGGCCCGCCGCCGTGAGCCGATGACCGTGGGGGAGATCGTGACAGCCTCCGGAGTCGGCCAATCGACCGTGTCGCACCATCTGAAGATTTTGTCCGATGCCCGGTTCGTCCTGGTGGAGCGGCAGGGCACGTCCAACCTGTACTGGATCAACGAGGCCTGCGTGAGCTGCTTCCCCACCGCCGCCGACGTGGTGATGGGCAATCCCGTCCCGGCCTCTCCGGCTTGCGACTGAACAGGAGATCGCGATGGCATATGACGAGGTCGTCAAGCACTACTCGGGCCTGGCCCGTGCCGCCCTCACCGGCAAGGTCATCGTCGACTGCGAGGCCGACGAGTTCGATCAAGGCTGTTTCGGGACGGCCGGATACGACGACATCGAGGGCCTTCCGAAGGGAGCGCTACGGGCGAGCCTGGGATGCGGCGACCCGGTGGCCGTCGCCGAGTTGCGCGCCGGTGAGACCGTCCTCGACCTCGGCTCGGGCGGCGGCATCGATGTGCTGCTGTCGGCGCGTAGGGTCGGCCCTTACGGCAAGGCCTACGGCCTGGACGCCAGCCCCGACATGCTGGAACTCGCCCGCGCCAACGCCGCCAAGGCGGGCGCGACCAACGTGGAGTTCCTGCACGGCACGATCGAGGCCGTCCCGCTGCCCGATCACGCGGTGGACGCGGTCATCTCCAACTGCGTGATCAACCTGTCCGACGACAAGCCCGCCGTCCTGGCCGAGGCCTTCCGGGTGCTGCGGCCCGGCGGACGGTTCGGGGTGAGCGACATGGTCACCGACGGGCCCGTTGATCCGGTACGGCGGGCCGCCGCCGAGCAGCGACTGGGCTGCGTGGCCGGATCGCTGGCAGTCGAGGAGTACCGAGACCTGCTTCGCGAGGCAGGCTTCGTCGGCATCGCGATCCGCCTCACCGTCGACCACGGTGACGGGCTTCGCTCGGCCATCGTCCAGGCGCACAAGCCCGCGATCGGGCCTGGTCTGGAGATCAGGCCGATGCGTGAAGCCGACGCCGCCCAAGTGCTGTCGATCTACCAGGCCGGTCTCGATACCGGCCAGGCCAGCTTCGAGACCGTCGCGCCGAGTTGGGAGGGCTTCACCGCCGTCAGGCTGCCGCACCTGCGCTACATCGCCGTCGATACCGAGACGAACGAGGTGGTCGGCTGGGTGGCCGCCTCCCCGGTGTCCACGCGTCCGGTCTACGCGGGCGTCGTCGAGCACAGTGTCTACGTCCACCCCGGCTGCCAAGCCCACGGCATCGGCCGAGCCCTCCTCACGGCCTTCATCGCTGCCAGCGAGGACGCCGGGATCTGGACCATCCAGACCGGCATCTTCCCTGAGAACGCCGCCAGCCTGACCCTGCACCAGGCGCTGGGCTTCCGCTTCCTTGGCACCCGCGAGCGGGTCGGATGCCATCACGGAGTCTGGCGCGACGTGCTGTTCATGGAACGGCGCAGCACAATTGTCGGCATCTGACGCCATGGGGAACGAGCCCGACGCGGCGCCCCACTATGGCGGAGCGTCGCATGAGCTCACGCAGGCAGTAGCTCGCCGACGAGCTTTTCGATCCTGGTACGGATCTCGTCGCGGATCGGCCGGACGGCCTCGATGCCCTGCCCCCGCCATCCGGAGCTGGCGCTCCTGGTCGGCAACGGCACCCTGACGGCACAGCGCAACAGCGAGTGCCACATCCGCGTCCACGCCGGACTGGGCGTCCCAGCCGACTGGCACGTCGTCGCGGGCCTGGACCTCGCCGACACCCGGTCCGTAGATGTCCAGCCCCATGTGGCGGCGGGCCTCGGTCCACTCATCGGTCTGCATCCCGCCCAGCCCTCGAGCCACCAGGCCGCGCAGGAAGGCCAGCCAGCCGGCGCCGTCCTCGGCCGAGGTGACCTCCAGGCCCAGGATCTCCCGCTGGCCGTTGGCGTTGACCGTGGTGGCCACCAGCACCTGCACGTTGATGATCCGCCCGCCCTCTCGCACCTTCTGCGTCAGCGCGTCCAGCCAGACGAAGGCATACGGCCCGGCATCCAACGCCCTGCTGCGAAAGGCCCCGACCTGCGTGTCGAGCACCTTGGCCATTTCCGAGACCTGGCTAGCTCGACGGTGCCGGCGCGGGTGTCCCACTCGCGAGAGCGGCAGCCGTTGCGCCGGTTGGTGCGATCGTCGCTGTCGACAACCAGGCCGGCGGCGACAACCTGCTTTCTTCTTCTACGGGGCAATACGGATTGTTCACAAAGACGCCTTCTACGTTGAAGTTGTCCCTGGGCCGAGCGCTCCAGTCCAAGTCTCCTAGTCTCGAGACATGAGTGATTCCTCCGCCTCGACCAAGGCCAAGGTCCATGTCTCTCATCACTGGATAGTCATCGTTCCGGGCGATGGATTCGACACCGATCCTCCAGGCCATGTCCCGAACGGTCTGGTCGCCGCCCGGCGGGATGCTGTGGTGATCCTCACGGGTATCCACTCGGGAGTCGTCGAGGTGGAGGTCCGCCTGCGGCCTTTTCCCCCGAATGCCGCGGCCTCAGGGTGGGAGGAAGTCGAGGAGCTTGAGTTCGTCACCACCGCAGGAGACATGGAGCTGTGGGGCTTCATGGAAACCGAGCCCAATGGCTTGCCTGGTCTCACCCCTCAAGGCCCTGGACGTTATGGCCTGCGCGTGCACACCAGAGGCCGAGCCATCAACCCCACAGCAGTCCCTCGGATCCCATTCGAGCACTACCTCCTCGATATCTGGCCGATCGAGTTGGGCATCGACCTGGCTCCCTCCACGGAAGAAACGGGCGACCAATCTTCGTCCCCCGTGGACGCCATCCGAGCATGGGCACGTGCCAACCCGCCACAGACCGAAAGAGGTCGTCTGTCTGGGAGCAGGTGAGCGATAGGTCCACCCGTCGGCCCTCGGGCGGGACCGACCTGAGCCTGGTCCGCGCCGGCTGTCCATGATGCTGAAGGGCACCGCCGGCATCGCCGTCGCCGGGGAGGCGGCCGACGGCCAGGAGGGCATCACCGCCACCGACGCCCCGGCATCGTCCTCATGGACCTGCGGATGCCGGGAAGGGCATCACCGCCGGTGTGTGGTGCCGCTGAGGACTTGCTCACGGAGGATGTCCGCGTGGCCGCAGTGCTGGGCCAGCTCACGCAGCATGTGGAGGTAGACCCAACGCAGCGGCAACGGGCCCCGGCGGTTGCCCCGTACGAGGTCGTCCAACGTCAGCTCCGCCGCGGCCTGGCGGGACGCCGCGCAGGCCTGCTGGTAGGCCCACTGGACGGAGGCGATCGAGTCGCCGTCGTCGAGATCGAACGACTCGTCGGGCGAGTCGGGAATGCCGATCTCGGTGCGGGATCGGCACGTGATCGCCTCGTCGAACCAGACCTTCTCCACGAACGTGGCGTGCTTGACCAAGCCCAGCAGCGTGGTCTTGGACGTGACCAGCGACCGGCGCGCCTGCTCCTCGGTCAGCCCGGTCAAGCTGTCGTTCAGCGCGGATCGATGCTCATCGAGGAACGCCTCGAACTGTTCGCGGAGTGTCGCGTGGAAGACGGCGGGTTCCGTCGAGGGCAGGATGACCATGACCGCCACGATAGGCCGCTTGGGCCGTGTGCCGCGTAGATCCTTCGGAGCCAGGGCGGCACACCGAGCGGCGCAATCCGCCGGCGGATGTGACCGCCGGGCTTCCGGCTACGTGCCCTGCGAGGCCCGGCAGGGGCTGACTGACAGCGCGGTCCCGTCACACGTGCGCTTCTGCGGCTCGCGGTAACGTCGGAGGCGGGTTCCGAGCGGCGACGTCGCTTTCGGCCCCGGCGTGTCGTGCGCGAAATCGGAGGTGATCACGATGCACCCGGTCCCATGACGGCCCCATCCTGGGGCGTCACGGAGCCGAAAGGTGACCGTATGAGCAAGACCGACAAGACCCGGCCCTGGTGGGTGCGGATGGCAGACTCGCCGATGGTGACCTGCCTGCCCGTGCATGATCATCGGTTCGGGCCGTGCACGCTGCCGGACGAGATCACCGCCGAGAGCGCGTCCCTGGGCTACCGCAAGGGCGGCTGCCACTGGGGTGCCCCCACCTTCTACGTGTTCGGTTCCGGCACCAGGGGTGGGAGTCAGGAGTGGTACCACTTCCGACGGGAAGAGCGCCGACGCAGCCGTCACCAGGCGCGCCGCGAGCTGCGCGCCTACGACAGCGAAGAGTGAAAGAAGGCGGCGGGCCGGATATCGGCGGGCGCTGCCTCCTCCTCGTCCGTCCGATGTGGAACGTGGTCCCGGTGGTGCCTGGAGACAGGGCCATCACGCGCAGGCCGGTGCCGCGTGACTCCTCCACAGCGCCTCGGTGAGGCTGAGCACGAACGCCTCGGTGGCGCCGTAGAGCGCCATGCGCGGGTTGGGCTGGTAGGCGGCCATGCTGGCCGCGTTGACGAGCACTTCGCGCCCGGCCGTCCGCAACTGCTCGATGAAGACGCGACTGATGTCGGCCACCGCGGTCATGTCGACGGCGATCTCCTGGCGCACGGTCAGGCGCGGAGTCGCGGTGTCGTCGACCAGATCGAGCGTTCACATCCACCGAACATCTCAGTCGTCGTGGGCGATGAGCATGAGCTGCCGCCACAGCAGCACCACGAACACCGCGGAGCCAGCGAAGGCGAACCAGAAGGGCGCTGCGACACCGAGGCGGGTGGCCAGGACACCGCCGATCAACGAGCCGACCACCAGACCGGCGTAGACGCAGACGGCGTTGACGCTGCCCACTCGGCCCTGCAGTTCGCGCGGGACCGCGCGCTGGCGGACGGTGACCGAGGTCGTGCCCCAAATGAACGCGTGCGCGCCGAAGGCCAGGAAGATGGCCCCGGCGACCCACGGCGAATGGGTCAGGGCCAAGCCCAGGTGAGTGAACGTTTCGATGATGAGTCCGATCCGCATCAGGGCGCCGAGGCTCACCCTGCGGGTGATGGCCCCGTACAGGCCGGTGCCGATCAAGCCGCCGATCCCGCCGATGGTGGTCATCAGACCGAAGCCCAGGGCGCCGAGGCCGAGCTGCTCCTGGGTGTAGAGGACGAGAACCGACCAGGCCGCGCCGAATGTGAAGTTGAAGATCAGGATTGTGAGCGCCAGCGTGCGGACCGCCGCGTGCTGGATTGTCCAGCTGAACCCGGCGATCAGTTCCCGTACGGTGTTAGGCATGAGATCGTCGGCCTGTCGGCCGTGCGGCGGCAACGTGATCCGGGAGACCAGGACGATCCCCGCCACCACCAGGAGCAGCTGGCCCGCGAACGGCCAGGTCAAGCCCAGGCCGAACAGTGCCGCGCCGATCGGCGGCCCGGCGAGCTGATTGAGCGTGATGAACCCCGTGCCCAAGCGGGCGTTGGCGATGACGAGATCGTCCTTGCTGACCATCATGGGAGTCAGCGTGGCCGTCGCGTTGTCGGCGAACACCTCGGCGATGGATCGGAGCGTGAGCGCCACCAGCGCCGTCGCCACGGTCACGGTGCCGGTCACCATGAGCGCGACGAGCGCCGCCAGCACCACGGCCCGCACCACGTTCGCGACGAGCACGATCCTGCGCCGGTTGTACCGATCCGACAGCACGCCCGCGTACAGGCTGAACAGCAGCGGCGGCGCCCAGCCCACCAGGGCCGACAGCGAAATCATCAGCGGGTCGCGAGTCAACGTCGCGATCAGCAGCGGGCCCGCCGCGGCCGCGACCCCATCACCGAGATTTGTCAGCCAGCTGGAGGCCAGCAACCATCGGAATCCTGTCCCCAGCCGGGCAGGAAGGACTCGCTCCACCACTGTGATCACGAGCGCAAAACCATACGTTTCGAGAGCATCTACGGCAACGCGTTTTCGCGTCTGCGTGCCATGTGGTGAGGAGGGTCACGGCGACCGCGCTCACCGGCGACAACGTGAGCCGGCTCTTTGCCTCGGGAGCTTGAGCAGCAACCGAACGGCCAGTGGCGCTACCCCCGGAAAGACATCACCAGCGGCAACACTTACCCGGGCGAACCCCAGGGCTCCTTACTTGCCTTGCCTCTTGCGCGCACTGGTTGATCAGTTCGGCGAGGGCTTGCGGCCACCGCCCGCTCAGGCCGGTGGTACCGAGGCAGTGCACCTGACATGACTGACATGCCTGAAGACCCGTGAATACTGGTGAGGCGAGTACGCGCCAACCGTACTTGCCTGCCATGAATGACTACTTAGAGTCGCTCAAGCTCTACTGACCTGAGATGACGCGTGAGTGCTGTTCCCCTCTTCGGGGGGGCTACTCGAGCGCGGGGACCATGCTTGCAATATCCGAACTATCCATGATGCTGGCGATGAGATATGTATCGCGTGGTTCACCGTAGCGACGAGCTTCTTCCTCCGTAAGTTTACGGTGAACGACCAGGTATCCCTCCGAAGCAACGGTCGCATCCCAATCGTCTCTACCTGGAACGGGCACGCTGATGCTCTCCGGAGAGGTAACAGCTTCGCGGATCGCCTCGACAACGTTACGAATATCCTTCCCCTCCTCCAGTAGGCGCTGTTTTGCGGTACTGGACAACAAGATTCGGCTCATGCTGTGATATCCTCGATTACTGTGGTTTCCTGAGCCCTCAGTTCAATATCTGCACGCTCCGCTTCTGCTGAGATTTGATTGCTTCTAGCGAGCATCATACAAAACTGGTTTAGGCTTACCTTCTGTTCGCCTACCATCCTCGGTGCAAAGATGCAGACGCACAAGAGGAATGCGCCCACGAGAAGAAGACCGCCGGCAAGAAGCTGATTGCGGTCCAACAAGAAGCCGATAACGGCCGCCGCCATTAGGAGAGTTCCTACAACTCCCGCCCAGTGATGGGACTGGAATCGGGATTGTCTATGTTGGGTTCTGGCCATTGAAAAGCCCCCTGCCCGAGAGCGGCACTACTTGGGCAATAGATTCTTGCGACGCGCTCTGTGACGTTGTCGCAATCTTCGATGTGCCTCGTACCCACGTGATGGTGATTGCCATCCCGCCAATAGACAAAGAAAGCCTCCCGTCTCGGTTGAGACGGGAGGCTTTGCTGTCCGGCGGCCCATTCCATGAGCGTGACGAAGCTGGCGACAGCAGAAAATCGCATGTTGGACATGATGGCCAGAGCAGCATGGGACGGGATGAGCCCGCCTGCTGGTGGACCCTCCAAGGACTGCTGGCCTCGTCCACCTCGGAGCAGGGCATCACTTGGACTGGTTGCCATCCAGCAACGCGCAACCCCCACCGCCGACTCCCAAAGCCAAGGCGTGCGTCGGTTTCCCTTCTCTCTGAATGGGAAGCCCGCCGAGAAGGAAGCACGGATCAAGGTCGAGTGGCGGCTCTGGCTCGGTAGCGACCAGTTGCCGCGCAGGGCCGTGGGTCGGTACTCGCGAAGGAATACGGCTTCAGGGAGTAACCACAGCTCATATGGCGGGCGACCCTTTCAGTGATACACGCCGTTGATGGGGTGTTTGTTGTGGACCTGATTGCGGTTCGAACACCGCGCCGCAGGTCGAGGACCTGTGCCGGACGCTAGGTTCTCTGGCTCGCCCCCATCTCAAGGTCCATGGCGAGCTGATCATGGGACGATATGGCAGTGAGCGCATCCGAGCCAACGTCCGCTGCGCAGATCGCCAAGGTCCTCGATGACGAGGGACGACCCGTGGGGGCCGGTGTGCTCGTCGCCGCTGACCTCGTGTTGACGTGTGCGCATGTCCTCGGGCAGGAGCAGCCGGTCGAGGCGGTGACGGCGGAGTTCCCGTTTCTCGATACCGGGCCTGTGCGGGCGCAGGTTCACTTCTGGTCCGCACCCGGTGAGCCTCTGGGCAAGGGGGATCTCGCGGTTCTCCGGCTGGATGGGGCCGTCCTGCCTCCAGACATCCAGCCCCTTGGCTTCGCTTCCGACGCGCCAGTGGGCCTCCAGGTAATCACCTATGGATTCCCCCGCGGGTATGACGATGGACGTTGGACGTCGATGCGCACGGTGGGTGGTCTGCCGAACGGGCTCATGCAGTTGGAGGGCTCCGGACTTGATGCCGGATATTCGGGAGGGCCGGTCTTCGACACCGAAAGCGGAACTCTGCTCGGCATCGTTGTCGCAGCGGACAGGGAGCGCAGCCTCGGGTTCATGCGTCCCCTCGCCTCGCTGATGGAAACGTGGCCGCATCTTGGCACCGTAGTCATACGAGAGCCAATGACTCCACCCCAGAACACCCGCGGAGGCGCCGGAGCGCGGGAGCGTACGCAGTGGGTGAGCGATGCTCCAACTGACGACGACATGCTCAAGCGTGCTGCTCTGGCCAAGGTGCTCGCCACACACCTGCGCCAGGCCAGGGCCGACACCCCCGACTCGTCGTTCCTGGTGCATGTGGACGGATCGTGGGGAACGGGCAAAAGCACGTTGCTGAAGCTGCTCGCCAGGGAACTGTGGGATGACTCGCTCGTCGTGTTCTTCGACACGTGGCGGCATGTGCGGATCGAGCCGCCGTGGTGGGCGCTCCTGACCGCCGTCCGCAAGGCGGTCATCGCCGGCCGCCCGCGCTGGCGACGCCCCTGGTTCCGGGTCAGGGAGCTCTTCGCGCGCATCCACCGTGACGGCGCCGCGCAGGTGCTGTCGGGGCTGCTGCTGGTCGGGGCGGCGGTGCTCGCGGGCGTGTTGTTCAGCTCGGGAACCGTCACCACACATGGGCTCGAGCCCACGCTCAAGACCATCACTGCGGTGGTGGGAGCCGTGGGCGGGCTGTGGACGGCAGGAGTTGTGGTCAGCAGGTACGTGATGTGGGGATCGGCACGAAGAGCCCGTTCCTTCGAGGAGTCGCACACCGATCCCATGAACGAGGTCGCCGAGCACATCGCCTGGCTGGTACGGCATGCCGACCGGCCGATCGTCGTCTTGGTCGAGGACCTCGACCGCTGCAACGCCGGTTACGTGGTGAACTTCCTCGATTCCGTCCAGACGTTGCTGCGGGACGTTCCGGAGCGCTGGAGGCGGCCGGTGCATTGCGCGCCAAGCTTCGTGGTCGCCATGGACGGGGTCTGGCTGCGCTGCGCGTACGAGGACGCGTACGAGACGTTCAAGTCGGCCGTGGCGGAGCCGGGACGGCCGCTCGGGTATCTGTTCTTGGACAAGTTGTTCCAGCTCAGCGTGCCGATACCCAGACTTGGCACGGCCAGCCGCGACCTGTACTTCGGCAGGCTGCTCGGCACAAGCGTCGCACCGCCCTCGGCCGCCACCGCCCAGCAGGTGCGGGCCGAGCTCGCCCGCAGCAGCGACGAGACCGAGGTGCTGGAGACCCTCGCGCGAGCCGATCCTGAGGTGCGGCAGGCGGTGGCGTCGCAGGCGATCGAACGGATCCTCGACGCCGACGTCCAGGACATCTCACACCACGCCCTCGCGAAGTTCTCCAGGCTGCTGCACAGCAATCCACGCGCGATGAAGAGGTTCGTCAACACCTATACGGTCTCGCGTGCCGTGCGAGTACTGGAAGGCAGCGTGGTTCCGACCGACAGCCTCGCGCTGTGGACGCTGCTGCGCATCCGGTGGCCCGAGCTAGCCGATCACCTGGAATCGCGTCCAGAGACCATCGACCAGATCAAGGAAGGCGTCGAGGCCAGGGATCTTCCGGACACGCTGCGTGAGCTAGCCGCCTCGGCTGAGCTGCATGGCGTGCTACGGGCGGTGCCGGGGACGCAGCTCACCCCGGAGATGATCCGTGCGTGTTCCGGGGCGAGCGACGACATGACACCGCGCTAGCGCGTTACGGGCTGTATGACCGCTTCGGAGCCGACTCAGCCAACCGGGCGCCGCTTCCCTGCCCTCATGGTCGGCGATCGCGTCAAGAACCACCTCATGGGTCAGCTTGCCTGCGTTGACCGCCCCATGATCTTTCCGGTGGTCCGCACCCCCCGAAACCCTCATGCGGGAAAGCGAAAACGGCGGCACCCATGGGCTGATCGCGCGCTCCTGTCAGCGTTGGCCCGCTTCCTGACGACGATGCTGCGGGCTCATCGCCTGGTCACCCCGGGAACTTTGCTGGCCTGGCACCGCCGTCTGATCAAACGCTCCTGGATCTATCCGCCAACCCCACCGGCATCTGCTCATGGACCTCGGGGGAGAGGGCCGGCTCGTTCCACTTCCTCATTCGTGACCGGGACACCAAGTTCACCGCCGCCTTCGATGAGACCTTCACCAGCGAGGGCATCACGGTGGTGAAGACGCCGCCGCCGACGCCTCGAGCCAATCGCTACGCCGAACGCTGGGTGCGCACCGTACGAGCCGAATGTGCCGACCGCATGCTGATCTACGGACGAACGCACCCTTCGATCAGTCCTGGACGAGTACACCGAGGTTCGTGTGAACGCCGGCGGCATGACTTGTCGCCCGCAGGGTGACCACCGGCGTCGGCGTGGTTCCCAGGATTTCGGCCATGACGCGCTACCCGACTGGGTGGAGCGGCTCGTCCCGGTCCTGGACGGGGTCGGCTCCCTGGGCTCAACGGGCCGGGATGTGGGCTGGGCCCTGGCCCACATCCGTGACCAGGCCAGACTGGCGGACAGCCCGCTGCTGTCCTGCGCACGCACGGCGACAGTGAAGGACCTCCAGGAATGGCTGCGGGATGCCGTGCGCACCCTGGAGGACGGCGACTCACCGGAGGACGCCGAGGCGGGGTGGATCCTGCGGCACTACTACCTGGGGCGACCGCGGACGCACCAGCAACTCGCCCGACAGCTCCACATCAGCCGGGCCACCTATTTCCGCCGGCTCCACCACGGTCTGGACACGCTGGGCCGTCTGCTGTCCACCGAGAATTCGTGACTCACCGAAACGCAACCATGCGCTCATTCACGTGCCGGATCTTCCGGTTGTCCCTGCCTGAGAAGCCGAAAGTCCGGCGAAGGCCGCCACCGACGCGCCCGACATCCTGCCGACTTTGCCGAGCCGGCCGCCCCGCTATCCGGCCGCGAGTACGAGATCGTCGCTTCAGTCCTCAGTCGCTGCGGCTCCGGTCGAGGAGCATCTTCGGCGACACCGTCTCGTGTCAGCCGACCGCCAGATGCTCCTCGACGTCTGCGTGCACGACCAAGATGCGCGGCTCGCGGACCACCAACGCTCGATCGAAAGGTTTCGAGGTCGAAGGCGCGCGGCGAAGGCCACGCCCCGGTAGTCGCGTCGCTACCTGGGCGGTCCCTTGGGACGGGCCGAGGCCGCCGTCATGAGTCGAGGACAGCCAGGTCGAGCTCGTGGAGGCGCGCCGGGTCGGCGATCACTTCGTACTCGGCGATCTTCCCGTCCTTGAACGTGAGGGTGAGGGCGAGGACAAGTCGTCCATGCGGGGCCACGACGATTCCCAGGGCTCCGTTCACGAGCGCCAACTCTGCGAACTGGGCACGCTGCGCGAGGAGAAGCGTCTCCTCCACCACGGCTTCCACACCGCGGATCTCTGTCGGTACACCCGCTGGCAGCGCGGCGGCGTCGGCCCGGCGCACGACGCCCGGGTCGAGAACCGCGAGAAGCCCGTCGATGTCACGGCCGCGTGCGGCGGCGAGGAAGGCCTCGACGACCCGGCGGTGCCAGGCGAGATCGGCGCCGGTGACTGTGGCTGTGCCTTTCACCCGTTGGCGGGCGCGACTGGCGAGCTTCTTGGTCGTGACGGGTGACCGTCCCACGATGGGCGCGATCTCGTCAAAGGGTACGGCGAACATGTCGTGCAGCACGAAGGCGATCCGCTCTGCGGGCGGCAGCCTTTCCAGCACCACTAGCAGCGCGCGGCCGACCGAGTCGGCCAGTACCGCTTCGTGTTCCGGATCCGTCTGGCGACCGCTCGTGCTCGGTTCAGGAACATTCCACCCCACGGGCTCGTCGCGTCGTGCCTTGCGGGAGCGAAGCATGTCGAGGCAGACGCGCGCCACGACCGCCGTCAGCCATCCCGCCAGGTTCTCGACACCACTGACGTCGGAGCGGTTGAGCCGTAGCCAGGATTCCTGGACAGCGTCCTCGGCGTCGCTCAGTGAGCCGAGCATCCGGTAGGCAACAGCCCGCAAGTGGCCGCGATGGGCCTCGAATTGTTCCGCCAGAAAATCATGCTCGTCCATCGGTCACCTTTCCTCGTCGCGTTTCGTCATAGCCGATGGAGTGAGGTTGGGCTCGATGATCGAGCAGGTGGCCGCCTGCCGGCCGGGGCATGTGCCGTGCCTTTGACCTGCAGAGCCACGAGTGTAACCGGTCGAAGTCGCTCGCCGGGCCCTGGGTTCACCAGGCACCGGATGATGGGCGCGCCTTCGCAGTGGCGGACGCCGCACAGGCCTTCGGCCCCAGCAGAAGCGGGGCGAGAGGCACAGTAACCCAAGCCGACAGCTGAGCGTTCCCGGCTGCCTTGGTGCCGGCCGAACGACAGAGCCGTCGATGACGAAAAGGAGAAGATGTCAAGTGAGTCTGTTCGTGGTGCGTTCGCGAGTCAGGGAAGAGAGTGTGCCCGCGGTCGAGGCCGGCATCGACAAGATGATCTCGGCTATTACGCACGAGGCCCCGGAGGGCGTTCGGTACGCGTACTGCAAGCTTCCCGACGGTGTGACCTTCCTGGCGCTACTGGAGCTCGCGGAAGGGGCCGAAAACCCGCTGCCCGGTATCGCGGCATGTAGGGAATTCCAGGAGAACCTCAGGAACCACTGGATTGATCAGCCCCAAGCCCCGGCCCCCGAGCCACTCGAGGTCGTCGGATCGTACGGGCTGTTCAAGTAGACAAAGCCAGCAATGCGTAACTATCAGGAGGATGGCATGTTCGACAGGACCGATCACCTCAGGGGCGAGTCTGCTCAGGTGCGGATCGCGGTGGCCTTTCACAGCGCCTACGGGCACACCGCCCGTCAGGCCGAGGCCGTGGCCGACGGCGCCAGGCAGGTGGAAGGGACGACGGTGGAACTGCTGGCGGTCAACGAGCTCAACGACTCGCTGTGGTCGAGCCTTGACGCCGCTGACGCGATCGTGTTCGGCGCACCCACCTACATGGGCAGCCCGTCGGCGGGGTTCAAGATCTTCGCGGAAGGGACCAGCGCCGTCCTGAAGGACAACCTGCGCTGGAGGGACAAGGTCGCGGCGGGCTTCACCAACAGCAGCTGCATGAGCGGCGACAAGCTCAACACCCTGGTCGACCTGGCGATGCTCGCCGCCCAGCACGGCATGATCTGGGTCGGGCTCGCCCAGTCCGGTGGATGGTCGAGCACCACCGGTTCGGTGGAGGACCTCAACCGGCTGGGCAGCTGGCTGGGGGCGATGGCCCAGTCCGACAGCGACGTCGGCCCGGACATCGCGCCGCCTGCCACCGACCTGCGTACGGCGAGCGAACTCGGACGAAGGGTGGCCGTCGTCACCCGGGCGTACCGGCGCGGCGCCGATCTCGAGCAGTTCGCGGCTCTCCAGGCCGTCTCGGCCTCATCCGACCGTTCGGGAGCGCCGTCTCTGGCGTGACGGCCTCGCGTGCGACACGCAGCTCGGTGGCCACCCGATACCTGTCGAGGCCAGGGGCGTCACCGAGCTCTCGGAGACCGTCCACGGGAGTGGTGTACAGGTTCCTTAGCCAGTGAGCGTGGCGTTGTGAATGAGGCCATCGCTGAGCAGCAGGTCCTGCGCAGCCGCACCAGCCGGCCGGTGTGTTCCTCGCCGACCAACGCGCCCTCACCGCAGGACGCCGCACACCGGCCGCCACAGACGCCGACTCGGCCACCGGACGCGGCCGACGACTGCACGGCGCAGTCGGTTGATCGCTGCCAGGACCTGTGGCCGACTCGGCGGCATCCTCAAGGAGTACCATCATGCGGCTTGACCTGGCCGGATGATTAATCGGCACCCGCAGGCGCGGTGCCGCCGGACCGGCGGCGGGCAGCGGTTCAGCATGCGGTCCGGATCCCGGATCGCGCCGACGGGAGGGCGTCGGCCGCCTGACCGCCGGGCGTCGTTAGTCCGGCATCGGCGGGTGGAGCGGGCCGCCGGTCTTGCCGGCCTCGAAGGCATTCAGCATGGCGTAGCAGATCGCCACCCCGACCCCGACGGCCGCGAGGGCCGGCGTGGCAAGGGCAGGGCCGTGCACGGCGGCCACCCGACCCTCCGGGTCGTCGACCCCGATGTCGGTGAGGGCACCCGGTCGGTACAGGAAGGATGTGTCGCTCACGACGTTCTCCTCATGTTTCGAAGGTGATCCTGCATTCCCGCTCGGCGGCGGGTTCCCGCCTAATCCGGCTGTCTGGGGGAGTCGCCGACGAGGGCACCGGCCGCGTAGGCCAGCACGATTGCGGCGGGGCGGCGCCGACGATATACGGAGTGGCGGTGACCGGGGCCCTGCCGCCGAAGACGTGCCCCTCGTCACCCTCGTCGAGTGGGCCGACGGCGTCGGCCCACCACGGTTGTCTTAACTGCTGCATGTCTCTCCTCTGTCTGCGTGGCTGCTGCCGGAGGCGCTCGCCAGAAACATGCGGGAACGCACCGGACTGGGGCGTTCTGCCCTGCCCACAACGATGGCGTGGGCGACGGGCGATTTGAAGATCGACGGGCGGCACGATGCTGCGGAGACAGAGGCAGCAACGTGCAACGGAGGCGCTGGTATCCAGACCGTGCTCACCGGTATTCGGATGCCGCGGATGAACTCGATCATGGAGCGATGGGTGCAGTCGGGGGCGCAGCGGTATACGTCCTCCTCGATGCCGGTCAGGCCGAGTACGGACATGGTGTGGCCCTGCGTGCTGTTGCCGTCTGCGACGCCCCTGAGCCGATCTTCACAGGATCTCCACACAAGGCGGGCCGGCCCTGCACGCCGAGCTCCTACGGTGTGCCCGTGACGACTTCCCGGCAACGGTTCCCCACGACGATGCTCCTGACCGCCATGGGCTCTGTGACCGTCGCGATGTCGGCCGTGGGGCTGCACATCGGCCACCTGGTGACCGCGCTCTGGCTGCTGGCCCCGCTGGCCGAGGCGCTCGCCTACCTCGTGGCGCTCGCCGTCTACCTGCCCATGATGACGGTCCTGGTCCGGCGGCGCCGGATCGCTGCCTGCGCCACCGGCCTGGTGCTCACGATCGCCGGCCTCGCCGCGCCTGTCACCCTGCAGTTCGCCCCCGAACTGCGCGTCCCCCTCCGATTCCACCTGGAGCGCTTCGCCTTTACCCAGGTAGCGGACCTGGCCCACGAAGGGAAGCTACCCGCCCAGCAGATCCACAGCTACCTGGGCGCCGAACTGCCGGCGCACCTGTGCTTCGTCTCGGCCGACTGCCGCGTCTCCGCCCTCGGCACCAGCGGCGGCCAACCGGTCCTGTTCCTGCCCGATTGGCTCGGCATCCCCGACGACGCCGTCGGCTACGCGCATTTCACGGGCGAGGCCACCGGGAGCTTCAACGCCTATGGCATGCTCGTCTGCCCCACCACCCGCCTGAGCGGCGGCTGGTGGTGGATGGGTCCCTGCTGAGGATCTCTCTCGGACCAGCGGGACACGGCGTACACCTGGTCGGCGTCGCGTCCGGCGGCGTCCAGCGCGCGGCGGGCCAGCACGCACAGCGACGGCCCCATCTTGCCGCCCGCCGCCGGGCGCAGGGGGCGGGGGCGGGCATAGAGTCGGGGGCCGTGGAGGGGTTCGAGGCCCATCGTGGCCATCTGTGGGGTGTCGCGTACCGGATCCTCGGTACGACCGTCGACGCCGATGACGCCGTCCAGGAAACGTGGCTGCGATGGCGGCAGGTCGACGCGCGGGAGGTCGACGACGAGCGCGCCTACCTGACCATGGTGGTGAGCAGGATCTGCTACGACTCCCTGACCTCGGCCCGTTCCAGAAGGGAGACGTACGTCGGCGAATGGCTTCCCGAACCGGTGGTCAAGGAGCTCGGGCCGGACGAGCGGGTGGCCATGGACGATTCGGTCAGCCTGGCGCTCCTCGCGGTCATGGAACGGCTCACTCCCGCCGAACGCACCTCGCTCGTCCTCCACGACGTCTTCGCGCTGCCGTACGAGGAGATCTCACGCGTTCTCGGGCGGAGCGTCGATGCTGTCAGGCAGCTGGCGTCCCGGGCTCGCGGGCGGGTGCAGGACTACGCGCCGCGACGGACGTCCGACCGTTCGGCGCATCTGAAGGTGGTCGAGGCCTTCGCCGCGGCCGCCACCACCGGCGACCTGCCCGCCCTGGTGGCCGTCCTCGACCCCGATGTCGTCTGGCGGGCGGACGGCGGTGGCGTCGTCACCGTGGCGCTCGTGCCGGTCGTCGGCGCCATGAAGGTCGCCAGGCTGCTCCTGGGGGTGGTCGAGCGCTGGTACGTCGGCATGTCCGCCGAATTCCTCGAGGTCAACGGCGCTCCTGGCGTGGTGGTCCGCGGCGCTGACGGCGGGGTGGACAGCGTGCTGGCCTTCACCGTGGCCGACGGGCGCGTCACCGAGATCGACGTCGTCCGGAACCCGCACAAGCTCCGCCATCTGTGACGCGGATCACTCTCACATTTCGCCTCGCCACGTCGTCTCCCTTGCAGGCACCCATGAGGAGGCGGATATGGACATCGTGGTCATCGGAGCGGGATACGCGGGAACGACGGCGGCGCTGCGGCTGGACCGGAGCCATCGCGTCACCCTGATCAGCGCTGACGGGCACTTCAGCCAGCGCATCCGGCTGCACGAACTCGCCGCAGGCAGGCCGAGCATCACCGTGCCGCTGACGGAGCTGACGCGTGGGACCGGCATCGACACGGTCACCGCCACGGTGAGCGGCCTCGACCTGGAGGCGAAGCTCGTCCGCACGGCCGACGGGCGCGCGTTCGGCTACGACACGCTGGTCTACGCCCTCGGCAGCCGCACCGACGTGAGCCTCCCCGGCGTGGCCGAGCACGCCTTCACGCCCGAGAAGGCGGGCGAGCTACGAGCCCGCCTGCACGGCGGGAGCGGCGACCTGGCCGTCGTCGGCGGCGGGCTGACCGGCATCGAACTGGCCGCGGAACTGGCCGAGACCTACCCCTCGTGGCGGGTCGGCCTCGTGACCGGCACGGAGCCGGGGCCAGGACTCTCGGCCAAGGGCAGAGCCCACATCGCCAGAGCACTGACCGGGCTCGGCGTCACCACGCACCTCGACACCCGGGTCGCCGCCGTCGAACCGGGACGGCTGCTCACGAACCAGGGAGACATCCAGGCCGACGTCGTGGTCTGGGCAGGATCGTTCACCGTGCCGCCGCTGGCGGCCGAGTCCGGTCTGGCGGTCGACGAACACGGCCGAGCCGTCGTCGACGACACGCTGAGATCGGTGTCGCACCCCGACGTCTACGTGGTCGGCGACGCTGCGGCCGTCGAGATCCCGGGCGCGGGAGCCTCCCGCATGTCGTGCGCCGTCGGCATGCCGATCGCGGCCCATGCCGCCGACGTCATCAACGCCAGAGCCGCAGGCCGTACGCCCAGGGCGTTCCGGTTCAGGTACTTCATGCAGTGCATCAGCCTCGGCCGTCGCGACGGCGTGATCCAGACGGTCCGCCACGACGACTCTCCGCTCGGCCTGGTCCTCACCGGGCGGGTCGCCGCTTGGGTCAAGGAGCAGGTCTGCCGCTTCACCCTCGGCTCCCTCCGGCTGGAACGGCGCCGCCCCGGCATCTACCTGTGGCCGAGGGGCTCCGCTCGCCCGAGCGCGTCCCCGGTCCCGTCACGCGTCGGCCGATGACCTTCACCTTCGAACGCTCCTCGCCGGACGTCGCCAGGAGGTGCGCGAGTTCACCACGCTGACCGCCTCGCGGTACAACGACGAGTGGTGGCCGGAGAAGAACGGGAGTCGATCCGGCCTTCCATCGGCACCACCTGCTCATCTTGGCTTGGAGGCGTAGGAACTCCCGCCAGGAGATGCCGGTGGTTCGGCGCGGCTGAGCAGCGCGCGCAGGACGAGCCCCACCAGGAAGATCAACGACGACCACTGGTGGAGCTGCCGCACGAACAGTCCGCCGCGCACCTCGAAGCTGAGCCGCAGCGTCGAGGCGTAGGCCCCGCTCATCTCGATGCCCAGCAGCGGCCCGAAGGGGCCGTCGTAGACGACCCGGCCGCTCGGCGTGTAGAAGAAGGCGAGGAAGGAGCCAGTGAGCAGGATGACCATGAAGCAGTAGACGAGCATCTCGCCCACCGGCGTCTTCTGGAGTCTCATTCGCCCTTGTCCATCAAAGACCAGTGATGCGTGATCGAGGCCCACCTCGTCGAAGGGCTCGGGCACAAGTGGCCGGGCGGCTGCTCGTGCAGCAGGCTCGGCGACCCGCTCGGGCCTGACGCCACGGCCGGCTCGTGGGACTTCTTCATAGCCCACCCCATGCTGTAACCCACTATGGCGGTCCTGGTCGAGTGACCAGACCAGGGCCGCTCTGCCTGCCCGGGCGCGAGGACGCGATAGCCAGCGCCCACGAGAGCGCCGTCGCCGCCACCAGTCCCGCCAGGACCCACGGCATCACCGGCAGTTTTTGGGTGTGGTGGTAGTACTCCCAGCCGGTCATCACCGCGGAGGTGCGGCCCGCCGGGTCGTAGCGGACCTCCTTCGTCGTGCCGGGGGCGGTCAAGGTGGCGTCGCGGAGCTCGATCTCGCCCCCCGGGCAGGCCAGCTTGTAGTCGTAGGTCGTGGCACCTGTGGCGTCCGCTTCGTCCGTGATGGCCTTCGCGCTCACGACTGGGCAGACGGCGCTCGTGCCGTACCTGGTCAGGTCGCCGAAGGCGAGCTCGTCCCTGAGCATCCCGCAGTAGAGGAGCAACAGCGGCATGCCCAGCGCCAGCAGCGCGACCGCGGCCCGTGCCTTCCCCTCCCGGGTCGCCGCGTGCAGGACCGGGCCCGCGATCAGGAAGACGCCGCCGAGTGTGCACATGGTCACCCCGAGCCCCCACGTGCCGGTGTGGTGGCCGAGCCACACCCCTGCCGTGGGGAGCGCGAACCCCGCGAGGGTCAGCGTCGCGCCGCCCAGCACGCGGAGGGCCGGGTGCCCGCGCTCGTTCATGGACGTCCGCCTCCAAGATCCGGTAGTGGGGATAGCATCCTGCACCGGGATCGGCGGCTCGCGCGCGCCCCCGCGATCTCAGACGGACAGCCTGGACCTGGCCCGAGGCTCCTGGGGCGCACGCCGAGCGTGCGCCATGTTCGATAGGCGCCGCAGTGGCGTTCCTGAAGCGGGAAGAGCGTCCACCAGACATACCCGTGCCGCCGGATCGAGCACATGGAAGCGGCCCAGCTGATCGGGCGCCGCGATTGTGCACGACGGCCCATTCAGCGGGCACGGTCCCTCGCCAGGAAGACAGGCAGATCGTCTGTCGGGTCTGGCTCGACATTCGGGCCCAAATGGGGCCCCGGAGGCCCGGCAATGTGCCGAAACCGTGGCGAAGAGCAGCCAGCGAGCATCCACTCGCGTTTCTTGGCCTGTGGCGCGGCGGCAACAGCCATCCGACGCTGGACAGCCTGGTAAGCGCCTTCGTGGCGGAAGCCGACAACAGCCGCTGGCTCGAGTACGACCCCACGCGGGGCTGGCTGCCGAACATGCACCTCACCGGCTGATCGCTACGACGGGCCGACGACGTCCTCGCGCGACAGCTCCGACAGCATCTGTACGGCGCGCAGGAAGCCTTGACGATCGGCCGCGGGCAGGCGGGCGAGCAGGCGGTCCTCGTTGGCCTGGATGACGGCGCGTACCGATCTGCGGATCCTGCGACCCTCGTCGGTGATCGCGAGGATCCGCGCGCGACGGTCGCCCGGATCCGGCTCGCGGGAGATCAGCCCGGCGTGCTGGAGTTTGTCGAGTGTGCTGATGATGCGGGTTTTGTCGGCGCCGATCGCCTCCGCGAGGGCGGACTGGGTGCGGACCGATCTGTCATCCAGGGCGCCGAGTACGGCGTAGCCCCACATGGAGATCCCGTGCGCCGCGAGCACGGGCAGCTCTGCGGCGACGAGTGATTGCACCAGGGGGTGCAGTATCGCGGCAAGATCGCGGCGCTCTGTCACGCCTCCAAAGATACTAATTGACATATAATAGGCACATGTAGATTATATGTACATGCTTATAAATATGTCCGCGCGTGACTTCGTCGCCCTTGACGCGCAGGCAGTGCGCACCAGCATGGAACTGGCGGCTCGGGTGCGAACGGCGGACCTGTCCCGCCCGACGCCCTGCGTCGGATGGACCTTGTACGGCCTGCTCGCGCACATGGCCACACAGCATTACGGCTTCGCCGCGGCTTCCAGGGGCGAGGGCGATCTGGCCTGGTGGAAGCTTCGGTCCCTCGAAGACGACCCCGTCGGCACCTACCAAGCCTCGGCCGAGCAGGTCCTGGCGGCCTTCGCCGCAGACGGCGTCCTCGATCGCCAGTTCCCGCTGCCCGAGTTCGGCGGCGGGCACGCCTTCCCCGCGGAGCAGGCGATCAGTTTTCACTTCATCGACTACGTGGTCCATTCGTGGGACCTTGCCAAGACCTTGGGCGTCGAGGTCGAGTTCGAGCCGGAACTGCTGGAGGCCGCCCTCGACGTGGCGCAAGCCGTACCCAGTGGAAAGGCGCGGCTCGCGCCCGGAGCGGCCTTCGCGCCAGAGGTCGCGTGGACGGGTGGATCACGTCTGGATGAGATCGTCGCCATCCTGGGCCGCTCTCCGAGCTGGCAGAGTGAATTTCCGATAGAGGAGCAGGTCGTGAGCACAGCTGTAAGATTGATCCGCAACGACCGGCTTACGCCGAAGGTCGATTATGCCTACGCCGCGGTCGCCGACGCGCCAGTGCGCTCTGTCTGGGTGGCGGGCGCGTGCCCGCTCGATCTCAACGGCGAGACCGTCGCGGTCGGCGATTACGCGGGACAGACCCAGCAGGTGATGCGCAATCTCGTGACCGCGTTGGAGGGGGCTGGCGCGTCGTTGACCGACGTCACCAAAACGACGGTCTATGTGGCTTCGTCCCGGCAGGAGGACCTGGTGACGGCGTGGGAGGTCTACCGGGAGTACATGGGCGAGCATGACGTGCCCAGCACGCTGCTCGGAGTAGCGGTACTGGGCTACGACCACCAGCTGGTGGAGGTCGAAGCCACCGCCGTCATCGAAGTGCGTGACTGATGGAATTCCCACATTTCGAGCATGGCGCGATCTCCGCCATGCCTAACCGGATCCTGGCCCTGGCCGCCGCCCTCACGCTCACGGCGACCGGGTGCGGGATGCTGCCGATGAAGCAGGCCGCACCCCTGCCGTCCAAGCCCCCGCCCTCCTCCGGCGCCTCGGCCTCCACCGCACCCACCCCCGGTGACCCGGCCACCACGGCACCCACCCAGGACGCGCGCCCGGCCATGGCCGAAACCCGCAGCACCCAGAACGAGAACCTCAAGCTCGAGGTCGTCGGCCTCAACCGCGTCAAGGGCAAGCACCTGGTCGTCCAGATCCGCCTGTCCAACACCGGCACTGAGAAGAACCTGGCCTGGGCCGCCGACATGGGCGACCACACTCGCGAGCTCGGCAAGATGGATTGGGCCTCCGGCATCGGCGTCCTCGACGCGCAGGCCCGCACCTGGATTCTGCCGTACCAGCCCGCCGACTCCCCCTGCCTGTGCAGCGACCAGGACCGCGACGACCTCGACTTCTTCATCGAGCCCGGAAAGTCCATCACTGTTTACGCGGTCCTGCCCGCCCCTTCGGGAAACCCCGCCACCACCACGGTCGTCACCCCCGTGGGCCCGCCGATGCCGAACGTCCCCATCAGCGACGACCCGCCGACCGGCGACTTCCCCGACCCTGACGCCGAGCCCGTCACCCCGGTCACCCGCCGCGTCATCCTTCCTTCCGAATCCCTGGACAAGTCGGAGGAGACCGCGGACGACGGCAAGGACCTGCAGGTCAGCCTCTCCTCCGACGTGCTGTTCGCGGTGGACAAGGCAACCCTCACCCCCAGAGCCAGGTCGGTCCTGGCCCGTACGGCCAAGCTCATCGACGCCTCACCCGCCACCGGGGTGAAGGTCGAGGGCCACGCCGACTCCTCCGGCAACGACGCCATCAACGACCCACTGTCGCTGCGCCGCGCCCAGGCGGTGCAGCGCGCCTTGTCGGCGGTGCTCACCAGGGACGGGGTCCGCTTCCAGTCCAAGGGGTACGGCTCCCGCCGGCCGCTGTACGGCAACGACACCGACGAGGGCAAGCGCCGTAACCGCCGCGTCACGGTCACCTTCACCAAGCCCAAGCCCGCCGGACCCGCGGACCCCGCCACCGACGTCGTCCAGACTCTCGCTCCCGAGGACCTGAAGGTTACCGGCAAGGCCGAGGGCCAGCCGTTCTCTATGGAGATCACCGGTTTGCGGCGGCTGCCCGGGGGGCTGGGCCTGCTCACTTACAAGATCAGTAATGCGGGCTCGGCCGAGGCGTGGTTCCACGAGCTGGGATGGGGCCAGGACTGGCAGTCGTACAAGTACAAGGCCGCCAGCAACGTCCGCCTGACCGACGTCGCCGCCCGCCGCCGATACCTCCCCGGCCGCCTCCAGGTCCCCACGGACGACGGCGTGGACTCCTACTGCGCTTGCACCGAGGTCTCCGGCGTCCGGCTGGGCACCGAGAAGTTCGCGCCCGGCCAGACTCGCGAGTTCTGGGACCTGTTCGCCCTGCCGGACTCCGCAGCGACCCTGGAGGTCAAGATCGCCACTTTCCGCGACCTCCAGGTTCCCGTCCAGTAGTCCCCGTACCCTGTACCCCGTGGCAGCTCACGCCTGACGTATCGCGTAACCCGCATTGGCGTCGCCCGTTCTGCTGGCCCATCTGTCACAAGCGCCACTGGCAGGACGTGCGTGGCGCTGGCCTGAGGTTTCGTGTCGTGATCAGGAGGCTCAGCGTCTGCACGGGAGCCGACGGTAAGGCGCTGGTCAGTGCTCGCCGCGGGGGAGACGTGGAAGGGTGCCGGCTTCGTGTTCACCCGGTCCGATGGGGATCGGCTGCACCCGCAACATTGGAGAACGGCTTCGTCTCGCCGGAATCGCGGCGGGACGGGGCTGTTCATCTTGACGCTCGCCCGGTGGGCGCCGCCCTGGATGGCATGGCGGGTTGATTTCGATATCCCGATGTGACGTGCCCTGACGCAGCGTGCCGGGGCGGATGAGCACGGACCGAGCACGGTTTGCCCATGGGCGGAATCGCGGTAGCCGCCGACGCCTACAACTTGCCCGAGCGCGGCTACTACGTCCCGCCCACCGTCTTCACCCAGGTCTCCTCGGGTGCGCGTATCGCCCAGAAAGAGATCTTCGGACCGGTCTGATCGTGAAAAATGGCCCCATGACCTGTCTGATCGAAGCCCCCCATCCAGGCGACGCTGAAGCCGTGGGCCGGATGGTTCTGAGGGCATGGCTCCAGACGTATCCCAACGAAGAGGCGGGGATCGATGAGAATTGGATTCGCGAGCACCGTGGCTCCACTGCTACTGCGGAGGGTGTTGCCCAGTGGCGAGAGTTCATCGAGGAGGCGAAGCGGTGGCCGGATCTCTTGTTCTGTCGTGTCGTCCGCTCCGAGGCGGAGATCGTCGGTGTTCTCTGCGGTCGCCGGGATGAGATGGTCAGCCTCGGGCCGATGTATCTGCTGAACGAAGCTCAAGGCCAAGGCATCGGAGACGAGCTGATGAGCGAGTTCCTCGCGTGGGCGGGAGACGCACCGATACACCTCTGGGTGACCGAATACAACGAGCGGGCGATCCGTTTCTACCAACGCTACGGATTCAAGATCACGGGTGAGCGAGAGCTCTGGCGAGGCAAACTGCCGAACGTGCGCATGGCCCAGGTCTCCACGCTGAACGGCATGGCCAGCTGAGCCAGCTGTCCTGAGTAGACGTCCCAGCGAGAGACGCGGCCTCGACAACGTCTTTTGAGACTTCGCGGCCATTGACAATCCTGTTCGGCGCCCAGGATCGGCAGCGTGGTGCCTAGCCGGAAACACTGATTTGGCCGTCCTCGAGGTGGCCCATGATCCGGCGGTGAAAGGACGGGTCCTCGGCCACGGTCAGCTGTAGGTCGTACCAGCCTGACGTGGTGTCCCAGCAGAGGACTGTCCGCCCTCCGGGCGCCACCGCCGCGTTCTGCCGGCCGGCGCCGTACTCAAGCGCTTCGAGCGTGAACGACAACCGGGCAGGGCCCGGGTTGGCGATCGTCACCGTGAGCCGGTGTCCGTCACCGCGGGAGGACACCGCCACTTCGGCGGCCGCGCCCGCGTCCGACCCGGCGAACTCGCGCCGGAACCCGTTCGGGCCGGTGAGAACCAGCCGGTAGGCGCCGCTCTTGACGGGGACGGTGAGGGTCTGCGTGCCGAGCACGTCGTACTGGCGCGGGAATTCGAACTCCCCGGCGTATGGGTAGAGGGCGAAATGGCTGCCCCGCTCCCCGACGTCGGTCATGGTGACGATCAGCCCGTCTCCTGCCAGGACGGCGGACGCCTCCGGCCGGTACGGCAGCGGCCGGGCCGGCCGGGTGCCGGGCTCCTGTGTGGCGAGCCGCCCCACTGCGGGCGGCGTGGCAGGCCAGCGCACCCGGAACGGTGGCACGACTACCCCTGCACCGGCCTGCGGCACTTCCCCGACCGCGCCGGCGTTCGCCCCCGCGGTGGACGCGGGCGGGTTGAAGTCGAAGGCCGAGGTGAGGTCGCCGGCGACGCGGCGGCGCCACGGGGTGATGTTGGGCTCCGCGACGCCGAGCCAGCGTTCCACGAAACGGATCGTGGACGTGTGGTCGAACACCTCCGAGCAGACGTGCCCTCCGGCCGTCCACGGCGACACGATCGTCATCGGCACCCGGTAGCCGAGCCCGATCGGCAGCCCGTCGATGAACTCATCCTCGGTGCCCTCCGGCGGCAGCGGCGGCGGCACGTGGTCGTAGAAGCCGTCGTTCTCGTCGAAGGTGAGGAAGAGCGCGGTCCGCTCCCATACCGAGGGGTGTGAGGCGAGCGCGTCCAGGATGTCGTAGACGAGGTCGGCGCTGTGGGCCGGGCTGGAGGGGTCCGGATGCTCGGAGTACGCCTCCGGCGCGACGATGTAGGAGACCTGCGGAAGCCGTCCCTCGGCCACGTCCGCGCGGAACGACGCGACGAGCCGTCCCGGCTCGACCCTGGACAGCCCCCGCTCGTAGGCGTCGAGGTCGGCGGGGGACAGCTCCGCCACCCCCTTCCGCAACGCTGCGAGCATCTCCTGCCGCCCGGCCGCGGGGAGCCGGGCGAGCGAGGTGTAGAAGGAGTGCAGGTTTCGGTGGGGCGTGTGCGCCAGGGCCCTGCGCGCGACTTGTTTGAAGGAGACGAAGTAGTCCAGCGGATTGCACTGGTAGTTGTCCCACTCCTGGTAGACCCGCCAGGTACGGCCCGCCGCCGTCAGCCTCTCCGGATAGGACGTGTGGGTGTAGCCGGGGTGGGTGTCCTCCTCACAAGCGTCGTTGCCGGTGGTGCGCCGCCCCGACGGCTCGGTCCCCACGGTCCCGGACCAGTGGTAGAGCCGGTTGGGGTTCGTCGGCCCGAACATCGAGCAGTGGTAGGCGTCGCACAGGGTGAAGGCGTCGGCCAGCTCGAACTGGAATGGCAGGTCGCGCCGGTCGAAGTGGACCATCGCGCCGGGCCCCTTGCCCGCGATCCAGCCGTCGTGCCAGCCGCCGCCCCGGGTCCGCTGCCCCGTGTCCCACTCATGGTCGACGCCCTCGACATACTGGAGGTCGCCCTCGGTCAGGTTCCGGTCGCCGGCCCCCGCGCGCACCGGGTAGGGGAGCACTCCGGACTGGTCGAAAACCGTCCGGCCGTCCGGCAGCGTGATGGCGTTGCGGTCGCCGAACCCGCGCACTCCACGCAGTGTCCCGAAATAGTGGTCGAAGGAGCGGTTCTCCTGCATGAAGAACACGACGTGCTGGAGGGAGCCGAGCCCGCCGGGCGGTGCCGGCCGGGCCAGCACCGCCCGCAGGGAGGGGGGAAGAGCGGACAAGAGACTGCGGCCTTTCAGAGCTTTCGGCAGTACAGGGCGTCAGGCGTGCCATAGCGTCCGACACGGGAGGAGAACGCGATGCCGGCGGCGTACTCGTCGGACGCGCACTGCGCCTTGTGGTAGCCGGAAGCGTAGTCACCACCCTCACCAGAGGCGGGACGGCTGTCGCCCCGGTCGTCCCACAGCGTCCGTCCGGCCCCGGCGAGCGGGACCCGCCCGGGAGCGCAGAGGACCGCCGACACCCGGTCCCCCCGCAGACTGTAGCCGTTCATGAACTGGCCTGCGGGGCACTGGTACTTGGTGAACCCTGACGCCCAGTCAGTCGTGACGTTCTCGCTGGTCACCACGGTTGCCGGGCCGGAGGCCCACAGGTCCGCCGATCCGGCGTCGGTGCACAGGCCGCCCTGGCCCTTCTGGCTGATGCCGATCAGGCGCTGGTCGTCAGGGCAGGACAGTTTGTGCGCTCCGGAGTCCCAGTCTCCCTGGGCCCGCATGCGCGCGGACTGGTTCGCGTCGTCGTGGATGGCCTGCAGCATGGACCAGGTGCGGACAGGGCTGACCTGCCCGGTGTGCCCGGCCGCGGCCATAAGGCGACGCCAGTGCGGGTTCCGCCAGTCGTCGGTGTCGTGCACGCTGCGCAGCCCGCCGTTGGCGGCGTACCGGACGAGGCCCCAGGTGTTTCCTTGGTCGTTTTCCTGGAAGCCGACCATCGGCCAGTACGCGAATTCCACGTCGGTGTCGATGAGGAAGTCGACCATGTTGGCGAACCAGGCCTTGTCCTGGTCGGTGGCGGACTTGCCGACGCCGAACTCGCTGATCCACACAGGGGCGGTGAAATGCCGGTCCGGGGTGGTCGCCACGTAGGTGGCGGTGTCGCGCATGACCGCGAACAGGTTGGAGCGGCTCAGGTCGCGGTAGCGAGGGTCGTGTGTCTCGCCGAGGCCGTCGGCGCCGGTGTGCTGCGGGCCGGTGTAGCCGTAGAAGTGCGCGGCGTAGACCAGCTTGTGCGAGCGGACGAGGGTCTGCGAGAGGGTCCTGACCGGCTTGAGAATCGGTCTGTCGTGCCAGACTCCGTCGAGCGGAATGCCCATCCAGTTGATCCCCTCGATCATGATGAGGAGCTCCGGGTTGGCCTCGGTGAGGATGCGATCACCCGCCCGCTGGGCGGCGGCGGCCCAGTCGTGGTCGTCGCCCCAGCCCCAGTTGGGATTGTCCCAGGTATCCCGGCGCACCTCGTTGCGCAGGTCGGCGCCGACGACTCGGTTGTTGGCCCGGTACCGCCGGGCCATGAACACCCAGTCGTCCAGCCACTTCTGGGAGCTCTGGCTGCTGTTCCACCGTTCGTTGCCGTCGACGCCGCAGCACCAGCGGGTGGTGGTCGTGTGGTTGTTGAGGATGACGGCGAACCCGTCGGTGGTGAGTGCCTCGACGACCTTGTCGTAGACCTGGAGCGGGGTGAGGCCGCGCAGTTGCGGGTTGGCCGCCACGCCGGCGTCGGTGACGGGCCGCGCGTCGTTGATCATCTCGTTGGAGAACGGCAGCCGGATGCTGTTGACGCCGAGCGCGCGGAAGTCCGCGAGCAGCTTGCTCACCGGGACGCGGTCCAGGCCGAGCGGGACCCGGTGGGAGGTCTCCGACGCGTAGTTGTTGGCGGGGTCCTCGTCGTCGCCGCTGCCGGTCCAGGTGCCGCTGGCTCCGTGCCAGTTGCCGGACCGCAGCTTGAACCGGTTGCCGGTGGCGTCCACGATGTAGCGACCCCGGGTGCTGAGCGGTCCCTCCCAGGACACGGCGAGGGGGGTCGGCTCGGTGGCGGACGCGGGGTCGGGGACGAAGGCCAGGCCGCTGAGAGCGGTGGCGAATACGGCTAAGAGTGCTCTGATTCTCACGAGGGCACCTCGGATGGGGAAGTGACGCGCGAGGACCGCGACGTCGCGGGGGGTGGAGGGGGATCCGCTCGACCTCGGGGCGCCCGGGGCGAGCAGGTGGCGGTCAGGAGAGGTCTGGGTAGGTGTCGATCGCGGCCTGTGGCGGAAGTCGCGGGCGGACTTCTTGCAGACGTCATGTGCTCAGTCCTTCATGCCGGTGGCGGCGATGCCCTGGACGATGTGACGCTGAGCGACCAGGAAGACCGCGACCAGCGGGAGGATCGTGACGACGGCCCCGGCGAACAGCGCAGGAAGGTTGACCGTCTGTGAGGTGAGGAAGGTGGACAGCGCGATCTGGGCGGTCCACGACTCGGGATCCTGGCCGATGACGAGGGGCCAGAGGAAGGCGTTCCAGCTCTCCAGGAATGACAGCGCGCCCAGCGAGGCGAGCATGGCGCCCGAGTTGGGCAGTGCGACCCGCCAGTACACGCCAAGATGGCCCAGGCCGTCCAGCCTGCCCGCCTCCTCGATCTCCTGGGGGAACTTCAGGTAGAAGTTGCGAAACAGCAGTACCGAGAACGCGTTGAACAGGCCCGGTGCGATGACGCCCCACTGCGTGTCGACCCCGCCCATCGCGCTGACCAGCACGAAGGTCGGCACGAACGTGGCCGAGGTGGGGATCATCAGGGTGACGACGACGAAGGTCATGACCACGCCGCGGCCAGGGACGGGAATACGGGCCAGGGCGTAGCCGGCCATTGAGCCGAGCATGGTCGAGAGCGGCGCGGTGACGATCGCGATGAGGAAGGAGTTCCAGAGCGCGTGGCCCATCGGCACCGACGGGTCGTCGAACACGTCCTTGAAGCCCTGCAGGGTGAACGGAGCGGGCAGCCAGTGCCAGTCCAGGTCGGTGATCTGCCTGCCGGACATCAAGGCGGCACGCAGCATGAAGTAGAACGGCGCGAGGAACAGCGCGGCGGCGACGCCGATGGCCAGGTACGTCAAGGCCGTCCCGAGGATCTTGCGCATGTCAGTCCCTCCGGCCGAATCCGACGAGGCGGCCTTGCAGCAGGGTCACCAGGACGATCAGCAGGGTCAGCAGGAACGCGCCTGCCGAGCCCACGCCGTAGTTCTGGTCCTTGAGCGCGGAGTCGTACAGGAAGACCAGCGGAGGCCGCACCGGGGCGGCCGAGCTGCCGGCGGCGGTGCCGAAGACGTTGTAGAACTCGTCGAAGGCCTGGAACGCGGCGATGAGGATGAGCATGAGGATCGCCACCGAGGTGTTGCGCAGCATCGGCAGGGTGACGTGCCGGAACTGGCGCCACCGGGAGGCGCCGTCCAGCGCGGCCGCTTCGTACAGGTGGCCCGGGATGGCCTGGAGGCCCGCCAGGAAGAGGATCATGTAGAGCCCGACCTGGAGCCAGAGCCGCAGGGTGACGATCACGATCCAGTACAGGGGCGGGTCGGTGCTGGCGATCCAGGGCTGGACGTCCCAGCCGAAGAGCCCGCCGATGGTGTTGGCGACGCCGGACGGCAGGCCGTTGAACAGGCTCATCTTCCAGATCAGGGCGGCGACGACATAGGAGACGGCGGCAGGGAGGAGAAAGACGGTGCGGAAGAAGGCCCGGCCTCGTCGAAGCCCGTTCAGAAGGACGGCGAGCCCGAGCGAGATGCCGAAGGTCACCGGCACGATGAAGATCGTGAACAGCACGATCCCGGTCATCGAGGACCGGAACGCCTCGTCCTTCAGCAGGAACGCGTAGTTGTCCAGGCCGGCCCAAGAGCCCAGGTCGACGGTGCCGCGCGCATCGCTGAAGCTCAGGAGGAAGCTCCAGCCGATGGCGATGTACTTGAACAGGCCGAGGCCGACGAGCATGGGTGCGGTCAGCAGGGCGAACGCCCCGATGGTCGGCCAATCGGTCCGCCGCGCGCGGCGGACCGGCCGGGACTCGGCCGGGCGCGCGGCGCCGGCCGCCCGCCCGGTCGTGGCGGTGTCTGGCATGGTCAGGCCAGCTGCTTGTCGAGTTCGGCCTGGCACTTGGCGGCGGCCTCGTCGAGCAGCGCCTTGGCGTCGCCGCCGCTCTTGGCGATCTTGAGTACGGCTTGCGCGAACGCCGAGTCCATCGCGGTGTTCCACAGGTTCGGGTAGGCCTTGCTGGTGTTCGCCAGGATGTCGGCGGCGTCCTTGGCCGGGCCGGAGCCGAACTCGGTGGTCTGCGCGGCGACGCTCTTCCGCGCCGGGACGTGGAACCCGTAGCTGACGCACCAGTCCTTCTGCAGGTCGGCCTGCTTGATCCAGAGCCACTGGATGAACTTCTTGGCCTCTTCGACGTGCTTGCCCTTGGCGCCTGCGACCGCGAACCAGCCGCCCACGCGGGAGACGGGCTGGCCCGCGTCGCCGAACTTCGGCCAGGCGACGACGCCGAAATCGTCGCCGAGCGCCTTCTTGATGGCGGGCATGGCCCACAGGCCGCACCACTGCATGGCGGCGGCTCCCTGGATGAACGCGCCGGGGTCGTACCAGTCGGTGGTGAAGTCCTGCAGCAGCGACTTGTCGTCGTGCAGTTGCTTGAGACCGGAGATCGCGGCGATGCTTTCGGCCGAGTTGAAGACGACCTTCTTGCCTTCGGGGTCGAGCAGGTCGGCGCCGTTCGACCACAGCAGCAGGTAGGGGGCATTGCCGAGGCCGTCGGAGCCGATGAACAGTCCCTTGCGCTCGCGGCTGGTGAGCTTCTTGGCGGCGGCGGCGAGCTCGGCGAACGTGGCCGGCGGCGTGATTCCGGCCTGCTGCAGGACGCTCTTGCGGTAGTACAGGACCATCGCGTCGTCCATCATCTTCAGGCCGTAGAGCTTGCCGTCGGCTGAGGCGGAGTCCAGCGCCACCTTGGTGTACTGGCCCTCCTGGCCCTTGACGATGTCGTCGAGCGGCGCGAACAGGCCGTTCTTCACGTCGATGTACTGGAAGTCGCCGATCTCGAACAGGTCGGGCGCCTGCGGGGTGAGCAGCGTCGAGTGCAGCTTCGCCGAGTAGTCGCCGGCGATCCAGGTGACCTTGATGGCGACGTCCGGGTTGGCCTTGGTGTACTCCTTGGCGTACCGGATCGCGGCCTGCTGGGTGCCGGCCTCGCCGTAGGCGTGGTACCACTGCTCCAGCATGATCTTGGCTCCGGCCTTGGCTGCGTCGTCCTTGCCGCAGGCCGCCAGCGCCATGCCGCCGACGAAGAGGAGGGACCCGCCGAGGAAGGCGCGGCGGGAGGACATGGTGGTGCTCATCGAGGTGGGTCCTTTCTGCAGGGGCGGGGGGCGCCCTGTCGGCCCGCAGGACGGGCCTTCGTTCTGGGGGGAGGGCCGGCGCTAGCCGGCGGGGGTGACGAGGGATTGAACGGCGACGGCTGCCGCGCCGCGCGCCCACTCCTCGAACGGCAGCGGGCGGATGATCAGGCTGCACCGCCCAGCGCTGCCGTAGGCCTGGGCCGCGAACGCCTCGCGGATCGACTCCTCGAACAGGTCGTAGGCGTCGAGCCCTTCGCCGGAGACCACGAGACGTTCGGGGCCGAAAAGGTTCGCCACAATGGCCAGCCCGAGCCCGATGGCCTGGCCGACGGTGCCGAAGACCTTGCGGAGCACTTGGTCACCTGAGCGGGCCAGATCGACCGCCTGGCTGATCGTGAGGTCCTCGACGCCGGTGGCACGGCGAGCCTCGGTGATCAGGGCCTGGGTGGAGGCCAGCCCCTCCAAGCAGCCCATCGCGCCGCAGTGGCAGGGCGGCCCCTCGACGCCGATCGGCACGTGGCCGATCTCGCCGGACACGCCGAACGCGCCGGAGATGACACCGCCGTTGGCGACGAACGCGCTGCCGATGCCGGTGCCGATGGTGACCAGGGCGAAGGAGGACGCGCCGATGCCCTCGCCGAACCACTGCTCGGCGACCGCGAGGGCCTTGACATCGTTCTCCAGGGTCGTGGTGAGCCCGGTGGCCTCCTCGAGCAGCGCGGCGAGCGGGACGTCCCGCCAGCCGAGGAAGGGCGAGTAGCGGACGGTGCCGGTGGTGCGGTCGGCGTCGCCGGAGATGGCGACGCCGACTCGCCGCGCCCGCTGCCGGAAGTCGGGGTGCTGGTCCAGCAACTCCGTGATGAGCGCGGCGATGGCCGCGACGACGTCGGCGGGTTCCATGGGGGCAGCGGGGGCGTCGGTCCGCACGTCGAAGCCGGGTACGGCGTGGTGACGGGCGGCCACGATCCGAGCGCCGAGGTCGGTGACCACGCCGATGAGGTCATCACCGGTGATCTTGATGCCGACGACGTACTCGCGTTCCGGCACGATCGCCAGGGGGTTGGCGGGCCTGCCCGCGCCGGGTGCGGTCCGCTCGCCGGGCGGCAGTTCCTTCAGGTAGCCCGCCTCGATCAGGGGGCGGGCGACCTTGGTCACGGCAGCCGGCGACAGGCCGCTGAGCCGGGCCAGGTCCACCCTGCTCACCGGGCCACGGGTGAGGATCATGGTGAAGAGCGCGGCGGCGGTGGGGCCGGTGATGGGCGTCCTGGAGTCCTGGCGGCTCGGCATGCCGGTTACCGTAAGGTTAACTAATTAATATCGTCAAGAATTTAATTCCGAGCGCGCAGGCCCTACACTTCCGGACCGTCGCCGAATCCTCGAGGAGCGCCCCACTGTGATCGAGTTCGACCGCCGGGCCTGGCCGCTCGGCACCTCGGCGAGGACGATCGTTCTGACCTGTGCCGCTCGCAAACACTCGGGTCCGCTATGAGCCTGGGGATCGGTTGTGGCCGGCGGCGTGGTCGCGGTTGATCTCGCGTCGTCGCTGGGCGGAGGTCTTCTCGCCGGCCACGTTGCTGTCCCGGCATCGCGCCTTGGTTGCTCGCACATGGGACTACAGCGCGCGGCGACGACCAGGTCGATCGTCGACCAGCCAGCCGATCAGAGGATTGGTGCTGCGGTTGGCCGAGGAGAATCCGCGCTGGGGGCACCGCGGGATTCAGGGGGAGCTGTCTCGGCGACTGGGCTACTCGATCGCAGCGTCGACGGTGTGGGAGATCTCGGCCAAGGCCGGTGTCGATCCCACGCCGCGGCGTGCGGGTCCGCCCTGGCGGGAGTTCCTCGCCGCGCAGGCCGAGGGGATTGTCGCGGTTGACTTCCTGCGTCTCGACTGCGCGGTCACGCTCAAACGGCTCTGCGTTCTGCTCTTCATCGGGCACGGGACACATCGAGGAGTTCCCGGCGCAGTGTCCCGATGGCACGCTCGCAGATCGCATTGGCCTTCGATGCTCGAGGCGGGGTCACGATGACCTCGGTGTAACCATGGCGGGCGGCGCCGGCGCTCTGGGAGAGCGCGCCCAGCACGAACGGCCCTCTCGACAGGGACGTCATCGAGGACAGCCGGAACAAAATCCGAACGGCCTGTGGCGCCTGGCGGCCGCCGGCGAGAAGCCTCCGAGTTCTAGCTCATTGTCGGAATGCTGTTGTTCAGAGAGCCCCGGCACCGGCGTTCACGCGGGCGGCTCTAGCATTCGCCGCGCCACGTCACGCTCTGCACCCACGCGCCGCCACTCGGCACCTCACTATCGAGAGAGAAGTGCTCCTGGCTGCCGTTGTAGTAGTAGTGCAGACAGTCACTGTGCCGAACACTACCCGTGTACCACACCACCTGAATATGGTCCTGCCCGGGGTCGTAGTTACCGTTGTTGACCAGGTAGCGGAAACGCTGCGCTCCCGACCAGTTCCCCTCCGACTTGAGCGGGACGGAATAGTTGTCGTCATAGGCGCACCAGTACCCGGCCGGGCAGTTGTACACGTTGCCGCTCGCCGACGCAGGAGCCGCGGCGGAGAGGACGGCGGCGGCCGAAACGGCGGCCATGGCAGCAGAGGTGAGGAGGCGCATTCGAGATCCCTTCGAGGCGGAGAGTACAGGGGTTCGGCGGTCGGGCTCGTCAGCATTCGCCGCGCCAGGTCACCGATTTCAACCTGGCGATACCCGGCTCGAACTGCCATTCGCCGGGGCCAGGGTTGTAGTGCAGGCAGCGGCTGTGCCATGAACCGTTCTGCACGTAAACGACCTGAATGTGGTCCTGCCCGGGGTCGTAGTTACCGTTGTTGATGATTCCGGTGAACTCGACGTCGCCTCGCCAGTCGCCTTCACTCATGGGGCCGTAGCCGTACCCCCAGTTGTAGGCGCACCAGAAGCCGGACTTGCAATACGGCAGATCAGGGCCAGCCTGTGCGGGTGCTGGAGCGGAGACCGTCAGGGCGGCTGCGGAGACGGCTGCGGCAGCCAGAACGCTGCGAAGTTTCATGCATATCCTTTCCCGACCGATTTCGCATCGACCAGATTCGCGCCGGCCAGGGTTCAATGATCACCATTCTGAAGGTCGGTCGCGGCCGCCGTATTGAAGAAAAGGGACATACCTGCTTCCGGCACCCCGGCCGGGACATGACCCGCCCCGAACGCACCTTCATCCCTTGCCGCGAACGACGAGGCGAGACCGCCCACCTCTTGTCTGGAGACCGGAATTCGCGCGTTCCTCATGTGGCCACACACTGGCGAACGCCCCTTAGGGGGACATATTGTCGGGCTGTGACGCGAGCGGGGAACGTGATCCGCGATGCCGGGCTGTGCGTTGCTTCCGAGGACCAGCCTGAGCCAGAACGCTGGCATTTCCCAACAACTCTGGTGACGCTCATTTTCAACCGGGATGAGCGTGCGATCGCACTAGAGGGCCAGTCCACGCCGCAGGCGTGGGTCAGTGGGCCGCGTGAGCGCATGGTCCTGGCGACGGCCACCGGCTCCGGAGCGTCTATGGTCGCCGTCTCCGTGCCGCCGATGGTGGCCCGTCGCCTGTTCAGGGGAATCGGCATGCACGAGCTGACCGGTCAGCCCGTGTTCGAGATCAGGGACCTGCTCGGGCGCGGTACCAGCAAACTGACGGATGCCAGCCGTCGCGACGAGTGGCGGCAGGCGGTGCCCGAGGCGCTCGCCGGGCTGCTGGCCGTAAAACCCAGGCTCCACGGCGAAGCCACCGCCGAGCACGCATGGCGGACGCTGTGTGCCAGCGGTGGTCGCTTGCGCATCGAGGATCTGGCCCGCACCGTCGGATGGACACGTAGACACCTGGTCCGTCAGTTCACCGAACACATCGGAATGACGCCCAAACTGGCCGGCCGAATCCTCCGGATGAAGCAAGCCGTGGCCTTGCTGGATCGCGGCCGCCCGGGAAGCGTGGCGGCAGCGGAAGCCGGATACAGCGATCACGCACATTTCATCCGGGAGACGCGGGCGCTCACTGGCCGTACGCCGACGGCTTGGCTGGGGCAGATTCACTGCCCGCTCTACGGCTAGACGGTGCGGGTGCCGAATATTCATCCGTGCAAGTTAGCGGCATGGTGGACGATCCGGCCCTACGGATGTCAGCACGGAGTTGGTCGATGATCGATGGGCTACACCCGAGCTCCCGTGGGGCTTTCCTCATCGTCGGGCGCGGACTTGAGTCGGTGGATCTCAGCGGCGGTGCTGCGCTCGGCTGTTCTCATAAATCGGATGAGGGTGCTGAGCTCTTCGTCGCCGAAGGCGCCTAGGTCGTCCCGCGTACGTGCGATCAGTCCTGAGTAGGCGGCGGTGACCCGGTCGAGGCCTTCCTGGGTGGGCTCGATGAGCACTCGCCTGCGGTCGTCGGGGTCAGCCACCCGCCGGACGCAGCCCGCGGCGACGAGCCGGTCAATCATGCGTGAAGCCGATCCGGTAGTGAGATTCACGTGCTTGGCCAGAACGCTCGGTGTCGTTGGGCCGTGATGGCCCAGCACGTGCAGGCATTGCACATCGGTGTCGGTGACACCCAGCCGGTTAGCGACAACGTTGTTGAGCCGCACGACCAAGATCGCCCAGCCGGGTACCGCGTCTCCGATGATCTCGGCAAGCAGCGCTTCCCTGTCCGGGTTCAGCTTCGTCATCGTGACACCTACTCCATCCGTTATCGCTGCGTCGCGCAGTAATTCTGTAGTACATTCGCTGCGTGGCGCAGCTACTGTGTGGCGCAGCTACATTATCGCATTACCCCTGACCGAGGAGTACAGCGCAGTATGACCACATCCACCCACCCTCAACGCGGCGGCGCGACGCCTCCCACCCTCCTGTCCGGGCGCACGGCGTTCGTCGTTCTGGCCGTGATCCTCATCGCGGACTTCATGGAGCTCCTCGATGCCACGATCGTCAGCGTGGCGGCCCCGGCGATCGCCGAGGACCTGGGCGCCAGTGAGGCTGCACTGCAGTGGATGCTGGCCGGGTACACACTCTCCGCCGGAGCAGGCCTGATCACCGGTGGCCGCATCGGCGACCAGTTCGGACGCCGCCGCGTGTTCCACCTTGGACTGGCCGCGTTCATGCTGGCCTCGGCTGGTTGTGGGCTGGCGCCGAGCCCTGGTGTGCTGATCGGCACGCGGGTCGCGCAAGGCTTGGCCGCCGGACTGATGATCCCGCAGGTGTTCGGCATCATCCGCGCCTCGTTCGAGCCCGGCGCACGCGTGAAGGCTCTCGGCGCCTACGGTGCTGTGCTCGGCCTGGCCTCGGTGGCCGGACCGCTGCTCGGTGGAGTCCTGGTCGAAGCCGACCTCCTCGGTCTGGGCTGGCGGGCGATCTTCTGGGTGAACGTTCCGATCGCGATCATCGGGCTGATCGTGGGAGCCCGATTCTTGCCCGAGTCCCGCGTTCCGGGCAACGCCCGGCTGGACCTGCCGGGCGCGGTCCTCGCCGCCGCCGCCGCGGTGCTCCTGCTCCTGCCCCTCATGCAAGGACGCGACTGGGGCTGGCCCTGGTGGGGCTTCCTCATCCTGGCGCTCTCGATCCTGGCGGTGGCCCTGTTCCTCATCAGGGAACGGCGACTGGTCGCACGCGGCGGGCAGCCGATCCTCGATCCCGCCCTCCTTCGGGTGCGGGCCTTCGCCGGTGGCCTGTCCGTTTCCCTACTGTTCTTCGGAGCACTCGGTTCCTTCTTCCTCTTGCTGTCGCTCTACCTCCAGCTGGGCACCGGACGCACCGCGCTCGAAACCGGTCTCGTGATCCTGCCCTATGCCGTCGGCTCGATCATCACCTCCGGGATCGGTGTCCAGTTCGCCCACCGCGCCCTCCTTGTATCGGGCGCATTGATCCTGGCCGCGTCTCAAATCGTCCTGTTCCTCATCGTCGGTGGCGGCGCCGAACCCTCCTACTGGGCACTTGCCACGCCGCTGTTCATAGGAGGCCTGGGGCTGGGACTCACCGCCCCGTCCCTGATCAACGTCGTTCTCGCCGGCGTACCCGCCAAAGACGCCGGTGCCGCGGGCGGTGTCCTCACCACCGTCGGCCAAGTTGGCAACGCGCTCGGTGTCGCCGTCCTCGGGGTCGTGTTCTTCACCCGGTTGGAAAGCTCCTTCACCGATGGGGGCGCCAGCCTCATCGCCTACAGCGACGCCCTCACCACGATCCTGCCCTGGCAGGTCACCTGCTACATCGCCGCGGCCGCACTCATGTTCCTGCTGCCCAGACGCGCGAACACCTCTCACGAGTGACCGCGAGCACGCCGCAGGCCGTGACACAGCCTCTCGTACGTCCGTACACGTCGACGAGCGCGTCGAGAATTGGCCGAAGACCGACCTCGACCGCCGAGAAGTCGTCGCGGAGTGGGCTGAGCTCGTCCACCACGAACGCCGCATGCCTCACCCTCGCACCGTGGTGGTCCTCAGCTGCGGGTCGGCGGCGATCTCGGCCTGGGTGAAGCGCCCGGTCACCCACTGGCCGCGCGAGAACAGGACCGTCTGATCGGTGTGGTGGGGCGAGGCGGGGTTGGCGGAGAGAGAGTAGGTGAGGATGGTGCGGGTACGGGGGCCGTCGGGAGTGAGCTCGACGGCCATCATGAAGCTGGAGCCTGTGTCCACCTCCGGGTAGCGTCCGTCGGTGCCGAGCGGGCCGCGCATGCTCACCCTGTCGAAGCAGCCCTCCCCCTCGGTGCAGCCGGGAAGCGGGATCGAGGAGTAGCGCTGCGCCTGGCCCGGGGTGAGCGTCAGGGTGATGCGGTTGGCCTGGAAGAAGAGCACGGTATCGGCCAGGGCCTGCCGCACCGCCGGGTCGTCGTGTTTGAGCCCCCGAGGGGTGGTCAGCGGATGTGCGGGAGTGAACGGCACCCGCCAGGGGCTGAATTCGGGCTCTCCCGGCTTGGTGGGACGCGGCAGCCGGGTGAAGAACTCGCGCCACAGAATGGCCCCTTGGCTGTCCAGGGTGGCGCGCCCGTCCCAATTCCCCAGGGTCCTGCAGGCCTTGCGCACGTTCACGCGCTTTCCGTCGGACGCGGTCAGCTCGGGGTGGGTACGGCACAGCTTCAGCAGGTCCGAGCGCATGAGCTCGAAGCTGTAGTTGCGCTTGGCGTACGCGGTGGCCTGCAGTGATTCCAAGGTGAGGCCGCGCGCGCCGAGCCCGTCGGCCCCGGACAGCCGCTGGGCGATCATGTCCAGGCTGACCCGGGGGCGCGGCTCCAGCTCGGTGCGTGTCTCGCCCCACGCGCGCTGGTATCCGGTCAGCGGCGCCGACGGGTTCGTCATCCAGAAGGTGTTGTTGGAGTTGGCCACGTAGTCGGCGCGGGTCAGCTTCGGCTGGTTGCCGGGCCCGAAGATGCCGGGCACGGCGGCGTCGCGATCCTTGCCCCACAGGCACGCGGAGGTCGAGCCGTCCAGGACATACGCTTCCAGCCCGGGAATCGGCGAGGGCTTGCCGCAGCGTCGCGCTTTCGCGTCGGTGACGTGGGGGACGACCGATGCGTCGGCGAAGTAGGCGGTCCCGCCGGCGTCGGTGGCGAGCGTGTGGACGAACGGCATGCCCTGATGGGTGACCTGGGCTGCACGAAGCTGCGTGAGGTTCCTCGCCCTGGCCATCGCCAGCCACTCGTCGGCCGCGCGCAGGTTGGCGGCGTTGGCATCGGCCAGCGCGTAGGCGACTTTGTCGGTGCGCCCGGCAGCGAGCACCGGGCCGTAGCGCGAGGTGTAGAGCGTGTGGCTGGCGGTGGTGCCGTCCGGCAGGGTGACCTCCACCTCCTGACGGCCCAGCGGCTCTGCCTGACCGTCCACCATGTAGCTGGTACGGTCGCCCGCGAGCTGCAGTTGGTAGACGGTAAAGCGCTGGGCGTGGGAGACGGTGTGGGTCCAGGCCACGCTGGCGTTGTGGACGAGATGTGCCGTACAGGCTGCCGCCCGAGACGTCGAACACGCCGGGGATGGTGAGCTGCACCTGGTAGAAGCGGCGGATCCCGTTCCACGGGAAGTGCGGGTCGGCCAGCAGCATGCCGTGGCCGTCGCGCGTCGCCTCGCGGCCCAGCGCCCAGCCGTTGCTGCCCGCGGCCGGTCTCTTGACCGGGCCTTCGGCCCGCGGCTCGCCGATCCCGGTGACGGCCTCCTTGAGCTGGGAGCTTGCGACCATGCGGTTGAGGTCGAGCAGGTTGTTCCAGATGTCCGTGGCGGTGATGGGGCCCACCCAGGCCTTGCCTCGGCAGGTTGGATCGGGCAGGTTCGCCACGCCGGTGTCTGCCAGGTAGCGGTTGTATCCCGTGACGTAGCCGTCGACCATGCGACGGAGCTCGTCGCTCGGGCCCACCGGCGCCGGCCGGGCCAGCAGCCGCCGCACGACGCCCGAGTCCTCGACGCTCTTGTAGTAGACGTCGCTGGCGAAGTTGGCGACCGGGCGGACCGGGTCATCGGACCTCGCCTTCATGCCGAAGTGCCGGGATCGCTCGCCCCGCAGCGTCACCACCCACGAGGCCAGCACACACAGGTTGTCCTGCGCGAAGGCGTAGCCGTACCCGAATCCGAGTCCCCCGTAGTCCTTGGCGGAGATGTGCGGGATGCCGTACTCCGTGCGCCGGATCGTGGCGGAGTAGCGCCCGTCCTCGACCGTGGTCGGCTCTGCTACCACGGCGGAGACGAGCAGGACCAGCGCGATCAGCAGTTTCATGGGGCTCCTATTCGAAACGCGCGTCATCCGGCGCGGTCATGCGCCTGAGCAGCGGCACGCCCGTGAGAATCACCAGCAGGGAGGCGGCCAGCCCTCCGCCGACGGTCGCGAAGTAGACAGGCCCGGGCATCGCCAGAGAGGCGCCCTTCATCGCGAGCTGGTCGATGAGCGGCTCGGCCACGCCGAACCCGGCTCCGGCGGCCAGCACGGCGGCCAGGACAAGTGGAAGCGCGGACTCCAGCAGCACCACCCCGGCCAGGGTGCGGGTGGGGGTGCCGGCCAGCCGCAGCAGGGTGAACGGCTGCCTGCGCTCCACCAGCCCGCCGCCGACCGCCACCACGAGGCTGCAGCCGCCGACGATCAGGGTCAGCGCGACCATGGCCATCGCAATGTTCTCGACCTGGGTGTACAGGGCCGCTCTGACCTGGGCGACCTCGGCGAACGTCATCGGGGCGTAGGCGGTGTGCTCGGCCAGCAGCGTGCGGATCCGCTCCACCGCCGCCGGGTCGGCCGTGCTGATCAGGATCGACTCCAGGGCGAGGCCGGTGGCGGAGGCCTGCTGACTGTCGGGCCCCGCGAGCGGAAGGATCTTGTCGATGGTGAGCGGGTTGTCGGCGTTGACCACGCGGTAGAAGGCGCCCGCCACGGCCTGCGCGCCGATGGGGCACCGCCCGAGCACGGGGAAGCGGGCCAGGCTCTCGCATTCGACGACGGTCGTCGCGGGTGGTGGACCGTCGACAGGCACGCCGACGTCTGACGTGGCGTAGATCGGCAGCACGTCCACGCCCGGGTAACTGCGCAGGCGGCCAAGCAGATCCGCCTGCGTCGGCGCGGACAGTCCCTCGACGCCGGGCCTGGCGAACTGGGCGCGCAGCACGTGGTCCAGCTTGCCGCCGGCCACAGCCCGCTGGCCGGAGAGCACCGCGGGGACGAGGCCCGCGATCGCCGTACCGATGAACACCGCCAGCACGAGCCCGCTCACCGAGCGGAAGGCGGCCTTCGGGTCCGCGGCCATACGCTGTGCAGCGAGCAGCGTCGCCGCGCCCCCGGTCAGCCGGGCGGCCAAGCGCGCCGCCCGCATCGTCAGCCATGGCCCGGCCAGCACCAGCCCGGCCATGATCAGAGCCAGCCCCGCGCCGGCCAGCACGGCGTCGGGCTCCTTGCCGTTTTGGTACACCGGGCCCGAGAACAATCCAAGCCCGGCCAGTAGCGGGATCACGCGCCACGCCCGCGGCGCGGGTGGCGCGTTCTTCCTGACCGCGCCGAGCGGTGAGATCCGCAACCGGCGCAGAGACCACAGGGCGGCGCAGGCCGCCACGACCGGCACGCAGGCGAGCACGGCCGCGTACTGCCAGAGGTGCGGGGCGATCAGGTCGGGGAAGAAGCGGGAGCCGGTGATCCGGATTCCGGCCAGGGCCGGCCGTACCACCTGGAAGAGCGCGAGGCCGGCCAGCGCGCCGAGCAGCGCACCCAGCGCGGCGTCCACCGCGGCGAGCACGTCGACCTGCCGGGAGGTGGCGCCCACCAGCCGGATCGCCGCCAGGCGCATCTCGCGACGCGCGGCCGCCAGCCGGGTGGCGGTGCCCACGAGCACCAGCAGCGGGACGATGAGCCCGATGGCGGCGACGCCGAAACCGAACCGGTAGACGTCGGCGTTGTCGTCGACCGCGGGCTCGGTGGCGACCGTGTCGACCTGCCGGGCGCCGGGCATGGCAGCCACCTGCCGCGGCGTCCGCCCCACCACGATGGCCAGCTCGTCGGGCCCGGACAGCGCGGCCTGGCCGATCAACCCGGCGTGCGTGCCGGGGAAGCGGTCGGCGAGCTGCTCGCGCGGCGCAGAGTCCAGCAGCCTGGCCAGCGCGGGCGAGGCGAAGTACTGGCCCGGGTCCGGCATGCGGGACAGGCCGGGAATGACCGGCGCCCGGGTGCCGAGCGCGGCTGCGTCCAGCCTCTTGATCAGCCGACCCGCATGATAGTCCTCGTGGAGGTTCCATAACGCGCCGTCAACGGTGGCGTCCAATGCCCAGCCGCTGGGCGCCGTGCCGCGCGTGCACTCCCAGCAGGGGCGGTCGTTGGTGGCCTGGAAGGCGTTGAAGAACGACAGCGTGGCCAACAGCACCGCGACCCCGACCGCCACCCCGGCGATGATCAGCGTCAACCTGGTCGCCGCCTCCCTGCCGCTGCTCAGCGACAGGCGCAGGCCCAGCAGGATCATCGGAAGACCCCACTCGCGTACGGGTCGGTGACTCGCCCGTCGCGCACGACGACCTCCCGGTCGGCGCAGGCGGCCACCCGGGCGTCGTGGGTCACCACGATCACGGTGGCGCCCTCCTCGCGGGCCAGGCCCACCAGCAGCTCCATCACGTGCTCGCCGGTGAGCGAGTCGAGCGCGCCGGTCGGCTCGTCAGCGAAGATCACCCGCGGTCCGGTCACCAGCGCTCTGGCGATGGCCACCCGCTGCGCTTGCCCGCCTGACAGCTCGCTGGTGCGCCGGCCGCCCAGGTCGGCCAGCTCCAGCCGCTCCAGCCATGAGGTGGCCCGCTCGTAGGCATGCCTGCGCCTGGTACGGCCGAGCAGCAGCGGCAGCGCCACGTTGTCGGCCACGGTCAGCTCCGGCACGAGCTGGCCGAACTGGAAGACGAAGCCGAAGGCGCTCCGCCGCAGCTCGCTGCGGCGGCTGTCGTGCAGCGTGTCCAGCCGCCGTCCGTCGAACCACACCTCGCCGCTGTCCGGGGTGAAGATCCCGGCCAGGCAGTGCAGAAGCGTCGACTTGCCGGAACCGCTGGGTCCCATGACGGCCAGGACCTCGCCCGCGGTCACCGACAGGCTCGCCTCCCGCAGCGCGGGCGTGTTGCCGTAGGAGCGGCTGATCTCCTCGGCCCGCAGCAGGGCGTTGACGATCAACGGTCGCGCACCGCCTCGGCCAGCGCGCCCAGCCTGGCCTGGGTGACGTCGATCCACCGCAGGTCGGCCTCGAGGCGGAACAGGCCGTGATCGGCCAGGAGCGCGTCAACCAGGTTGCCGGTGCGCTTGATCTCGGTCAGCTCCCGCATGCGTCGTAGATGCGTCGCGCGCTGGGCATCGAGGTAACCCGCCGCGTCGCGCCCCAGCATCAGCGCCAGTACGGCCTTGGTGAACAGCACCGTCTGCAGGTACGGCTCGGGCGCGACCGGCTCGGCCAGCCACGCCTCGACCTCGTCCTTGCCCACGGGGGTGATGGCATAGCGCTTGCGGTCGGGCCCGTCGCCCGGTTCGCTCTGCCCGGCGGTGACCTTGCCGTCTCTGGCCAGCCGGCCGAGCGTGGAATAGACCTGGCCGAAGGGCAGGGGCTTGCCCCGGCCGAAGAAGGTGTCGTAGTCGCGTTTCAGGTCGTATCCGTGGCTCGGCTCCCGTTCCAGCAGGCCGAGCAGTGCGAGGGGGACGCTCATGGCAAGCGACTATACCCTGAGAGTATATACGCCGGAGATAAGGCAGCCACCTCCGCCTCAACGTCCAGGTCTCGGTACGGACGAGTCGGCCGCCTCGAGGGGTCGGGGTGAGGCAGACCGACCACGCGGCAGTGAGGCCTCCTGTGCTGCGTCCAGGCCGAAGGGGTCAGGGGGTTCGCTTCAGGAACGCGTCAGCGGAGCCCTCGCAGGTCTGGAATCTGGTTGCAGAGAGTGTCGACGGAGTTACCGTCACTGGACGGGGTTGCGCTCGATCGCGGGTCAGGCTGGTTGTCATCGGCTCAGCTCGGGCTCGGTGACGTGCGGAAAGCAGGGCTAGCGGTGTGCGGTCAGGGTGTAGGCGCCTCGAGTGCAGCCGGTGATGCGCCAGCCGCCCGGTGCCTGCCGGGCGGCGACGCCCGTGAGTCCGGTACTACCGACGACCGGCCGGACGCTGCCGGGGAACCAGACGTCGAGGCCGCACCCGTTGCCTTCACCCTGGGCCGTGAGGCTCGCCTGGTCCGACGTGAGGCTGGTCAGGCGGCCAGGGGCGGAGCGGGGGTAGGGGCGCGAGAGCTCGGCAATGTATTCGGGGGGCGGGGGCAGGTCCTTCCCGGTGACACAGTCCTCGATCATGAGGTTGCCGCCGGTCTTGGACTCGGCTCCGGCGTGGGCGTCGCCGCAGGACTGCTTCCAGACCCAGAACGCGCCGCCGATGCGGTGCCGATCCTCTTGGTCGGTGTATTTCGTGATCGGGGCCGAGGTGGGGTCGCCGAACCAACCCCACTCCCCGGACCAGAGCCCGGCGCCGTAGTACTCCGCCGCCCGGCTCGCCAGGTCGAAGCCGCGCTCGATGCTCGTGATCGTGAGGCCGGTGCCCTGGTCGATGGTGATCGACTCGTTGTAGAGGTGGGGGGCGAAGACGAGCAGCCGGTCGTCGGTGAAGTCGTTGGGCACCGAGACCTCGAAGCCGAGACCTGACCAGAGCACGGACGGCTCGAAGAAGACCAGGTGCGGGAAGCCGCGCTTCTCGCCCGCCCTGATGGCCTTGATCGCTCGGTCGTAGTAGCGGCCGAGCAGGACGCCGGAGGTGATCGGCGGGGCCTCGCCGAAGCCGGGCTCGTTCAGCAGGTCGTATCCGGCGACCATCGGCTCGTTCGCGAACCGCTCCGCCAGCATGCCCCAGGCGGCGACCAGGCGGGTCTGGATGCCGTCCCTGTCCTGGTAGAAGTTGGTGAAGGCGCGGGCGACGGCCGGAGAGATATCGCGTCCGGTGAACTCGCACTTGGGGGCGCCGTCGAAGCGGTCGGCCCAGGTGGGGGCGCCGTCCCAGCCGTGCATCGGTGAACCGTTCTCGCAGGTGGTGCTGGGGGCGGCATTGACGCCCTTGCCCCAGGCGTCCTGGTGCATGTCGATGACCGTGCGCAGGCCGTGCTTGGCCGCGGTCTCGACGGCCCAGGAGATCCTGGCGAGGTAGGCCGGGTCGTAGTGGCCGGGCTGGGGTTCCAGGGCTGACCAGGACACGGCGAGGCGGATGACGTTGAAGCCCATCTGCTCCATGCCGGCGAAGTCGGCTTCGGTGAGCGGTCGCGTCACCGCCTTGTCCGGAAATTTCTGGAAGTAGTCTTCGAGCTGGTTGACGTTCACGCCGCGCAGCAGCACCTCGTTGCCGTCGGCGTCGATGATCCTGCGGTCGGCTGCAAGCGTCAGGCCCTTGGTGCGTGGTGGCTGCGCGGTGGTGGTGCCGGGCTGCAGGAGCGGTACGGCGAGCGCCGCCGCGGCTACGACAGCCGCCATCCGTATCGGCGCAGAAAAGGCGACGCCCTTACGCGCCGGGAGAAGGGCGGTTCTTCGCGCCGGGAGGGTGGCGGGGAGGAGGGCGACGAGGGCTGCCGTTGCGAGGGCGAGGAGGGCGCCGAAGGAGAGCGCGGGGGCGAGGCGGAGCATGATCGCCGGCGCCCAGAACGTGTCGCCGCCCGCCAGGTCGCTGGGGAGCCCGATGGCCACCTCGACCAGGCCCAGCGTCGCGGCCGCTCCCAGCGCGGAGATCCCGGCCACGACGGCCCGCGACGAGGTGGTGGCACTGAGCCAGCGGTTCAGTGCCCAGGTCATCACGCCCAGCAGGGTGACGGCGGCGAGGCAGCCCAGCGGTCCCGCCTCGGGCGCGGGGGCCAGCGGGGAGTCGCCGATGGCGTAGCCGACGGGTGAGCCGCCCCACCACACCCCACCGACCGACGCACCCAAGACCACGGCCACCCCTGCCGCCACCCACCCCGGCCCCGAAGCCGGCGGGAAGAACGACCCCGAGGCCGCAGCGGGTCCAGCGCCCGGCCCTGGGGAGGGCGGGGCGGTCGAGCTCGAAGGGGATGGGGTGGGGCGGCGGCGTAGGAACTGGGTCAGCCAGGTGGCTGCCAGGACCGGCAGGCCGAAGACCGCCGCCTTGACGCCGGTGAAGCCGGTTGACCACGCCAGGTAGACCACATCACCGAAGGCCATCACCAGCGACATCATCAGCTTGGCCGCCATCGCCGACCACACCACCGCGCCCCACACCAGCAGTGCTGTACGCAGCGGGGCACGCCCGCGCGCGACCGCCCACGCCAGAACCCCAACCCCCACCAGCAGCAGCGGCACGTAGACGGCCAGCGCGGCCACCTGCCAGAGCCCGGCGACGGGTAGCAGGTCGGCGCCCGTCCACGTGTACGGCGCGGCCAGCCCCGACGGGTCGAACGCCGCCCCAAGCACGATGACGGCGGCCAGCACCACGACGGCGATCGGCGACAACCAGCGGTTCCTCATAGTGTCGGCGACCATACATGAGCATTGTTCACAAATGAAGGGCCGGATCCACAACAGTGCGGAAGGCCAGCCGAACCCGCTAGTGGCCCGCTTGGCCTGGCCGCGGTGAGCGGGTTCCAGTGCTCGTACAGGGAGGCTGGGACTCTACCCGCGGGCATTGGCGCCAAGCCGTGGCAGACGTATTAGCCGGGGGTGCGGCGACCGTGCGCCAGGACCTCGGTGACCTTGGCGATGGCTTCGGGGCCGGGTTTGACGTAGCGCATGGCGGTGAGGGGGTTCTGGTGGCGGGTCTTGCCCATGATGAGCTGCTGCGGTACTTCGGCCTTGCCGAGGTGGGTGGCGGCGCTGTGGCGCGGCTGATGGTGCCGCCCTTGGAACGGAAGCTCCGGTTCAGCTGTCGCCGGGGTCACTACCGCCACCGTTCGGTGCGTTCGTCCCAACGGGCGCCGGGAGGAGGGGTGTCGTCGCGGCGGGAAGAAGAGTGGTAGTCCCCGGCCACCTGCCAGAAGAGCCAGCCTGCCGCCACCGGCAGCCCGAGCAGGATGAGTGAGAACTTCCAGCCGCCGGGCACGAAGATCGCCACTGCCAGGGCGACGACGAACACCGCCGCAGCCGCCGCGAGGCCAAGAACGATCTTCTTCCAGAACGACATGGGGCCTCCTGAGATCGAGCCGGAACGAGGCAAAGTATCGCCGATCCGGTGATCTGGCGCACGTGGCGAGGCGGGTGCAGGACGACGTGGGTCCTTGCCCTCAACCAGGGCGCCTCTGTCGCGAATGCAAGGAATCCCGGGACGCTGTCCGTCCGGCCTGCACCGACGGTCTCGGCTACCTGGAACTCGGCCGCCGTGGTGCCGGGCTCGTCCGCGCGGCGCCCGTGAGCCGGGCCGCCAGCCGCACCAGCGGGCCGGTGCCGGTCCAGTGGGCGGGGTCGAGGTCGAGACCGGCGTAGCGGGGCGCGTTGTCACTGACGAGCTCGGCGAGCCGGGGTAACTCCAGGTCGACGGCGGCGAAGCGGTACAGCTCGGTCAGGCGGGGGAGGATGATCCCAAAGTCCAGCATGCGGGCCGACGTTCCTTCGGCGGCGAACATGTCTTCCGCGGTGAGTCCCGTCAGCGGGTAGTGCGGCGGGAAGGAATGGTGCAGGTCGAGGAAGAGCTTGACCGAGCCGCGGCGTGGGTCGCCCAGCAGCGGGCCGAGCCGGCGCAGGCGACCAAGGGCGAGCGCAGGCCTGGCCACCATGGCGTGCGCGAACAGGACGCGGATCAGCGCGACGTTGATCATCAGGCGTTCGGCGGGGAGCTCCTGCCGGGCGAGGGCTTCGTGCTCGAGGTATCCGGAGGCGATGCTGTGATTGTGCGCACGGTACCAGGTGGCCGGCGAGGACGTCTGCCGGAACTCCTGCCAGAAGGGGGTCATGTCGGCTTTGTCGCGTAGCAGCCGGTCGTTGACGGCCTGCCACCACGGGCTGGCGGTCATGACGCCGCGGGAGATCTCCCAGCGCAGGAAGCTCAGCTCCGCCCTGCCGTAGCGACGCAGGGTGCCCTGATAGAAAGAGGCGGCCTGCGCCAGCCTGAGTGCTGGGTTCATGGCCTCAATGATCCCCCAGCCGGGTGACGGGATGCCGGCGACGGTGACCGGACAGACCTGGTGGCCCGCTGTGCCTGGACGCCTCGCTCCGCTCGACTTCGATGAGCCCTCATGGCGTCACAGATGGTTGTACGTGGTGTCAACGATCTTGTTGGGGGTAGTGTTTCGGGATCATCGCCGCTGGTTGCGGAGGATGGCGGGCGAATCCGGTACGTACGAGCGCGAACCCCGCCGAGCGAGCTGCGCCCTGCGGCGTGTGGGTCATGAGAATTCGCCGGTAACTTCCTGATGTCGAGGGAACCTCTGGGCTGAAGGAGGGTGATCCTCCGGATCGCGCAGGGGCCTCGACCCCACCAATAACGCTTACAACCGACTGTACCGGAGTACAAAAATCAACAACTTATCTCGCCGAGGCGCGTACAACCGCCTCCGCTCTCCGCTCGTCCGTGCGTTCACCCGGAGTTGCGTCGCCGCCGTCGCCGCTCTCGCGTTCGTCACGTCCGCCCTGCCCGCGAGCGCCGTCGCGGCCAGCGAGCCGGCAAAGCCGGTTCCGGGCATCGACGCCCGGCCCAACGACGGTTCCGGATACTGGCCGGACTTCTCGAACACCGGTTATGCCAAGACGCCGGCCAATGCCGGAGGTCTGGGCCTGGGCAAGTACCCGGGCAAGCTCACCGACTACGCGCCGAAGATGAGCGACACCAAACCGCTGACGCTCCGATTCCCCGACAACAGCGTCATCTCCTTCAAGCGCTTCCGGGCATTGAAGGTCTATATCTACGGCGACAATCTCACGTTCGTCGGCTGCTTGTTCGAGGGCACCAGTCCCGATGACAATCTCGTCCAGATCTACTCGGACAAGAAGATCAAGTTCCTTTACTCGACGTTCAAGCCGAGTTCCTTCTCGCGGCCCCCGGGGAACGATGGCACCGTCTCGTCGGCTCATTCCAAGCCCGGTACGCCTTACAAGAAGTCCTGGCAGTACGTCACGACGATGAAGGAAGCCGTGGCCGTCATGGACCACAATGACATCTGGGGCAACGCGGGCATGCTCATGGTGACGGGTTTCCCGGGCCGCCCGTCGACGTGGACGAACAACTACATCCACGACATGGCCGACACGGCGCGTGACGTCTATCATCACGACGGCATAGGTCCGCAGAGCGAAGGCAACGGCGGTCCCATGACCGTCCACCACAACACCCTGGCCTCGTTGGGCAACACCAATGCCCTGGCCCTGCAGGGCGGCGGCGTGTACGAGAACATCAAGTTCACGAACAACTACGTCTCCGGCTGGGGCTATGCCGTCAGCATTGGCACCGTCAACAACGCCAAGAACATCACCGTCACCGACAACGTCTTCTCGGCGGAACTCGAGCAGTTGTACGGTTTCCTGTACGGCAACTTCTGGAGCGGGTCGGCCCGCGGCTCCACCTGGCGCCGCAATGTCATTCAAGCCCGTCCAGGAGATGACAACCGCGCCTATTCGGCCGCCGACCACGGCAAATATCTGTGGCCGACCGGCGCTGAGACCCACACCACCGACTACACGGGCTGAACCGATTAACAGGTGACGGCCGCCGCAGCACGCGCGCTGCTCTTCGTGAACCATGCCACGCGAAGAGCAGCAAGCCGCTTCGGTCCGGCGCCGTTAGGACGCCGGCCATCTCGGCACCGAGCGAGACTCGCCCCTCGTCCACCGCCACATCCTCGCGGCCCAGCGCTTGTCGAGCGTGATGACGTGTTGTTCGCTGACGTGCTCAGGGAGGCGCAGGTCGACACGGCTCTCCTGGGCGTCAGCCGCTCCACCTCAAGCCCGAGCACCATCCGGATCGCCTCGACCGGTTCATTGAGCATCCCGACCCCCTCGCGATCCGGAGTCAGCCGTTGCCGCAGTTCAGCATGACGAACGGGGCCGCTACGGTCGCCTGCGAAGTCATCGGGTCCGGCCCGGGCCCCTGTGCTGGAGGTAGCCGAACGCCTTCTGCTTCCTCAATTCCGTCTCATGCGAGGTACCCGAGGTTGAGCCGTACGGACCGGACCGGGTTAAAGGGCCGGTTCAAGTAGACATCGCTGAGCTGCCGGCCTGACCAGCCGCGAAGAATCGCCGCAGGTCAGGGACGGGTTGTTGGATTTTCGCGATTGCTACGGGACGGGGGCCCCAACTGTTAGGATACGACTGTATCCATACAAGGGGAGATGAGGTCACCATGCGCGCCCCCGACCGGCCGTCGGCCTTCACCAGCGACAATGCCCGCGACAAGTACCTCGCCGCCTATGACCGAGTTCTCGGCGAGCTGTGGCCAGTGCCGGTGGACACCATCGACGTCGGGACCCGCGCCGGCAGTGTGCGGATCCACCGGGCCGGGCCCGCCCAGGGGGATCCGGTGGTCCTCCTGGCCGGTGCTGGTGGGAACGCGCTGGCCTGGTACCGCTACATCGAGCCGCTGGCGCGGATGCGTCCGGTCTTTGCCGTCGACCCGCTCGGCGAGCCCGGCCGCTCGGTTCAGACGCAGCCGCTTGCGACCGGTGCCGAGGTCGGTGGCTGGCTCACCGACGTCTTGGCTGCGGTCGGCGCCGAGCGCGCACATGTGGTGGGTTCCTCTTACGGCGGCTGGACCGCGGTGGAACAGCAGCTTGGCGGGCGCGGCCGAGTCGCATCGCTGACGCTGGTGGATCCGGTCGGCTTCGCGCCGTTGACCGGGCGGTTCTACCGGTGGGTCATCGTCGGCGGTATGGCCGCCCTGCTTCCTCGTGCGCTACGACGCCGTGTCGCCGGCGCAGTGGGCAACGGCGCGCTGCGCGAGGATGTGCTGATGAAGCTGATGCTGGCCGGCCGGTCTTTCCGCCGGCGGCTGCCCATCCCGCCCGCCTACACCGACGAGCAGGTGCGTGAGCTGTCCGTGCCTGTACAGGTGCTGCTGGGCGCCCGCAGCGCGGTGCACGACGCGCAGGCCGTGGCCGCGCGGCTGGCCGAGATCGCGCCGTCGTGGCGGGTGGAGATCGTGCCCGACACCGGACACGCGCTGCCCGTCGAAGCTCCAGACCTGGTCACAGAGCGAATCCTCACCTTCCCTGGCCAAGGCCGATCCGAGATTGCACCCCCGGAGCACAGCACGGACCGCAGCTAGGAAACCGGCATGCCCCGACAGGTGGACCATGATGAGCGGCGACGCCAGTTGACCGAGGCGCTGCTGCGCATCGCCAGCACCCGCGGCTTGCAGGCGGTGTCCATGCGTGAGATCGCCGCCGAGGCCGGGGTCTCGCTGCGCGTCGTCCAGTACTACTTCACCGACAAGCAGGCCCTGCTCGACTCCGGCCTCGCCGAGCTGGCCGCCCGCCTGGACCGCCGAGTCAAGCAGCGGGCCGCCGCCGCCACGGGCGGGCTGTCCACGCGAAGTGTCTTCGAAGCCGTCCTCGGCGCGATCCTGCCCTCCGACGAACAGAGCCGACTGGACTCGCTGGCCTGGACCGCCTACTACACCGCCGCCCTCACCGACCCGGCGCTCGCCGCGGCCGCGCTCACCCGACCCGACGCGCTGGAAGACTTCCTCACCACCCGGCTCACCACCGCGCAGCAGGCCGGGGACCTCGCCTCCGATCGCGACCCGCGCACCGAGGTCGCCGCACTTCTGGCTCTCGCCAACGGTCTGACCGCCAGCGTCCTGGGCCGACAGCGCAGCCACGAGGCCGCCACCGCGATCATCGACTACCACCTCGACCGCCTCTTCGGACCGACGGCCACCCTACGGCCGCCCCCGGACTGAGCCGCACCGACCCAGGCTCCTCACCTGGGCTACACGATCGCGGCCCTACGGTGTGGGGGATCCTGCACGCGGCCGGTATCGATCCGGTACTCCGCTGGGCCGGGCCGAGCTGGCGGCAGTTCCTGACCGCTCAAGCCCACACGATCATCACGTGCGACTTCCTGGTGGTCGAGACGGTGCTGCTCAAGCGGCGGCTGACCCTTGAAGCCACGGCAGTGAGTTTCATCCAACCGCCGCCCGACAGGTTCGGCCTACCGTAGGGAAGGGGCGGCAGAGGTAGCGCCGGTCCCGTGCGTGTGACAAGGAGATCGTTGCGGAGCCGACGCATCACGTCGGCGGTCTGGGAAATCGAGGGGGTCGGGTGGTTGGGCTGGACCATGTCGACGCAGGTCTTGGTTGGGTCGATGGCCCGAGCGATTCGGAACGCGCGTAGGAGCACCCACATAGCGGCCGTACGCGGCCGCCTCGCGATCAGTCGGGAGGCTCACCCGCAGCGTCCCTCGGCAGGATCGAAATGAACCTCATTCCCGCACGTCCGAAGAATCATCCCCACCGCTGGACGACCTCAGACGGCGGCGCTGTACATGCCGGGCGATTTCGTTGATCGTGATCACTACGGCCACTAGGACGAGCGCGACGACCAGTCCCCGCGCCGGCGATTCCTGGAATGCGGTGCCGGCGAAGTAGCCCAGGCACGTACCCGAGATACCCCACATCAGTGCGCCGATCGCGTCGAAGAGCGCGAAGGCACGCCACGGGTAGGCGGTCACTCCGGCGGTCAGTGTGGTGATCGACCGTAGACCAGGAAGGAATCGGCCGATGATGACGATGACGCCACCGCGACGATCGAGGAGTTCGGACAGCCATCTGGCAACGGTGTGGCGTTTTGTGCCGGGCCGCAGGCGGCGTAGCGCAGGCGGCCCGAGGCGCCGCCCGATCAGATAGCAGATGTGATCGCCGACGAAGGCGCCGAAGGCTGCGACTAGGGCCACCAGCACAACGTTAGGACGGCCGGTGGCAGCGAACGCTCCAGACAGGAGCAGGATGCCCTCGCTGGGCAGGAGGGGCAAGAAGCCGTCCAGCATCGCGCACAGGAACAACACCAGGTAGAGCCAGGGTGAGCCCATCAGGCTGCCGGCCAGGTCGAGCACGACGTCAGTCAATTTCCCCCCCATAATGATACTAGTCTCAATTGAGACTAGTATCATTATGGGAACAGTGGGACACCAGACGAGCAGTTCGATCAGTCAGGAGCAGCACATGCCAGAGCAACTGTCACCATGGGACGGTCGCGTCACGCCGACGCCGTTCGAGGAGTACTCCAAGAAGTACGAGGAGTTCTTCGTGATGACTCGCCGGGACGGGATCATCGAGTTGCGGATGCACACCGACGGCGGGCCGTTCAGGCACAGCTGGGTCGGCCACAATGCCTGGCATCAGGCGTGGGCCGAGGTCGGCAACGACCCGGAGAACGAGGTCCTGATCATCACCGGGACCGGTGAACGGTGGCACACCGGCGATCCGGCCGAGCTGTGGCACACCCCATTCCCGCAGTGGAGCACCGACAGCCAGCTCAAGATGTACGGCGACATGGTCAAGCTGCTGGAGAACTTCGTGTCCGCCATAGACATCCCCACCATCGCCGCGGTCAACGGACCGGGCACGCACTGCGAGTTCGCCACGGCCTGCGACATCACCCTCTGCGCGGAGGACGCCGACTTCTTCGACCCGCATTTCCTGGGCGGTGGGGTGCCAGGAGACGGGATGGGGCTGACCCTGCAACACACGATCGGCACCAAACGCGCGTCGTACTACATGTACACCGGCGAACCGATCGACGGGCCAACCGCGCTCCGGCTCGGCCTGGTCAATGAGGTACTGCCACGCGAGCGCCTGCTGCCGAGGGCCTGGGAGATCGCTGAGATGATGATGGCGCGACCACGCGCCTCACGGCTGCTCACCCATGCGATCGCCAGCAGGCCGTGGAAGCGCGCGTTCGTCGACGACCTCGGTTTCCACACCGCCCACCAGCTATGGGGGATGGCCATCGGCGAGGCAGGGCAACTCGACAAGCTACGACAGATGACCGAACGGTTCCGCGGCCCGCAGGCGGGCGAATCCAGCCGGGAGTGAACGATGGCGAGACGACGGTCGGCCGACGACACCAGCCCGGTGTCGCTACGGGAACGCAAGAAGGCCAGGGCCCAGGCCTCGATCCAACGCGAAGCCATGCGCCTGTTCGCCGAGAACGGCTACGAGACCACCACGATCGACGAGATCGCCGAAGCCGCCGAAGTCTCACGGGCGACGTTCTTTCGCTACTTCCCCACCAAAGCCGACCTCGTCTTGCATGACATCGCCGACTTGATGGTGATCGACGCGCTCCCACAGCATCTCGAAGAAACGAGCCTCGTCGGTGCGTTGCGCAATGCCATCACCTCGCTCATCGACACCGCCACAGCTGAACAACACACGCTCAACCGGCAACGCGAAGAACTGCTGCGCAGCGTCCCCGACCTGCGTGCCCGAGTCCCCGGCCAGATCGCCGCCGCGCTGCCGCTGCTCACCGAAGCCCTCGCCCTGCGCCTCAACCGCTCCACCGACGACATCCATCTCCTCACCGTCTCAGGAGCTGCCATCGGAGTCGCCATCGCCGCCTGGAACGCCGCCGCGAACGACCTTTCCGAAGGTTTCACCCAACGCCACCGGCAACTCCTCGACGCTGCGCTGGCTCACCTCGAATCCGGCCTGTAAGTGGTCGCGTGCTGCCCGAGCTCCAACGTCGGCGCCGTCGCCGCCTACCAGTCGGCCGGCCTCGAGCAGTTGCCCGAGAGGCGGGACCTGTACCGCAACGCTTCCTGAGGCTTTCGGTGTGGGGTCCGAGGTGTGGCCACTGAAGGCACGGGCCATCTGGCCCGCTTCAGCGAGTGGGGCCCGCCGCACCCGCCTTGACGGGCGGGTGCGGCGGCCTTCTACGCGATGGGGCCGGTCGCGAACTGGGCGGCGGTGGAGTAGACCGCAGCCACCTCGCCGTCGAAGTACGGGGAGACGCCGGTGTCGTAGCGGTTATCGCCGTCGGTGTCGGAGACGCTGATCGTGATTCCGTTGAGGTAGCCGGCGCGGATGTCTCTGCTGTAGTTGTACAGCCAGGAGGCGCCGAGGGCGCCTTCACCGGTGAACCGGGAGTCGACGCCGATGAGCTGGTCGGCGGGGAGGTCGGAGAGCTTCATGGTGAATGTCGGCCCAGTGGACGATTCGAGGGTGTGGCCGGTATAGGGCCGGGTTCCGTCGGGGTTGGGGCCGGCCGGGTAGCCGAAGACGTCGACCGAGGGGGTCGTCGGCTGGTTGTAGGCGAAGCCCTGCCCGCCGACGTTGTCGACCAGCCTCCCGGTGTTGGTCGGCATGTCGGAAGAAGACGAGACGACGCCGTTGTACACGTTCACGAAGGCGAAGTCGCGGTTGTAGTCCGTGTACACGTCAAAGTCGTAATGGGCGACGGCCTGCTTTCCGACGTACAGGCCCCACGGGGTCGTGCCCTCGGAGTAGCCGGGAACGAAGACCCACTTGTCGAGCGTGGCGCCAGCGCGCTGGGTGTCGTACACGCAGTGACCGGCCGTGGCGACGAGGTTGCGGTAGTTCGACTGTATGGCGGTGCCCGTACACCAGTGCGGCTGACCGTCGGCGCCGACGAAGAACACCTTGCCCGAGGTCGTGGGCAGCTTCCCCTTCGGCGAGAGCGGGCCCTGCACCGGCCCGACGTAGCCGGGCTTCCCGTCCGGGACGACTGCGGTGGAAAGGCGTTCTCCATGGACCACGGTCTGCACGGCGTAGGGTGTGGCGTTCTTCAGATTGGCGGCCCCGTTGGCGAGCCAGAACGCCGCAACCTGCTGAGCCGTCGACACAGTGGAGGCCAGAGGGACCGTCACCGGGCTCGCGGCCTGAGCCGGCGCGGAGACGACAGTGGAGCCCAGCAGACCTAAGCCGATGCCTAACCCGATAAGTGCGCGCCTCATAATCGATCTTCCCGTCCAATCATAGGGCCGCCTGCACGGCCCCCGTCAGCATGGAAATCGGCCCGGCTGATCAACGCGCCCGACCAAAGGAAGATCATAACGCTGGCGGGATGTCCCTTGAAGAAACGATTGGCACTGTATGTCCGGCATGGGGGAGCCGACTGGGCCCACTGGCACGCGAACGGCGCCTCCAGGGGCTGAGGTAGGCACCGCAAGAGCGCTCGCGTAGATCGCCACCCCCGAGAGCTGCCCACTTCGGACATAGCTGAGCACGCTGCGGAAGTGCTCCTCGTACAGCGGGGGAGAAATACGCGTCGGCGAGCAGCCCGCATGCGAGATCACCGCCACCGCACCCCGATCCCACTGTTGATCTCCACCAACAAGGTGGTAGTCGCCGTGTACCGCAGTAGATTCCCCGACAGCGGCAGATCGAGCGTGGCCTGCGCGTACCGGACGGCATCGCCGACCGTCCGCAACCCAAGCCGTCCCGCCGTGAGCGACCGAAGCTCCGTCTCGGCACCGACCCGGCGGGTGGCCAGGTTGAGGCAGGCCGCCAGCAACTCTGCCCGGAGTGTACGCGGCTGAAGCAACGGCAGCCGGAAGGCGTCCGAAACGTCGGCCCGGGACAACGACCCGTCGGCGCCGGTGTCGAACCGGACGTCGGTGGCCTGGACGCGAGCCAGGTTCTCGGGTGTGTGAAGCGAGGTCCGCAGAGCCCAGAGCGTGACGATCATCGGATCGCGGGTAGGCGCGACAGCGGTGATCCCCGTGCTCGCAGTCGCGGCAGGTGCGGCGAAGTCGCAGCCGCCACTGCTGAAGCGCGCCGACACCGGCACCGTGAGGCCGGCACCATCGGTGTGCAGCAGGCTCGGGCGCGCGGTGAACGCGATCGTGCCGGGCGCGGAACCCGGAGCGATCCGCCCGGTTTCCCACCGCAGGGTGGTCGTCCCGTCGGGGTTACCGATGACGGCGGTGGGACGAGGGCCCGCGCCCTCGTCGAGGGAAGTGCTGTAATACACCCCAGCCGGGAGTGTGGCGGTGATCGTGGCCGAGGAGGCCGCTCCGGTGCCCGTGTTGCGGTATTCGAGTGCGTACGAGATCGGCTCGCCCGCGTTCACGGAGGGCGTGGCGGTCACCGTCAGACCGGGGACGGGTCGGCGGACCGTGGTGGAAGCCGCCGCGGTGTTGTCGCCGAGCGTGCCGTGCTCCGGGGACCCGTACTGGTTGGTGCCCGAGATCCGCACGTTGTTGGTGACAGTCGAGCCGTCCGCGGCCGTGCACGGGATCGTGTAGGTGAACGTCTCGGTGGCCGGCAGCGCGCTCAGGGAGCGGATGACGGTGGTTCCGTCCGGGAGGGTGTCGGCGAGGGAGACGTTCGTGGGCGTGCCCGCTCCTCGGCCGGTGGCCTGGACGGTGTAGGTGAGGGTGTCGCCGGCGTCCGCCTGCGGCTTGTCCACGGTCTTGGTGACGGCCAGGTCGATGGGCGAGTGCAGGCTCTGGGCGGCCTCGCCGGTGATCTCCTGCGCGCCGGCGCCGGTCACGCCCCGGTGGGCGCCCTCGGCGAACATGCGGCTCTCGCGAAAGTTGAACCGCAGGCGGCTCCAGTCCTCCCAGGCGGTGAGCGTCTGCTTGGGTGAGGCCGGGCAGGAGGTGGTGTCGTTGCCCAGCGCGATGTGATTGACGTCGGCCGTCGCGGCGGTCTCCACGATCTTGTTGCCGTTCCAGTCCAGCGGCTCGGTGGAGGAGGCGTCGCGCCGCACGCCGTCCACGCCGTAGACGATCGAGGTGTAGGCGTCGGGTACGGCGGGGCCCGTCTCGTCGAGGCCGGCGTCCTCCTTGAGCGTGCCATGCGCCCAGTTCTGGTAGTCGGGCTTCCAATCCACGTTGGAGCCGGGGAACTGGTAGAGGTAGTTCATCACGCTGGTGTAGTTCGGCTTGCAGTTGATCGGGTCGCTCCCTCCATGCTGAAGACCCAAGTTATGGCCGAGCTCGTGGATGAACGTGCCGGCCTCGACGTCCGCCAACCCGCCGTTGGCGGTGATCATGTCGTCGGTCCAGGCACCGAGCGTGATGAGGAAGTCGTTGCCGCCGGGGAGCGCCCGGCCGGTGCGTTGGGCGTCGGCGACCGTGGTGGCGGAGTCGTCACCGAGCTCGGCGAATCCCGACGTGGTGCCCCTGCCCGTGATGGCGTGGGCGGACAGCGCGTAGTGGAAGGCCAGCCGCTTGGCGCCCAGGACGTTCACGCAGTTACGGGAGGAGCGCTCGTTGGGGGCGCCGAACCGGCCGTCACACGGGCGATCGGTGAATCCGGACTTGATGTCGTCGAAGTCGTCCAGGCCGTCCGATCCCTTCACATCGAACAGCAGGCCCTCGACCTCCGTCACCGTGTCCTCGTCGCGGTCGACGTGGAGGGCGATCCCGTGCTCGGCGAACTCCCAGAACACCGCGAGCACCGCCTCGTCCGAGAGCCTGCGGGGACGGCTCCTGCAGTAGGCGGCCTGGCACGTCATGGCGTCTATCTCCACGAAGACGTCCTTGCGGTGCGGGTCGGCCCGCTCCTCCAGGTGGTAGTCGACGTCGCCGTCCCTGTCGTAGTCGATGCCCTTGGTCTCCCACTCGTCCGGCAGGCCGTCGCCGTCTGAATCCGGGAGCGCCAGCACCCGGATGGTAACCGTGCACGTGGCCAGGACGGTGCTGCCCGTCGCCGAGGATCTGATGTCCAGCACGATGTCGGCCGGGCCCAGGCCCAGGCCGTACGCCGGGCCTAGGTCGAGCTCGCCGCGGAAGGTCGCCGACCCGACGACGGCGCGCTCGTGGACGAGGTGCTCGCGGCCGTAGTGGAAGTTCTCCCGCATGGTGACGGTGAAGGTCACCAGGCTGTCCGTGCCGTTGGTGAGCGTGAGCTCGCTGGGTAACTTGTCCCCTTCCATGAGGAAAAGCCCGCCCGCGGGGAACTCGCACGCGGCCTGGACCGGATCGGCCGCGTGCCCGGGCAGCGGGATCAGGGCCGCGACGGCCATCAGGGCGAAAACCAGGATGGTACGGATCACTCCGCGATGCCGGCGGTGCATTCCAGGGCCTCCTCAGCGGGGATATGAGGAGATTGTTAGTGATCTACCCCTGGAGTTCATGAGTAGGGCCTACTCAGCTTGCGGTAGGGAGGCGTGGAGGCCGCCCGGAACGCCGGTGGGACGGGGGTGGTCGAAGGCGGCCTCGTCTGGCGGATCATCGGGTCGGTGTCGCGGCCGTCGGGTGAGCGGTAGCGCCGAGCACACGGACGCGGGATCTTGTAACCCGCGAGCCGCCCGCGGCAGTGCTCGGCCAGCTCCTCCAGCGTCACCTCACCTGCGACCACTGCTGTCACCCGCTGGCCGAACAGCGGATCGGGCGTACCGACCACCAGCGCGTCGTACACCTTCGGGTGGCTGCGCACGGCGATCTCCACCTCCTCGGGGAACACCTTCTCCCCACCGGTGTTGATCACCATCGAGCCCCGGCCGAGCATGAGCGCGGTGCCGTCCTCGTGCAGGATCGCGTGGTCGCCCTGCAGCGCCCAGCGGGTCCCGTCCGGCCCGGTGACGAAGGTGCTCGCCGACTTCACCGGATCCTTGTAATAGCAGACCGGGATGTTTCCTGATCTGGCCAGCATGCCCTGCTCGCCTGGCCGTACCGGCAGGTGATCGGGGCCGAGCACGGCGAAGCCGGGACCCAGCGCGAACCTGGGCCGTTCCTCCTCGGCGGCGGCCCCTACCGCGCCCGTCTCCGACCCGCCGTAGTTGTCGACGATCATCGCGTCGGGCAGCGCCGCGCGGATCCTCTCGCGCGTCGTCGCCGACAGCGGGGCCCCGCCCGACCCCACCGAGAAGACCTCCAGCTTGTACGGCCGGCGCCCCAGCTCGTCGGCGACCGGCCTGGCCATGCCGTCCCCCGCGAACGACAGCACCTGCGACCGCTCGCGCTCGGCCAGCTCCAGCACCGCGGACGGATCGAAGTGCCGCCCCGTCCACAGGATCACCGTGCCGCCCGCCGACAGGCAGATCCAGGTGCTCCACTGCCCGTTGCCGTGCATCAGCGGCGCGTGCACCTGGAAGCGCAGCCCCTCGGGCCCGAAGCACAGCTCCGAAACATCCTCGATGGGCCCCGAGTAGACGCTCATCGCCGAGAGGTAGATGTCCTCCGAACGCCACAACACGCCCTTGGGCAGCCCGGTCGTACCGCCGGTGTAGAGGATGTACGGGTCGTCCCCCGACCGCGGCCCGAAGTCCCTTCCGCCCGGCACGCCCGCCAGCGCCCGCTCGTACGGCTCGCCGAAGGCCAGCACGGGACCGTCGAAAGGCGCCCTGGCCAGCAGGTCGGCCTCGCCCAGCAGCGCCACGCAGTCGGCGTCGCCGAGCAGATCGGCCAGCTCCCGCTCGACGTAACGGTAGTTGACGTTGACCGGCGCCACCCTGGCCTTGAAGCAGCCGATCATGCTCTCCAGCCATTCCGCGCGGTTCCAGGACAGGATGCCCACGTGCTCGCCCGGCCGTACCCCTTGGACCTGGAGCCAGTGCGCCACCCGGTTGGCGCGCTCGTCCAGCTCGCGGTAGGTCAGCCGGACCCCGCCCGCGACCAGCGCGAGCCGGCCGGGCACTGCGTCCGCGGCGCGTTCGAAGACGTCCGCGAGGTTGATCACCGCGCCTCCAGGACGATCGGGAAGGACGTGATGCCGCGCACGAACGAGTTGCGCATCAGCCGCGGCCCCTCCGCGTCGGCCCATGCGGCCGAGTCGACCCTGGCCACCCACTCCTCGAAGAAGATCTTCAGCTCCAGCCGGGCCAGCGCCGCGCCGAGACAGAAGTGCGTGCCCAGGCCGAAGGCGATGTGGCCGCCCGGCTTCCTGGTCGCGTCGAACACGTCGGGGTCGGCGAAGACCGCCGGGTCGCGGTTGGCCGAGCCGTACATGAGCAGGACCTGCTGGCCCTTTCTGATGGTGTGATCGTGCAGCTCGGTGTCGCGGGTGGCGGCGCGGCACATGTTGAGGATCGGGGTGGTCCAGCGGATGAACTCCTCGACCGCGTTCTCCCAGCGACGGGTCCTCGCGTAGCAGCCGCCACTGGTCCGGGTGCCTGATCAGCGCGTCGATGGCGGTGGCGATCACCGTGCGAGTGGTCTCCGCGCCGCCGTCGAGCAGCAGCAGCGCCTCGTTGGCCAGGTGCTCGTCGTCGTAGTCGGGCCGTGCCGACCACAGCGACATGAGGTCGTCGTGCGGGCACTTGCGGCGCTCGGCGGCCAGGTCGAGCACGGCCAGGCCGAACTCCCCGGCGGCGACCGCGGCCTCGTGAGTGACGTAGCGCAGGCCGCCCCCTGCTGCGATCGTCGTCTCCGACCAGTGCTTGAGCTTGGGCCAATCGGAGTCTGGGAAGCCGAGCAGCCAGCCGATCATCCGGGCGGGCAGCGGCGCGGCCAGCGCGGGCACCGCGTCCACCGTGCCCTCCTCCAGCGCCTGGCCGATCTGCTCGACCACCACCGCCCTGATCCGCTCGGCGTAGCGTTCGTGCACGTAGCGCGGGGTGAAGCGGCGGTAGACGAGGCGGCGGCGCTCGGCGTGCTGCGGATCGTCCATGCCGATCATGGAGGGGTCGGACGGCAGCTGCGGGCGGTAGCCGCCGGTGCTGGTCCAGAGCTTGGGATCGCGCTCGATGGCGGAGATGTCGGCGTGGCGGGAGATGCCCCACAGGTCGTTCGCCTCGTCGTAGTGGACGGGGGAGTGCTCGCGCAGCCAGGCGTACAGCGACCAGGGATCGGCCGCGTACATGTCGCCGTCGAGCAGGTCGATGCCGGTCCGGTGGCCGGCCGTGGCCTTCCTGTCCGCGATCGCCGCTTCCGTCGTCCTGAACAGTTCGCTCATGCTCCGCCCCTGATCAGCCGGCCGGGCAGTGCCCCGGTGTGCTCGCCGTGAGAGAAGGTCTGGATGCCGCCGACGAAGGTGGTGACGTAGCCGTCGGCCCGCTGGATGAGCCTGCGTCCGCCCGCGGGCAGGTCGTGCACCATTCGCGGGCGGTGGTTGCCTACCCGCTCGAAGTCGATGAGGTTGAGGTCGGCCTTCATACCGAGGGAGATCGTGCCGCGGTCGTGCAGGCCGTACAGCCGGGCGGTGTCGCGCGACATCAGCTTGACGACGTGCTCCAGCGGCAGCCGTGGACCGCGCGAGCGGTCGCGCGCCCAGTGGGAGAGCATCGTGGTGGGCATGGAGGCGTCGCAGATGAAGCCGCAGTGCGCGCCGCCGTCGCCGAGCCCGAGTACGGCCTGCGGGTGCAGCAGCATCTCGCGCTGGGCGTCCAGGTCGCCGTTGGCGTAGTTGAGTATCGGCAGAAGGAAGATCGCCTGGCCGTCGTCCTCCAGCATGAGGTCGTACAGCAGCTCGAGCGGCTCTCGGCCCTGGTGCTCGGCTTGGGCCTTGACGGAGGTGCTGGGGTGCGGCTCGTAGTCCGGATTTTCTGGATTCAGCGGATAGAGGCGGTCGGTGAAACCGCGGCAGAGGGCCGCGAGCATGTCCTCCTCTTTCGGGACCTCGTGGAGGATGCGGTGCTTGACCTGGGGGTCGCGCATGCGGTGGACACGCTCGTGGCGCGGCAAGGTGCAAATGTCCTGATATGAGGGGTGATCGGCGAAGGCGTGCAGCGCCTCCAGGCCGATCAGCATCCCGAACGGCCGGCAGGCCACCTGCGGGTGCAGCCGCGCCACCTTGGCCGACTCGCTCAGCAGCTCACGCCACAGGTCGGGCACCGAGTCGATCTGCAGCAGCGCGAAGGTCACCGGCCGGTCGATAGCCTCGGCCAGCCTGCTCATCCAGGAAACCTCCTTCATCGGCGCGTTGACGTCCTCGCCCGCGGCTCCGGCCGGTGCGATCTCGTAGACGCCCCTGCCGAGCTCGCGCAGCGCCTCGCCGATGCCGAACAGCTCGTCCTCCGCCGCGAACGTGCCCGGCACCGGCTCGCCGTCGATCGCCTTGTGCGCCAGCGTCCTGCTCGTCGAGAACCCCAGCGCGCCGGCCTCGATCCCCTCCTTGACCAGCTGCTTCATCCTGGCGACATCGTCGGGGGAGGCGGGCTCGTTGCGCGCGCCGCGCTCGCCCATCACGTAAGCGCGCAGCGCGCCGTGCGGCACCTGAGTGCCGATGTCGAGGACGTGCGGGTGCCGCTCCAGCGCGTCGAGGAACTCGGGGAAGCTTTCCCACTCCCAGGCGATCCCCTCGGATAGGGCGGTGCCGGGAATGTCCTCGACGCCCTCCATGAGGCCGATCAGCCACTCGCGCCGGTCGGGCCTGGCGGGGGCGAAGCCGACACCGCAGTTGCCCATGACCACGGTGGTGACGCCGTGCCAGCACGAGGGACCGAGCAGCGGGTCCCAGGTGGCCTGGCCGTCATAGTGCGTGTGCAGGTCGACGAAGCCGGGCGTGAGCAGCAGCCCGTCCGCCTCGACGGTGCGCCGGGCGCGCCCCGGCCGGTCCGCGCCGTTCTGGCGGGCGACCTCGGTGACGCGGCCGTCCGTGACGGCGACGTCGGCGGTGTACGGCGGAGCGCCGGTGCCGTCGACGACGGTGGCGGCGCGAATGACAAGATCGTGCATGGTCAGCTCCGGTGGGAGAGTGTCACGGAGCCGCCGCATCGCTCGCGCCGACGATTTGGCGGTCATATCAGGATGGGGTCTGGGTAGGTGTCACCCCTCTCAGGCCGTCGCGGCCGTAGGCGGGTTCGAGCCAGGGAGAGAAGTCGGGGCCGCGGCGCAGTGAGTGGCCGCCGTCCACGTTGATGACCTGGCCGGTGATCCACGAGGCCTCGGGCGACAGGAGGAAGGCCGCCAGCGCGGCCACGTCCGCCACCTCGCCCACCCTGGGCAGCGGGGTGCAGGCCTGATAGTCGGCCAGGACCGGGTTCTCCGCATCGGTGATGATCGACACCATCTCGGTGCGGATCAGGCCGGGACGGATCGCGTTCACCCGGACGCCGCTGGGGCCGAGCTCGTCGGCGGCCAGCATGCACAGGTGGTCGATGCCCGCCTTGGCCACGCCGTACGGGCCGAACCAGCGGTGGGTGTTGGAGGCGGCGATCGAGGAGATCGCCACGAACGAGCCGCCGCCCGCCGCGGCCATCAGCGCGGCGGAGTGCTTGAGCGCCAGCATGGTGCCGGTCAGGTTCGACGCGATGACCTTCTGCCACTCCTCGATCGGCAGCCGGGTGATCGGGCCGAGCCAGCCGGAGCCGCCCGCCGAGGCGACCACCCCGTCCAGGCGGTCGCCCGCGTGCTCCCACGCCCGCCGTACGGCCGCCGCCATCTGCTCCTCGTCAGCCACGTCGGCCACCACGTAGCCGGCCTTGCCGATCTTCGCGCAGGCGGCGGCCAGCCGATCCTCGCTGCGGCCGCAGATTGTCACGGCGGCGCCCGAGGTGGCAAGGCGCTTGGCGACGCCCAGCCCGATGCCGCTGCCACCGCCGGTGACGAGCACTCCTTGGCCGCCGAGGTTCATGGCTGCTCCCTCCTCAACGGTTCGTCGACGGTGAAGCCGACCGGATCGCCCCACCGGTTTCGGCGCCGTGGTCGGCGAGCGTCATCCCGGCGAACGGGCCCAGGGCGAGCCCGGCCAGCTCCAGCACCCGCACCCGGCCAGAGGACCTTCAAGCATGGACATCTCCTCGACTCTAAGTCCGTACAGCTATCACAAGCAAGCGCTTGGTAAAATGGCTGTTTCTGCGGGTGTACTGCTCGAATATTGAGGTACGCCAATCCCCTTTTCACGGGAATGAATGTCACTTTCAGGCCATGTTGGCCTTGTGCTCCTACGACGTGAACGACCGCCTCACCTGATCGGGGCGGACGACGTACCGGCACCACATCCATGGGACCCCCGGGTTCCCCCGCACCACAAGACCCCCTATGCAAGCTCAGCGAGCTACGTTTTGCCCAACGGGGCGGCGGCTAAGACTCTGTGGAAGAGCCTTACGGGCGACTCCCGCTGCGATCCGCCATAAACGGACCTCTCTGCTGAATGGAATGATGTTGAACGGCCAACTTGGGCAGCGACCGGATCTGCGCAATGACGTGGACGAGGCCCTGGTCAGCGTCCTGAAGGTGATCAGCGCAGCCTCCCGTGATCTCGCCGTTCAGAACGCGATGAGCAGGGCTTATCAAGGTGACCTGCGCCAGCTCGCCGTCTGCCTGGAGGCGATGACATCCGGTCAGCTCGTTGAGGTGTCCGCCGCCGCGCAGTTGCTCAGCTCCGCGGCCGACCAGGCACTCGTCAGGAAGGGCTTGTGACCGGTTGTGACGGCCATCTGCCCATCGCGCAGCGACGGTACGGCCGCGTATGCGGGCTTGCTGGAGTCGGCCAGCGGGGTGATCCGACGTGACCGCCACGGCGGGCTGATCCACAAATACGCGCAGGTCGCAGAGGGTGGCTGAGTTCTTGGCACCCACAGGGACATCAACGGCGGCCAGAGCGGTCTTGGACGGTTGAGGCCGTGGCGGAAAGTGGTCGTGGGTCAGCGCGGCTGGTACGGCTGGCCCCGGTGTGGGCGGCGATGGCCGGCAGCTTCACCGGTTGCTCCTGCAGGGCTTCGGACAGCCGCCGGTCGACATCGACGGGCAGATAACGGGGCGGTCAGCGGGGGTATACCGGGGTTGAAGGGGCCGATTGGCGCCGGTGGGGGGCGACCGGCGCATAGGCACCGGGCGCAAGCGGCCAGGGCCGTGATGAGCGTGTCGGCCGCCACGGGTCGGCGTGGCGAGGGGGACGTCATGAAAGGGAATCCGGCCGGGTCGGAACACGAGTTCCTGACGGCACGGCGGTGTTGACGCCGATGGCGACCTACTCGTTCAGGTTGTACGTGGCAGGGCAGACACCGCGGTCGCTGGCCGCGGTGGCGAATCTGCGGGCCCTGTGTGACACCTACCTTCCCGGCTGCCATGAGATCGAGGTCATCGATGCCGCCGAACAACCGGATCTCGCGGAGGCGGAGCGGATTCTGGCCATCCCCATCGTGATCAGGACCAAGCCGCTCCCAAGTTTCCGGGTTATCGGAGATCTGTCCGATCAGGCTCGGGCTGCAGCTTTGCTCGGCCTTCCTGAGGTGGGCAGATCGTCCCCAGAAGGGCAGGCGCAATGACGGGCAGTGCCACGGTCGGGCGGACACCGACCGGTATCAGCGGCTTCGACGACATCGCCATCGGGGGGCTTCCTGCCGGCCGGTCCACGCTCGTGGCCGGCACGACCGGCACCGGGAAGACGCTGTTCTGCCTGGAGTTCCTCGCCCGGGGCATCACCGGGTTCGGCGACCCCGGCGTGTTCGTCGCCTTCGACGAGACACCCGAGAATCTCCGCCGCAACGTCGGCTCCCTGGGCTTCGACATCGCACGTTGGGAGGCCGAGGGAAAGTGGACGTTCGTCGACGCCTCGCCGGAGGCCGGTGAGCAGACGCCCACCGTGGGGACGTACGACCTGGGCGCGCTGATGGCCCGCGTCGATCGCGCCGTGCGTCAGATCGGCGCCAAACGGGTCTCCTTGGATTCGCTCGGCGCGGTCTTCATGCGTTTCGATGATCGGGAACTCGTTCGCCGCGAGTTGTATCGGCTCGCCAGGGTCTTGGAGTCGCTCGAGGTCACCTCGGTCCTGACCGCCGAACGCGACGCAGAATACAACCACATCACCCGGCAAGGCGTCGAGGAGTTCGTATTCGACAACGTCATGATCATGCGGAACGTCATGCGGAACGAAAGACGACACCGGACGATCGAGATCGTCAAGTTCCGCGGCACCACTCACCGCACCGGGGAGTGGTTGTTCACCATCGACCCGAAAGACGGGTTGGTCATCATCCCGGTCGCGTTCCTCGTGCCACGTGACCGAGCATCGCAGGAGCGGGTCTCCACCGGTAACAGTGAGCTGGACGCCATGGTGGGCGGCGGTGTCTTCCGGGACGCGGTCGTCCTGCTCATCGGGTCGTACGGCGGCGGAAAGACCCTGGCGGCTCTACAGTTCGCCGATGCCGCGTTCCGGGCGGGCGAACGCTGCCTTTTCCATGCCTTCGACGAGACTCGCGGGCAACTCGGCCGCAACGCCGCCGGCTGGGGTCTGGACTTGGACGTCATGGAGGCGTCGGGACTGCTCCGAGTAACTGCCACGTACCCCGAAGTGGCCTCAGTGGAGGATCATTTCCTGCGTATCACGAGAGACACTGCGGACTTTGCCCCCGCTCGGCTCATCATCGACGGTCTCTCCGCCCTTGAGCGGAGAGCGACGCCGCGGACACTGCTGGATTTCGTCATCGCACTGGGCGGGGTCGTGCGGCAGCACGAGATCACGACCCTGTTCACCTCCGCACCGACCGGCGGGGGAACGACGATGTTCACAGCGCCGATCATGGAGATCGCCGGCATCGCCGACGTGACGATCCTGCTGCCCTGCATCGAAGGGGCGGGTTTGGTCCGGCGTGCCATCGCCGTCCTGCAGACGCGCGGCTCGGCACATGACCACACCGTCCGCCAGGTCGCCATCGATGGCGCCGGTATGCACATCGGTGACCCCTATACCGAAGCCTTCCACATGCTCCCCGACGCCGTCGTACTGCCACGCCACCCGGAGTGGCCGACCGACCCGGACCGCGCAATGGCCGGGGACCAGGATGAGAGCTGATGGGTGAGCCCCGCGACAGCGCGGAGAGGCCGAACACCGAACCGATGCGGCCCTCCGATCCCGGGCGCGACGCCGGACACATGGTCATGGCGGCGCTGGCGGACGGGATCGTCGCGGTCGACGAGGACGGTGTGATTCGGATCTGCAACCCCGCCGCCGAGGAACTGCTCGGCCGGCCGTCGGACGAACTCATCGGCACCCCGTTCGGCTACCCGGTCGTCAACGGCGAATCGACCGAGATCGACCTGATGCTGCGCGGCGGCCAGACGCGAGTGGTCGAGATGCGCGCCACCACCGCGACGGTGGCAGGAGAACACCTGTACGTCGCCGCGCTACGCGACGTCACCCTCCGGCGCGAGGCCGAACAGCAGCTCGAAGCAGAACTCGAACGCCACAGCATGGTGATCGCCGTGGTCGCCCATGAAGTCCGCAACCCGCTGGCGGGGATCGGCCTGCTGGTGGACATGCTGCGTGAGCCCGGGGAGAGCTTTTCCGACGAGGAGCGTGCCGACGTCCTCGACCGCATCGCGGTTCGCACGGCGAATCTCCAGGCACTGGTCAAGAAGCTGCTCACCGTGGCGAAGATCGATGCGAACGCCGTGCGGGTGTCTGTGGAGCCGGTGCCGGTGCTGGAGGTGATCCTCGAACGGCTGGCCGAGTTCGCCGATCGGCCCAAGGACGTGTACGTATCGTGCGATCCCCAAGTCCGGGCTCTGGTGGATCGTACCGAGTTGTCAGAGATGTTGATCAACTATCTGGAGAACGCCTTCCGATACGGAGCCCCGCCGTTCGAGGTACGGGTGGCCGAGCAGCCCGACAGCGTGGAGATCCGGGTGTGCGACAACGGGCCCGGCGTGCCCGAAGCGTTCCGGCCGAGCCTGTTCGAGCGGTTCAGCCGTGAATCGAGCACCCGGCGGGAGACCAAGGGCTCAGGGCTGGGTCTGTGGATCGTCCAAAGCCTGGCCCGGGCCAATGGTGGCGACACTTACTTCGAACCGGGCGAACAAGGAGGCGCTTGCTTTTGCCTGCGTCTACCCCAGGCACCGCCGTTCTGAGCGTTCGCCTGTGGATGCCGAGAACTGTGTCACCTCCACTGAGCTGGGAAGGGTCCCTCAGACAGCATCGGTCGGCGAGGGCCACCCGGCATGCTTGATCTTTGTGGCCTTCCGTCTGCTCTATATGATCTTTGTGAAGGCTGTGTGGCCGGCTTGTTCTGCTCGGCAGGGGCGCTGAAGCCCAGGAGGCGGAGATCCTGGTGCTTCGTGAAGTTCACGACGATGTTCGATGCGATGTTCGCCTCGATCGGGGTAAAGGTCATCACGACGCCCGTGCGGGCGCCCAGGATGAACGCGATTGCCGAGCGGTGGATCGGTAGCGGACGCCGCGAATGCCTGGACCGGATGTTGATCACTGGCGAGCGGCATCTGCGACTGGCGGAATACGCCGATCACTACAACCATCATCGACCTCGCCGGACCCTGAGGCAGTCACCGCCGAACAGACGGCCGATCCGCCCTCGCCGACGGCTGATCCATGAGTACGCGCAGGTCGCTTAGGGTGACACCATTTCCGGCACCCATAGGCCCCCGCCCGTACATGTCCCAGCTGCCGCGCATCACGGGCCTGGACCGCAGCCTGCCGATGGTGGCCTGAGCGGATGTTGCCGTGCCGACCGGCGTCGCGGTGAACGCGGGCTCGCTGGACGCGAAAACGACCCCGGCGTGTTCGCGCCGGGGTCGTCCCTTCCAGGCCGTTGCACATGAGAGTGCACGTCCTGCATACAACACTACAGCCGACCGAACCCGATTCCTCGTCAATCGAGTTGCCAATTCCAGGACGGCCGCAAAAGTGCCAGGAGTGGTGTCAATCGCGGGGCCGGCTTCCCCGGCTACAGGTACTGCCCCGCCTCGGCGCTGTCTGTCTTCGACACCCGCACCAACACCACGTTGGCCAGGTTGATGACCACGCCGTTCGTCTCGGTCTCCCGGTCGTACCTGGCGCGGGTCAGAACCAGGCTGCGCTGCTCGTCAAGAGCGCGAGCGATCACCTCGAGCGCTCCCTGCTCTCCGTCGAAATCTTTACTGATCATGGAGATGTCTTCACCGTTCAGCGAGTGAAATCGAATGATCAGTACGCAGTTGTCAGGCACTGTCGGCCCCTTTCATCAGAGCCGGATTCAGGCAGCGGCTCAAGCCCGGGCTCTGTGCGGTCCCGCGGGCGATCTCCCCAAAGGGACAATGCCCGTCCACGGGGCCATCCTGGCCGCGCGCAGGTCCGAGGCTCAGCCGTACGGCGGGTGCTTCGGCCGGAGGTCTGGATGGAACGCGAGCAGCGGGTGAGGTGACTTGCCCTGTCGTCATGATCGACCGGCCGTCTCGGCCCGACTGGGGCCGCAGTGTGGAACGCCTCGGACGGCACCGACGTGATTGCCGGCGCGCTAAATATCTTTAGCGAGTCCATTGTACTCGCTTCGATGGAATTCGGTTCGATTAGTGCTATCCGGGGAGAATTTTTGGGCGTATATTGAAGATGTTGCTTTCGGTCTACGTAGCCGATGCAAGGCGCGGGGCGAGTCGGAAAGGCTTGGAGCTTCTTTCATGTACGGCCGGCGCGGGCAGTGAAAGGCGAACTGAAGGCGGTGAAATGCGGCGACTCTCCTGTCATGATCCGACACGAAACCGACCAGCACATTCATCGTCACTCAGGAGTCGGTCATGGGCATCATCGCCTGGATCATTCTCGGCCTCATCGTAGGATGCGTCGTCCAGCTCGTCGTGGGGGGAAGGGACGTACAAGGCATCGTCGTCACCTGCCTGCTCGGCGCCGCGGGTGCGCTGTTCGGCGGCGCCCTCACCGCTCTGTTCTTCGACCTCGGCGATACCGGCGAATTCTTCAACCTCCCCACGTGGGTCGCTGCGATCGCAGGATCGTGCGCCATCCTGATCGCCTACAACATGATCAACGTGCGCCGAAGCGTCCACCGGTGATTCACCGGCTACCCGTCCACCGGCCGGTGCACGGGTAGCCGGAGCACTGATCCGCCAGATTGCCTGGCTGCGTCGCTGAACCTTCGGGAATCATGCGGCGCAGCCGGTACCGGCGCGGGGTTGAGAACGAATCCGACACGATCGAGTTCCGTAGGCTGTGACGCGCGCCCATGCGGCCTGGCGCCGCAGGGTGGAAAAGGCTCAGTATTAATCCACACGTGATGGGGTTATTGAATGCGGATCTCCCTATTCGGTAAACCCTAGGGGAGCGCTTGTTTCCTAAAGATCTGCCGAGGAGCGTATAATAGGCTTAACCGAGGATATTTTGAACGCCGGCGGTCGTGCCGGCGCCGTCCGAGGCGTTGTACTACTTGCGGTCCCAGTCGGGCCGAGATGGCCGGTCGATCATGACGACAAGGCAAGCCACCTCACTCCAAACAATTCCCGCCGCTCGCGTCCCACCGAGACCTCCGGCCCTAGCATCCGCCGTACGGCTGACCCTCGCACCTGCGCGTGGCCACGTAGGGCCAGTGGACGGGACATGGTGGCCCCGCTCGACCGATGCGGCGGCCGAACTCCCGGCCCTCATCGCAGCCGTCGACCAGTGCCTCGGGGAGATGACCCTTCGAGTCGGGCTGCACGTGGACGCGTGGGACGACATCCCGCACCGGATCGCTGCTCCGGGCAGGGCGGTCAGGGTGGGATGGTTCCGATCCATGGACGGCCGGCTGGTCACCCTGAGCATCAGGGGAAAACAGGAAATCACGCTTCAGGTGATACCGCCACAGGCCACGGAAGCGGTGGCCGGGACGGCGTTCGCTGCGGCTATCGCGAGCATGAACGGCCCGAGCATGAACGGCGGGTCCTCCCCGGGTTTCATCGCCGACCCGAGCATCGAGCGGGACCTCTCTCCGACACTTCGACCTCGGGAAGAACGAGACGCGGGACAAGACGACTGGGAGAACGAAGGTGGGCAGTTCGCCCGCCAGGAGAATGTGAGAGTGCCGTGGGCGGCTGCCATCCGGTGACCTGTCAGGTTGCCGGCGTGATCACCGCGCATGATGGGCTCTTGTGACTTTGCCGGTTCTCCGGCGAGGGCTTCCGGTCTTGAGTGGGGAAACGGCGGCGACCTTTCTGAGGGGGGAATCGCCAGGGCGCTCCGGTCGGAGAGACGTGATCGTCAGCGTGTCACGCTGACCAGTTGCCTCCGCCGAGCGCCCTGGCCCGCACGCCCTGGCCCGCACGCCCTGGCCCGCACGCCCTGGCCCGCACGAGCCGATCGTGTTACCCACGCGACGAAGATCGGCCTTGCCGGCTGGAGATCAGGTGGCCTCGAGTGCCGGCTCGGGCTGCTCCGCGGCCGCGAGATCGAGGCTCACGGCTGCTGATGGCCGGACATCCCGCTGGCCATCAGCAGCCGGTCGATCGCCGGGGACGGGGCGAGTAGACCCGTGACCGGAGACATCCCCCAGCGCCGCGCACCACCGCGAGGGTCCGGCGGCTGAACAGGTCGTAGAAATCGCCCAGCACAGTGAGGCCTTGCCCGGCGGGCAGATAGCGAGCGCTGGTGTCCAGGCCGGGCGGGATGGCCAGCACCGGCGGCAGCAGACTGTCTTGCAGGGTGCGAGCCAGCGCGACGGAGGTCTGTGCGGAGGGGAGGCCTGCAGCTGACGCGTCGAGTCCTGCCGGAAGCCGGCCCGGCTGTCATGGCTGAGGGCGTGATGGTTCGAGCCGCTGGATGGAGGTAGAAGTGCGGCAGGCTGGCTCCGTTGAAGGGCATCCGCCCGGTGGACCCGCTCAGGGAGGGCTGCCCGGTGCGCATCTATCCGCACATGATCTTCGGCAACCAGGTGGTCGGCCGCGAGTACACCAGCTTGGGCGGTACCGACATCTCCCGCCTGTATGAGGGGGTCGAAGGAGAGAGCCCATGAACACCCTCGTCCTCACCGCGCTGGACCTGCCCGCGGCCAGCCCCGGCGGCAGCGTCGAACTGCTGTTTGACCTCTACGCCGGCATCCCCCCGCTGATCGACGCGCAGGTGTTCATGCTCACCCCCGCCACCCCGCGCACCGACGTCCCGGCCGGGGTGAATCTGCTGTCCGTGGGCGGCAAGTGCCTGGACGGGCCGCGGTTCTGGGCCTACGTCGAAAGACTCCGCTACGCCCTCGCCGCCCAGATCGACCCGCGCGACGTCGGCGTCGTCCACCTGCAACACCTGGCCTTCGGCGCCACCGCCGCCCTGATCCGGCTGCTGCCACGCCACCCGCATCTGGCTCTGGTCCACGGAACCGACCTGCTGCTCGCCGCCGCCCACCCCACCCAGCGCCGCGTCCTGCACCAGGCCACAAAAGCCGCTCGCGCCGTCGTCGTGCCCACTGCGGCCATGGCCGACGAACTTCACCGGCTGGCGCCCGACGCCCGCTGCGCCAGCCTCGTACACATCCCCTGGGGCATCCCCGACACGTTGCTGAACACCCCGCTCCACTTGAGGCCGCGGCGGCAGGGGTCGCTGCGGGTGCTGTATGCCGGCCGTCTGACTCCGGGAAAAGGCCTCGACGCCGTGGCCGGCACCCTCGCCGCCGGCGGCGGCCGTCACCTGAGCGTCGCCGCCCCGCCCGGCGAGTACGCCGCCATGGCGCCCCGCCTCGCGTGGGCCGGTTGCCACCCGGTCTATCTCGGTTGGCTGGCCCGCACCCACCTGTGGCAGGCCTTCACCGATCACGACGCGCTCATCGTGCCCTCCACCACCCAGGAAGCCTTCGGCCTGGTCGCCCTCGAAGCCCAAGCCTGCGGCCTGCCGGTGCTGTATCAGCCGGTACCCGGCCTGACCGAAGTCCTGGCCGACTCCGCGCTGAGCGTCGACCTGGCCGACCCCGCCGCCCTGGCCTCGATCCTCAGCCGTCTGCGGACCGACCCGGCCATCCTGGCCGACCTGCGCACCGCGGGCCTGCGCAACGCCGCCCGCTTCCCGATCAGCGCCACCGCCGCCGCACTGAACGCGCTCAGTAAGCAGATCATCTGACACACCCGCGCACCCCATCAAAGCGTTCGCCGACCCACCACACCGGCAACCTTCACCGCCAGGACCGTTTCTCGTAGCAAGGCCGTTGCCCGCGGCCGGCCATCTCCTTGGACAACCGCGATGAAGGTGTGGCGTGACTTGCTGTCCGACATGCAAGGCAGCCAGCAGCGGGTGATGGTTCACCTGCTCGGCGGCCAGTCGCTCAAGGGAGTTGTCGTCGAGTTCGACCGCGTTAACGAAGTCGTCGTCCTCGATGAGTACGCGCAGGGTTCAGCTGTGATGAGACACGAATCCCCCGTGCACACGATTGTGCTGTCGGCAGTTCAGGCCGTCACGGTCCACAAGCAGGAATCGGCGTAGGAACAGTTCCGGCGCGCCGAATCGGCCCTGTACCTGCCATAGGTCGTACGGGAACAGCCACCCCGGATGAACCCGGTCGCCTGGACCCCCTGTTGCGGGGCAGAAGGTGACCTGTGCGCATCGTAGCCAGAGGTCACAGCCGGAAACGTGTCGAGTCGGATCGGGAGCGTCTCTGGAGGCTTGTGCCGCCCACACTGGCGAAGATGGCGGCATGGAGCGCGTGTTTGATCCTCATCGGCATCGTGGCCGACTACGTGTTCGGTTTCGTGGCGATGATGCGCATCGTCGCCTTGCCGGTCGCGGTCGCGCTGCTGTTGACCGCGTTGCTGTTCCCGCTCACCAGGCGGCTGCGCGCGGTGGGGCTACGACCGATGTACGCCACGTGGATCACCATGCTGGTCGCGTTCGCGGTGCTGGGCGGGACGGGCTGGATCATCGGGGTAAGGGCCAACGCGGAGTTCCCCGGCCTGGTCAGACAGGTGCAGGAGACCGCCAAGACGGTGGAGGGCTGGCTCTACACCGGCCCGCTGAACCTGGAGCCGAACCAGATCAGCAGATGGGTCGACGACATCGCCACCATGGTCACCCAGCAACAGCAGCAGATCACTTCGACGGTGCTCGCCGGCACCGTCGTGGTGCTCGAGGTGCTGGCCTCGATCGTGCTCCTGCTCTTCGTGACGTTCTTCCTGCTCAAGGACGGCGACCGGATCTGGGCCTGGTTCCTCCAAGCATTCGGTACGGCCGCGCCACGGGTCGACCGTGCGGGCAGGACCGCCTGGGTCACGCTCTCCCACTACGTGCAGGGCACCGTGGCCGTGGCCGCGGTGCACGGAGTCGTCATCGGCATCGTGCTGGCGGTCATGGGCGTCCCGCTGTGGGCCGCGCTCGCCGTGCTGATCTTCCTGGCCAGCTTCATCCCGATCGTGGGCATCTTCTTCGCCGGAGCCGTGGCCACGCTGGTCACGCTCGGCGCGAAGGGCCCGATCTACGCGCTGATCTTCCTCGGTATCCTGCTCGTCGAGCAACAACTGGAGAACCACGTCCTGCAGCCGCTGATCGTCGGCCGCGTGCTTCACTTCCACCCGCTGGCGATCATCATCGTGCTCGCGGTCGGCGGCATCCTCGCCGGCATCGCGGGCGCGGTCGTGGCCGTGCCCATCACCGCGATCCTCTACCGAGCGATACCCGAGCTCTTCAGGGAGGAGACGCGCGGACACCCGCCTGGGCCTGGTCGGCAACCACGGACACCAGCGGTACCTGATCGGGACGGCCCCAAGCCGGCGCCTGAACAGGCGGGCAGCGAGTCGCCCACCTCCATGGACTGATCCCTGCCCCCGCCACTCGACGCCACCGCGACCGGTACTGGGGATGCCAGAGACTCGGCCGCCGGGTCGACCTGCGGTTCCGCTGGAAAAGGGCTGGAAGCGGCCAAGGTGACCGCTCGTGCATACGCCGGGTTGTCCAAGGCCACGAGGAACTTGCTCCGAAATCGAGGAGGGTCGCGCCTGCCGAGTCGAGCTGGACGTCGGGCCGGAAGCGCGGGCCGTGTCGTATGGCGCTGTCGGGCGCGAGTGATGCGTTGTCGGGCATATTTTGTGATCTTGTCCACGGTGTACGCCGTGACCCGGCGCCTGCTGTCGTTGCCCGGTCTGCTGTTACGGAGCGACGTCTCCAAGGAGGCGGAGCTGTTGGTGCTTCGGCATCAGAATGCGGTCCTTCGCCGTCTCGGACGGCCGTCTACGGCGACTGCGGTCAAGGCCTCATCCTGCGCATGGCCGCGGAGAATCCGAGTTGGGGCCACCGGCGCATTTACGGTGAACTTACCCCGCCTCGGTCATAAGATCTCGGCGTCACCGCTAACCCCACCGGCCCGTGGGCCCCACAGGATCTGGAGGATGCGGGCTGCCGAGCTGCGCTATCTGATCAGAGACCGCGCTGGGAAGTTCCCGGCCCTCATCGAGATCCTCGCCGACGCCGGTATCCAGATGGTACTCACCGGCGATCAAGTCGACCGGGCGTGGGCCGTACCGGATGCACGACCCACGCCCCGTAGCTTCCTCAGCTGAAGACCTGCACCTCTGCCAGCGAGAGGTAGTCGGTCCCGGCGAGCTGCACCCGCACGTGACGGCCGGTGACGCCGACCGGGACCGTCGTAGGCCGACCGGAAGTCGCGGTCTGGTGGAACGCGCGTACTCCGGGGGTGGCCAGCGCCTGGGCCAGCGAGGTGGGCAGCGGTGTTTCCGACACCAGCACGTAGTAGTCCGTGAGTCGATCGGCGCAGCAGTCGGTCCTGTTCCACACCGCGACCTCGCCGATTGGCTGGCTTGTCCCAAGGTCGACCTGCCACCAGGGCTGGGGCTCAAGGCCGGTGTGCGTGACCGAGCTCTTTCCCGGCGTCCGCGCCCTCGACGGTGCGAGCCTGCGGCTGGAATCCGATTCCGTGCACGCCCTGCTGGGCGAGAACGGCGCGGGCAAGTCGACCCCTATCAAGATCCTCACCGGAGTGCAGCGTCCCGACGAGGGCCGCCTGCTCATCGGCGGCGAGGCGGTGACGCTGAGGTCGCCGACCGAGGCGGCGCTGGCCGGAATCGGTGCAGTGCCGAAGCCGTGGCCGCCGCTCTCGCGGAACAAGACCCTGCCCGCCGACAGCGCTGACCAGCACAGCATCAACATCGGCCTCCGGGGAGGCCAGCTTGGCCAGCCTGCCCAGGTTGGCGTTGACCTCGGCGCGGTCCCACGGGCCCGGTCCCACCGGGTGGTGCAGGAGATGAACCGACTCACAGACGCACAGCTCGGGATGGGTCAGGGACTCCGCCGGCCGCACCGTCACGGGAGACGCGGAAGCCAAACGTGGGCTGGCATATCCCGCCACACGGCCTGACCTGATGCCGGTCAGGCCGCGGGCGAGCCCCGTCACGGGAGCGGGGTCAATTGTGTTCGGGGGGCAGCGGCGGCTCCGCGTCAGTCCAGCCCATCCGCTGGTAGGCGACGAAGCTGGTGGCCTTCGTGGTACGGCCGCCGGTGAGCTCGACGGTGGTCGTGGAAGACCTCGCGAGGGGCAGACCTGTCGAGGGATCGATGATTTGCACGACAGCGTAGGCTGCTCTGCCATGTCGCGGGTCGACCTGGTAGCCGATGGCCTCGCCCATGCGGCCCAGCGGATCCTTCATCTTGCCCAGCGACTTCATCTGGGGCATGTCGGCCAGGATGCGATAGGCGGAGGCCCGGACGGCGGGTGAGACGGGCAAACCGAAGACGATCGCCACGCAGGCCCCACTGAGGGCCGACTCCTGCGATTGCGGACCCTGACCGTGGTCGCCCTTGGCCTCGGCGGTGATACGCCGTTCGAGGTAGGCGCGGAGCTCGCGATCGCCGGACGGGATGTGGCCGATCTCCTCCCAACTGATGGGGTTCACAATTGCCCCGCCCGAGTCCTTCCACTTGCCGCGCAGCCGCGTAGCTTCCTTCTCTTCCGCGCCGGCTTGCACCACTTCTCCCGAGTTGACGCCGACGTATCCGGTCGTGTCCATCGGGAAGACCCACCGGGTCGGCGAGCCAGCCTTGCTCCAGGCGGCCTCGTCCTGGGGGGTGAGCGGCTTCGCACCGAGATACTGCTCGATCCACCAGCTCTGTCCCCCGGGACGGTGTGCCAGCCACTGATCCTTGGACCAGGTCCGCCTGATGACGTAGCCATGGTCAGGCGAGACCGCGTCCATACCGCTGATCGTGGTGGTGCGCCAGTACGAGCCCGACGCGGGGGCCTTGGCCGCCGCGGTCGCGGCGGTGAGCAGGATCTGGCGCGCCGACGCCTGTTCGCCGGGCGAGGTCGCTGTGGGCGAAGGGGTCGGCCCTTGCTCGTCTGGCACGGTCACCAGAGTGACCACCAGGGCCGTGGCCGCAGCCAGGGTCACCGCCGACGCCAGCCACGGCACCGGCCCGTGCCGCTTCTTGGCGCGGGACTTTTCATTCTGCCCTGGCGGTTCGGAGGTGATCGAGATGAGCAGCTCCTGGGCGGCCGCTCCGGACACCTGCCCGGCAGGCTCGCTCTCGAGTTCGTCGTCGTGCACCCTGGCGAGATCGTTCAGGTTCATTGCGTGGTCCTTTCGAGGAGCGGAAGGTCGATGTCCGCGTCGGCCAGGGCGCGCGCGAACCGCTTGCGTGCGCGATGCAGTCGGACCCGTACGGCGTTGCGGGTGATCCCGAGGGTGCGTGCCATCTGCTTGGTGTCGAGCTTCTCCCAGGCGACCAGCGAGAGCAGTTCCCTGTCATCGTCGGGCAGAGCCCTGAAGACATGGCCGAGCTGCGTGAACTCGGCCCGTGCAGGTCCGCTCAGGGTGGGGGAGGCGGTGATCTGTTCGCGCAGCGCGGCGGCGAGTTGCACGTGCCGCCGTTCGCCGCGGAGATGGTTGGCGAGGGTGTTACGGGCGACGCCGTACAGCCAGAGCCTGGCATCGTCCCCCGGGGGAATCTCATCGATCCTCCGCCACGCGGTCGCGAAGGTCTCCGCGACCACGTCCGCCGCGTCCTCAGGGGCCGCACACCGGCGCAGGACGTAGCCCAGGATTGGGCGATAGGCGTGTTCGTATATCTGCACGAACCGGCCATGGGAATCCAGTCCCATCCGGCCTCCTCACATGAATCAACGGTCGTCCATCCATGTCCGGCAAACCGGGAACATTACCGCTCGCGAAACACTCTTTCGTGGGGTGCCACCGGAATGCGGCGGGAACGAGCCGCGTTCACTGGAAACCTCAGGTCAGGCGGTGGGATCGGAAGTCAGGGTTTCGGTTGTGGACGGCCGTGCCAGACGTGGCCGGGTTGGCTCCCGCTGCGGCCCACCGGGGCCACGCCTGCATGGTCCACGTCATCGCCGCAGAGGCGTTGGCGTAGGCGAAGAGGACGGCGCGCTCCCCCCAGTCGCGACGAGCTTGCCGGACTGGCTGCCGCTGTGCACCTGCTCGGTGTTCTCCCAGTCCACGTCCGCGCCAACCGGGCTCCTACCACCGTCTCGGCCTACCTCAGGCAATCCTCGCCGAACTGTTCAAGGTCACCCTCATGGCCACCAACCGAGCCATCCGCCAGATCCGGCCGCTACTCGAGGCCGGCTACACCAGCACGCCCGCCCACAAACGCCTTTACTCCGCAGCAGACTTGACCGCCTACGCCATCAGCACCGGCGCGATCCCACACAAGATCAACTCGGCGAGTTAATCCTCTGTATTCCCTTAGGTAGGCAGATCGGATGTCTGCGCTGGCGCAACACTGAGGGTTTTCCGACCTGAAGTTGCAGGTCATGGGTTTGTCAGACCGTCCATCGCGGGGCGTACTCCAGGTGGATGTCCTGCCCGCCGCCTGGATCCAGGTTCGGCCAGTAGAACAGTCGGCAGACGTAGTTGCAGGCGCCCGAGATGTACAGCGAGGTCGCGGCAGTGGGCGGCCCTTCTTTCGCCACAGTGAAAACCGGCTGCCGAAACGCCGCAGTGCTGCCGGTCAGAAACAGCGTCTCGGCGTGCACGTGCTGGTGGAGTGTGTCCTTGTGCTCCTCGTAGTTCAGGGCTCGGTAGCTGAATGGCGATCTTCACCTGCACGACCATCGGCTCCTTTCATCCTCAGGCTGCCTGTGTGACGCGGTGGTTTTGAAGGACGGCGATGGCCTTGCACAGGTGGCCGGCCTTGGAAGGGCTGCAGCGTAGCTTGCGGAGGATCTTCCAGCTCTTCAGCTGGGCGTTGGCGCGTTCGCCGGGTCCGCGGAGCTTGGCGTGGGAGCGGTTGGCCTGCTTTTGAGACTCGGGCTTGTTCTTGCCCTTGTACAGGGTGACGAGCGGGCCCTCGGCACCTTGGTACGCCTTGTCCGCGAGGGTGATGATCCCAGCCTGATCCTGCGCGCGCAGGATTCCCCAGATGCGGGTGGCCGTCAGGTCATGGGCCTTTCCGGGCAGCGCTCCGGACGTCCACAAGATCGTCCCGTTCGGCGAGGCGATGACCTGGACGTTCATCCCGTGCACGCGGTGCTTGCCGGAGTAGTAGGGGCGGTCGGCCTTGATCCGATCGGTGCGGATGAGTGTGCCGTCCAGCACCAGGTAGTGCAGCCCATCCCGCTTGGCCTTCCGCAACGCCGCCGAGAGCTTGGGAGAACGCGCTGACAGCAGCGCCACCGACTCCTCCCCATACCGCCACGCGGTCGTGGTCGATACCCCGAACCCCGCGCCGAGCTGGTAAATGACTCACCTGTACGCGGGTGGACCAGGACGAGCAGGGCCTGCCGGCCGGGGTTCAGCCGCCGCCAGACCGACCTCATGGACTTACGGTGACCCCGGATCATCCCGGCGACATAGTTCAGGCTCTGATGCGACAAATCGACGGTGGCACGATAGAACAGCACCTGAAGCTCCTGGTGGGTTGTGGTGATCAACCCGTCTACCAGGAGCTTCTTTGCGTCACCAGCCGAATGCCAGCATCGCGATCATGATGTGATCAGGGCATGCGTCCAGGAGGTTGGAAAACGTTCACTCACGCCCGCCATCCCGATGTGCTGGCCGCCCAACGCTGCGAACGCGCCCGCGTCCGCAGCGAGAAAGGCATCCGCTGGGGCGGCCGACCACTCCAACCCGCAGCCTGACCCCTTCAACCTGGAGCGGATCTCGTTCGGTGAGACCGACGGAGAGAACTCCATGGAACTCGCGTTCCGGCACAACTGCTGGAAGCACCTACGTCAAGACCTCGACAACGGTGGGCACCACGGTTGACCCTGCCAATGTGGGCGCGAACTGGGGGTTCACGTTCTCAAGCGACGCCGGCGAAAAGTGCTCCCAGTACAACGGAGTGCCGATGTCGACGATGCGTCACAAAATTATTTTGCCGCAGGCCCTGATTGAGTCGGAGTGCCATGTAGGCTCAGAGGATAATTGCTGGATCGTCCGCTATAAGCACTATCTCCACACGCAATATTCGTTCGACTTCAAATATACCCATGACAATGGCATGGGGCATCCCTACGAGAGAAGGTACTCAACGACACCGGTTCAGCATGATCTCTGGTGCAAGGTCGAACGAAGCTATGGGAACACTTTCCCGGTTAACTGGAATAGTGTTCGCTACGACGGTGTGGGGTGCAGGGCCCGCTCCACGCTAGGCAAGAAGAGGCCGCTCTAGTAGCAGAAAAGCGGTCACTCACCCGCAAGCGGCAGGATCAAGATCCTTGGGGTGCTGGTCATCAGATGACCAGCACCCCAAGGACCCTTAGGAGGATGCGGTCGTGTCATCAGTCGGGCGTCTCCGAGGCCCGCTTCGTATTGCAATTTCCGTATCAATCGTGGGAGCGGTTATAGTCTCGGCTTTTGTCGCTTATCGGATCGTTTCTCCTTGGGCTAATATCACCACGGAGCGAGTGAGATTTGTATTAGCGAACGGCTTTGCAGCTTCTCATCCGGATTATCGAGTCCGGCTCGGGGAGGCATCCGAGGCGCATTTAAACCTCTGGGGTGGGAATATCCCCGTCACGCTGGATCCTCGACCCGCACATCCACTTATTCGCGGACCGGAGGCGATGCGACAAGAGAACATAGAACTCCTACCATCTGGAATCGTGGCGCAACCACACCTCAAGCCATGGAGAATCACTTCGGCAATTCGGGACTCCGCGTCGATCTCCCTGTCGCCCGATGATCAAGACTTACTCAACTTGCATGATCCCAAGCACCAGCTGCGCGCACTCGTAGTTGTCTGGCTTTCAGAGCCAACAACTGAAGAGACAGTGAACTTCTGGCTACCCAATGGCATCGATGTCGCTATTTTCACAGAGCAGAACCCCTCTCGGGTGCCAGTCTCCTGGGATGCATCCTTCTGTGGTGACAGGGATCTCCACTGTCCGGCGGATCAACTCATGTCCGCCTCGCAAGGCTTCAAATTGTGGGTGTCGTCCCTCCGAAACGATGACGAGACGTTACTTAACAAGATCGGGCTAGATTTGAGCGATCTTAGAAATCGCGCCAAAAGCGGAAAGATGTACGGATTTATTGCAACGGCAGAGCTGGAGGAAATTAGATCATTGTCAAGAAGGAGTCAGGTTGGATTAGTTCAAGTAATTTCTGTTGGTCTAGCGGATGCGCGCGATTAGGTGGGCATGGATGTCCTCTTGACAGCGCCCATCAACGTGTCGCAGGTCGCAGCCCGACCCCTCAGCAATACGAGCCACCATGGCCACGAATGCATGACCAGCGCGTCAAGCTGGCCAAGGATCCCGCGGAGGTCAGGCTGATAGTGCCCGTGGGAGCGTCGCGGTGAAGCGGCGGGGCGGTCCGCCGTGCCTGCTCGCCGCGTTGTTGAACGCGTGTAGTTCGGAGGTCGGTGGGCGGCTCCTTTGGCGGGCGAATCATTCCTGCGGATGGCGAAAGCTCGCATGCGGGTGGTCACGGGCGACACTGCGCCTGCCGATAATTACGTCCGCCCAGGTCATGACCAGGTGGGGCTTCGCGTGGTGTGCGCGAGCTTTGGCCGTCAGGAGAGGGAAAGCACGTGCGGCATGATGATCGGCCGTGCTTCTTCGCCTGGCCTACCTCGCCGTCACCAACGCATTCACCGCGCTGCGGTTGCTGCCCATGGGCGATCGGGACAAGGACGTTGAGATTCTCGCCCTGCGCCACCAGATCACTGTCCTTGAACGGCAGCTCGGTGCCGACACCCGGGTGAGATTCGCCGCCGAGGACCGGGCCTTTCTCGCCGCGCTCTTGACCTCGCTGCCGCGCGAGGCCCTGCACCGGCTGCGGCTTCTCATCCGGCCGGATACTGTTTTGCGCCGGCACCGCGATCTGATGAAACGGCGTCATGCCCGTACCTGCCGGCCAAATCGGCGTGGGCGCCCGCCCACGGTCCGCTCTATCCGTGTCCTCATCCTGCGCCTGGTTCGCGAGAATCCCTCGTGGAGATATCGGCGGGTGCACGGGGAGCTCGCCACGCTCGGCATCAAGGTCGCCGCGTCGACGGTCTGGGAGATCCTCAAACAGGAAGGTCTTGATCCGGCACCTGAGCGGGCGTCCACCACGTGGGCCGACTTCCTGCGCTCATCACCTGGGTTATCCAGGCGATCAAGAATCTCGTGACGGATCTGGAGGAGGTCGGCTGTCGGGCGCGATATCTGATCCGTGACCGGGATGGGAAGGTCCCGGCCCTTATGGAGGAGATCCTCGCCGACGCTGGTATCCACACGGTGCTCACCGGCGTCCGCATGCCACGCATGAACGCGGTCATGGAGCGGTGGGTGCAGGCGTGCCGCCGCGAGCTACTGGACCGCTGCCTGCTCTGGAACGAACGTCACCTACGGCATGCACTGCGCGAGCACGAACACCTCTACAACGAGCACCGAGCCCATCAAGCTCTCGCACAGGCGGCTCCACTCCGTGCCGTCCCGGATCCCCTCGCCGATCCAGCTGGATTGGCCAACCTTGACGTACGCCGGCGAGATCGGCTCGGCGGAGTCCTCCACGAAGACCGACATGCCGCTTGAACTGTATGGATGTAGTTTTCGGCAGGCGCAGTGCCGCCCACGTGATCCACGATTTCGCCGACGCGAGCGGGCCTTACGACATCGTGCTGGAGTCGCTCGGCGGCGAGTGGCTTACCTCGGCGCTCGCCCAGGCCGGACCGGGCGGACGGGTGCTCTGGTTCGGCCAGGCGAGCGAGCCGCCCGCCACGCTGAGCTTCTTCGACTACTTCACCGGGTACGAGTCGGTCGACCTGCGCCATTTCTCCGTCAACCACGGCGACGACTCCTGGGCCGACGATCTGGCCGCGCTTTCTGTCATGACCCACACAGGTCGACTTTGCCCCCAATTGGTACATTCGGTGCGTCTTTGCGGCGAAGGGGGGCGGATGAACGTCAGGTTCGCGGTTCTCGGGCCGGTGGCGGTCGTGGCCAGCGGCCGCGACCTGTCCGCGATCACGCCGCGCCATCGGTCCATACTCGCCTACCTGCTGCTGAACGCGGGGATCGTGCTCAGCATCGAACGGATCATCGACGCGGTGTGGGGCCAGACACCACCCGACACCGCACGCTCGCAGGTGCACGCGGCCATCACGGCGGTTCGGCGGATCCTGCGCGAGGCCGGCGCGGGGGAACTGCTGGTCACTCGCCCCGCGGGGTACGTCATTCTGCCCGGGCCGCGGCAACTGGACCTGGAGGAGTTCACGGAACAGGTGATCGCCGCCCAGCGCGAAGGTGAGGGAGAGGCTGCCGTACGGCGCCTGCGCGCGGCCCTGGACCTTTGGAGCGGCCAGCCGCTGGCGGACGTCAGCGCCGATTATGTGAGCGACGCGCGTGCACGGCTGGAGGATCGTCGCCTGGTCGCCATCGAGCGGCTGGCGGAGCTCGAACTCGCCCTCGGCCGCCACGACGACCTCATCGACGAGCTCCTGGTCCACGTCGCGGCCAACCCGCTGCGCGAGCGGCTTGCCTGCCATCTCATGCTCGCCCTGCACCGGGCGGGTCGCCAAGCCGACGCCCTCGCCGTTGCCCGGGCCTACCGGACCAGGCTGGCCGACGAGCAGGGGCTGGACCCAGGCAGGGCCCTCACCACGCTGGAACAGCAGATCCTGCGCGACGAACCTGCTATCGTCCGGACGAGGCGCCGCTTCCTGCCCTATGACGTACCGGACTTTGCTGGGCGAACGGATGAGCTGGAGTCGCTCACAGGAGATGGCGTCGTCACGATCGACGGCATGGCCGGGATCGGTAAGAGCGCGCTTGCGATCCATGCGGCGCACCGGTTCGCCGACCGCTACCCGGACGGCCAGCTCTTCGTGGACCTGCACGCCCACACCGCCGGTCAGTCCACGCTGGAGCCCGGCGCCGCGCTGGAAATCCTGTTGCGGCAGCTCGGCGTGCCCGTCGAAACCATCCCTGGCGCGCTTGCCGACCGCTCGGCGCTCTGGCGCGCCGAACTGGCGGAGCGGCGGGTACTGGTCATCCTGGACAACGCGGCGAGCGCCGAGCAGGTACGACCGCTGCTTCCCGGTGTTTCGGAAAACCTCATCCTGATCACCAGCCGGCGCCGTCTGACGGACCTGGACGGCGCCCGCTCGCTGTCCGTCGACGTGTTGCCCGAGGCCGACTCGGTGGAGCTGTTCACCCGCGTCGTCGGCGAGCGCGCGATCGCGGAACCCCTGGCGGTCATGGATGTCCTGCAGTCGTGCGGGTTCCTGCCGCTGGCGGTGCGCATCGCCGCCGCGCGGCTACATCACCGGCCGCAGTGGACGGTCGGTTACCTCGCCGGTCGGCTGTGGAGCCAACGGCGCAGGCTGGCGGAGCTGTCGACGTCCGAACGGGATGTCGCGGCCGTGTTCGCGCTGTCCTACCAGCAGCTCGGCCTGGCGCAGCAGCGCATGTTCAGGCTGCTCGGCCTGCACCCGGGAACCGACTTCGACAGGCACGCGGCGGCGGCACTGGCGGGCCTGCCCGTGGACGAGGCCGAGACCATCCTGGAGGAGCTGCTGGACTTCCATATCCTGCAGCAGCACCGACCGGGCAGGTACACCTTCCATGACCTGGTACGCGAGCACGCCCGAGCGCTGGCAGCCGGCGAGGAGCGGCACCAGCCCATCGTCCGGCTGCTGGATCACTACCTGTACCGGGCGAGCGCGGCAGTTGACGCCCTCTACCCGTGCGACACCACGCAGACCGTTTTCAGAGACAGGTCGTCGGCGCTTGCCTGGCTGAAGGCCGAGCACGCCAACCTGGTGTCCGCCGCCATCTACACGGCCGACTACGAGTGGCCCGTTCACTCCGGGCGACTGGCGATCACACTGCGTCCCTTCCTCGACGACGACGCGCAGTTGTCCGATCTTACGGTCACCTTGCGTGACCGGGCTCGGGAGGTCGGGCTGAGCCGTCCGGACAGATCAGGCGAGGCGCACGCGCTGCTCGATCTCAACTGGCTGAAATACCGGCAGGGCCAGCTCCAGCGGGTGACCGACGATTGCCGGACCGCTTTGCGGCTGTCCGAGGAAAGCGGCGACCGATATGGCATGGCCAGAGCGCACTACCTGCTGGGCCTGGTCGCGTGCCAGCACCACGACGACGAGAAAGCCGCAGAGCACTACCGATACGCGCTGGATCTGGTTGGCGGGCTCGACTACCGCAATCTCGAAGCGTCTCTCTGGTGCAGTATCAGCCGCCTCGACCTGCAGCGGCGGGACTACAGTCGAGCCGAGCAGCACTACCTCCACGCGCTGGCCCTGTGCCGGGAGGTCGGCTACCAGGGCGGGGAGCACAACGCCCTGTACAACCTGGGGGTGGTGTACCGGAAGATGGGGGAATTCGGCAGATCTCGTGACCACCATCTCCAGTTTCTCTCTGTGTCCCGAGAGCGCGGACACCGCTTCGACGAGGCCGAGGCGCTCAACGGGCTGGGCCTGCTGGATCTGTCCACGGCTGACTTCGCCGGCGCGGCCGGTCACTTCACCGCGGCCCTGGCCCTCTCCACCGAGCTGGCTCTTCGGGCGGAGATGGGCCTGGCACACGACGGTCTCGCGCGTGCGCACCGCGGCTTGGGGGATGATGACCTCGCCCGCGATCACGCCAAGCGGGCGGCGGACCTGCATGGCGATCTCGAGTCGCCCCTCTGCACGCTGAGACGCGCGTTCCTACTCGAGTAGCCGCCCGTTGGCCTCATGGTCGGGGGTCAGTTCGACCAGCCGCGCGAGCTCCGGCGCGAGCGTGGGCACCGCCCGTGCGCGCAGGCCGCGGTCCGAGGTGAACTCCAGGGTCACGGGCTCCGCGAGCGCGGGATAGTCACTCCTGTTGTGCGCGCCACGCGTCTCTCTGCGGGCGAGGGCGCCTCGTACGGTGGCGTCCGCGACGAGCAGCGACCCGCGCAGATCGAGTACGTGGGCCAGGTCGTCATACCCTTCTGCGGTGGGCGCCACATCGGCGTCCGCCACCCGGGCGATCAGCTCCTGGATCCCGGCCAGGGCGTTTTTCAGCCCATCCTCGTCCCGGACCACGCCGCAACGCTCCCACATGAGGTCACGCAGGTCGCGCTGCATCGGCCGGACGAACTCATTCCCGCTCCTGATCAGCGAGGCCACCTGCGCGTTGGCGGCGGCCACGACGTCGCGCGGACGGCTCGCGAGCACCGCGGCCCTGGCGTGAGCCGCGGCCGACTCCCCGGCGCGGCGCCCGAAGACGACGGTCTCGGCCAGCGAGTTGCCGCCGAGCCGGTTGGCTCCGTGCACCCCAGCGGTCACCTCACCCGCGGCGAACAGGCCCGCCACGCCGGTGTCCGTACTCGCTGGATCGACGACCACACCGCCCATGGAGTAGTGCGCCGTGGGCGCGACCTCCATCGGCGTCCTGGATATGTCGAGAAGCTGGTACTCCAGGAACTGCCGGTACATCCGCGGCAGCCGGTCCAGGATCACAGCCTTTTCCACATGTGAGATATCCAGGAACACCCCGCCGTTGGGCCCGCTGCGCCCCTCGGCGATCTCGGTGTAGCAGGCCAACGCCACTCGGTCCCGCGTGGACAGCTCCATGCGCTCGGCGTCGTAACGCTCCATGAAGCGCTCGCCGAGGCCGTTGAACAGCCGCCCGCCCTCGCCGCGCACCGCCTCGGTGACCAGGGTGCCCGCCGCCTCCTCCGGTGTCAGCATGCCGGTCGGATGGAACTGCACCAGTTCCAGGTCCGCCAGCGTGCAACCCGCGCGCAGCGCCAGGCTCATCCCGTCACCGGTGTTCTCATCGCGCCGGGATGAACTGCGCCGCCACAGCCGGGTATGCCCACCGGTGGCGAGCACGACCGCGTCAGCGTAGATCGCGGTGCGCTCACCGCTGTCCAGGTCGAAGCCGAAAGCGCCGAAGCACGCGCCGTCCGCCTCCAGCAAGCTGGTGACGTAGAAGCGCTCCCGCAGCGGTATGCCCTCGCTCTTGCTGGCGAGTGTCTTGAGCATGGCCCGCCCGGTCCAGTCGCCCGCGAAGCACGTACGACGGAAGGTGTGTGCCCCGAAATACCGCTGGTCCAGGCGGCCGTCGGGCAGCCGGACGAAGGGCGCGCCCCAATCGGCGAGTTCCTGCACGGCTCTCGGCGCCTCGCGCACCAGGATCTCGATCATCTCGGGGTTGCCCAGGCCGTATCCCTCCTTGTAGGTATCGGCGAAGTGCTGCTCCCAGGTGTCCTCCGGGTCCCGGGAGCCGAGCACGGCGTTGATGCCGCCGGCGGCGAGCACCGTGTGGGCGTCCAGCCGGGCTCGCTTGCCGACCACGAGCACCTCGCACCCTGCTTCAGCCGCGGCGACGGCCGCCCGTAGCCCGGCTCCGCCGGCCCCGATGACCAGGACGTTGACGGCATGGATCCGGAACTCAGACATTCTGGTACTCCTCGGTGTAACCGCCCTTGAGTGTGCGGCGGATGATCCCGGTCTCCAGCGGCTCGAGTTCCTGCCGCTGCAGTGCGAGGCAGAGGCGGCGGGTGACCTCGAAGGCCACGACCGGGCCCACGAAGACGGCGATCCGGAAGAAGCGGGTGACGGCAAAAAGGGACAGATCGAAGTGAAAGGCGAGCTGGTCGTTGGACGCGGCGACCCAAAGGATCACGTAGAAGGTCGCGCCCGCAGCTCCCAGCGCGGTGCGGCCCGCTGCCTCGCGGGGCCGGTCGAGCGTGGTCCTGCCCCCGCTGAGCCTGCGGTCCAGCAGCGGGTACGCCGCAAGCGCCATGAAGAAGGCACCGGGCACGACCAGGGCGGGGATGAGGACGGAAAGGCTGAGGGGATGGCCCCAGACGATCGGTTCCCAGGCCGGCATGATCCGGATGGCGCCGTCCAGGAAGCCCATGTACCAGGCGGGTACCGAGCCCGCGCTGATCTGGCCGGGCTGGTGAGGTCCGTACAGCCAGACCGGATTGACCTGCGCGGCAGTCGCCAGCAGCGTCAGCACGCCGCAGGTGGCGAAGAACAAGGCCAGCGATCTCAGCGAGTACCCGTGCCGCTTGGGCAACCTCTGCTGGAACACCAGCAGCCCGGCCATGATTGACGGAAGGAACAGGACGTGGATCCAGTAGAGCAGCGGGATCACGTGATCGCCGTACAGCGGCTGCGCCAGCCACGTACCCACGACGGGGATGGCCTGCGTGACGGCCCGTAGCAAGCTGACGCTGCCACCGGAAAGCATGTCGTCGGGCAGGATGCCGCCGGTGACGCCCGCGGCCATGCCCAGCGTGAACAGCCCGATCCAGATCAGCCAGTTCAGGCCGCGGGGCCGTCGGAACGCCCCGGTGAAGAACAACCGCAGCAGGTGCAGGCACACCGTGGCGGTGAACACCAGGGTGGCCCAGTGGTGGACCTGCCGGGCGAGCAGCCCGCCACGCACTTCGAAGCTGACCTCGAGCATGGAGGCGAACGCCTTGCTGACGGGGACGCCGCGCAGCAGGGTGTAGCTCCCGTCGTAGACGACCTGGGTCGCGTCGGGGTCGAAGAAGAACATGAGGAAGATCCCGGTGACCACGAGGACAGCCAGCGAGTAGATCGCGATTTCGCCCAGCAGGAAGGTCCAGGAGTCGGTGCGTGCTCGGCCCCTCACACGATCCGCCGGGAGATCTCGGGGTCGGCACTGTCCAAGGGCACCGCGTCCGCGCTGACCAGGCCGAGCTGCACCGTCTGACGCGGCAGCAGCGCGTCGAGCGCCCAGTCCACGGCGACCCTGACGCGATTTCCTGGCATGGAGTACAGGTGGTACCCCCGGGTGATCGCCTTCGCGATCACCCCGGACAGCGGGATCCCCAGCGGATCCGCCGCGGCTTTCCAACCGCCGAGGTCCACGAGAAAACCCAAGGGATGATGCTTGTACGCCCTGGCGGCCCGAAGGCCCAGTGAGGCGGCGACGTTCCGGCCGGCCGCGGCGCCCTGACGTTCAGCATGCTGACCGGTCATCGGGGTGATCTCGCCAGGGTTGACCAGATCGGGCACCGCTGCGACATCACCGGCTGCGTAAATCTCCGGGTGCCCGGTGACCGCCAGGTACTCGTCGGTCTGGATCCGGCCGCGTACCGCCGGCAGGCCGAACGATTCCACGACGGGGTCGGGGCGCACTCCGGTCGTCCAGACGACTGTGCGGGTGGCGACGTACTCGCCGTCCGTCAGCAGGACGCCATCGGCGTCCTCCCTGGCTACGGAGGTGTTCAGGCGCACCTCGACGCCTCGCTTTCCCAGGGTCCGCTCCGCAGTCTTCTGCAGGTAGGGCCGGAGCTCGGGAAGGAGGTGATCTGCGTACTGGACCAGGATCCACCTCGCCTCCAGGCCGGGGTACCTGCGCAGAAGGGACCGGGTGAACAACTGGCACACAGCGGCCGTCTCGGTGCCGGTGTAACCGGCTCCCACGACCACGAACGTTAGCCGGGCACGCCGTTCCTCATCACTTTCTGCTACGGCCGCCAGTTCCACTTGCCGGATGATGTGGTCACGCAGATACAAGGCTTCCGGGATGCCTTTCAGCCCGTGGCTGTGCACCGTGCTCCCCTCGATGGGCAGCACCCTGTTCACGGCCCCGACGGTGATGATCAGACGGTCGTAGCGGACCCGTCTCGGCCGGCCCTCCGTGTCCGCATAACGAACCACTCGATCCCCGGCGTCCACACCCGTCGCGATGCCGGGCAACAGGCGTACCTGGGGAAACGCCGCAGCAAGGGAAAGCGCGACGTGCCGTGGGTTGACGATCCCCGCCGCCACATCGGGCAGCAATGGTTGATAGAGCATGAAATCCGTGGGGTTCACGATGGTGACGTCGACCTGTCGCGCATGCTTGCGTGTGAGCACCCGCGCGGCGTTGTAGCCCGCGAACCCGGCGCCGATGATGACAACCTGCGGTGTCATGACTACCTCCCAACTGTGTTCGCTAGGTGTTTGCGATGAATGTCCGCTGGCGCGCAGGGGCCTGTCAGGCGATGTATCCCAGCACCAGGGCGGCGATCACCGGACCCATGTACAGGAGGGGAAAGACGACGGTCGAGTAAGAGCGCGCCCTGAGCACCGTGACGACGGCTACGGCGAAGTACAGCACCAGGGCGACTCCTGCCGCGATGCCGATGAGCGGCACGAACAAGCCGACCAGGAGGCCCACCGCCCCAGCGGCCTTGGCCGCGCCGAGCCACGGCCACAACTTGCGGGGAACCCCGTACTCCATCAGTGGCTTCACGACCCAGTCGGCGTGGCGTAGGAGGGAGAAGGCAGAGAAACCCACCCAGAGGGCGGCCAGAACGGTGACGATGGTGGCAATGGACATGGGGCACTCCTTAGCTGGTGCTTTCTGTGGCACCCATGCTGCGAGGCCCCGTTAATAGATCCGCGATGTGTTCACGATGAGCGACCGCTCGACCGGCCGCCTACCGCGATATACGAGACGCCCCCTCACCGCGAACGGGTGAGAGGGCGTGTCGTCTCAATGAGCGATCAACCGCAGGAGCTGAAGCCCGGCCGCCAGAACTTCCTCATCCGTGATCGGGACGCCAAGTTCACTGCAGTCTTTGATGAGGTGTTCGCCGCTGTGGGCATCACGGTGCTGAAGACTCCTCCACGGACACCGAGGGCCAATTGCCATGCCGAGCGCTGGATCCGTACGGTGCGAGCGGAGTGCACCGACCGCATGCTGATCTACGGCCAACGTCATCTGCGTTCGGCCCCGGACGAGTACATCGACCACTACAACGCGCATCGGCCGCATCAGGCTCGTGGGCAACGGCTACCCGATCAGGATGAGCATGTCGCAGTGTCGATGAAAGGCCGGATCGAACGCCAACCCGTTCGGGATTCGATCGTGGTCGTTGGGCGTCGGCGGGGTCTGCTCTGGGAGGCGGTCTACATGGGCGGACGCATCTCGTCGTGTCGGCCTGCGTCGACGCGTGCCGTGCTGTCGCGTGCACGCGAGCAACCAACGAACAACCATGCGTTCTTGACCATCGGCATTATGGGCTATTTGTCCCCTTTCTGGGCGCGGCTGCGTAGGTCAGGCTTTCGTGATGATGCTCGAGCATCGCGGGCAGAACGAACGCATATGAGCAACCGTCGAGCGGCCGACGGATTTCAGGTGGGCGGGGTCCAGGCCAGGAGGTCGTCCAGCGGACCGGTCAGGAGGCGCGGAGCAAATCGCCAGGTCATCGCCACGCCGAGATCGCGCAGCCGTACGGCCAGCGGGTTGCGCCACCGTACGACGCGGCAGATCGCGGCGGACTGGGCCACCACCTTGGCGGTGCGTGCCAACCGGGCGGCGGTGTAGGCGGCCAGGCCGTGCTCTTCGCCTGCGACATGGGCCAGCACGACGGCGTCCTCGATCGCCTGGCAGGCGCCCTGGCCCATGTTGGGCGTCATGGCGTGGGCCGCGTCGCCCAGCACCGCGATTCTGCCCCGGTGCATGGCGGGCAGCGGGGCGGGCAGGTAGTAGACATCGTTCCTGATGATGTTCGCTGGCGGAGTGGCGGCCATGAGGGTGGGGATAGGCGCGTGCCAGTCGCCGAACAGCCGTAGCAGTTCCGCCCGCTGGTCGCCCCCGCCACCGCCGGCAGGAACGGCGTTGGTGCCGTAGCAGTAGGCCAGCCCGTCGGCGAGCGCCATGTAGCCGAAGACCTTACCGTCGCCCCATGTCTCGAAGGTTTGGCCCGGCACGCCGTGACCGGGGACGAGCATTCGCCAGGCGGTGATGCCGGCATAGCGAGGTTCCGGGTGACTGGGGAACAGGGCTGCCCGGATGGGGGAGTGGATCCCGTCGGCGGCCACCACGAGATCGCCTGTCACCTCACCCGTCCCGCCCAGCCGTACGTCCTGTTCTTCCTGGCCGGTCCGGAAGGTCACGCGGCCGGTGTCGGGATCGGCGCCGGTCACCGTGGTGTTCAGCCGGATCGTGCCCGGCTTGAGGCGTGCCGCCAGCGCCTCCACCAGGTCGGCGCGGCGTAGGAGCACCACCGGGTCGCCGTGCCGGGCGGCGGCCTGCTCGTTCATGTGCACCAGCCAACGCCCACTGACGGCGCGCCGCACACCTCCGACACCGCGGATCGCCGACAGCGCCCGTACCTGATCGCCGACGCCGAGCACATTCAGTGCCTTGAGCGCGTTGGCGAAGACGGACAGTCCCGAGCCCACGGGTTCGATGGACGGCGCGCGCTCAAAGGACGTCACCTCCCATCCTCGCTGCTGGAGCGCCACCGCAGCCGCCAGCCCGCCGATCCCAGCCCCGATCACCACAGCGTGTCCCATGACATCTCCTTACTACGGACGTAGTTGGATTTACTATGATCGTAGTATCACAACGAAGGAGGCGCCATGAAATCGCAACGTGCCGAACTGGTCGCCGATACGGCCATCACCGTGCTGGCCGAGCGTGGCGTCCACGGCCTGACCCACCGCACGGTGGACGAGACGGCCGGACTCGCTCCAGGCTCGGCCTCCAACGTGGCCCGCACCCGACTGGCGTTGCTGGAACTGGTCTTGGAACGGCTCGCCGAACTCGACACGGTGGCGTTCGGGTTCGGCGCGGAGCCGATGGTGCCGGAGGGGATAGCCACGGCGGCGGTGCTCGACATATTCGCCGCGATGACCGCCAGGACGCTTCACGTCCGGCTCACGTCCGAGCGCCGCCAGAGCATCGCCCGCTATGAGCTGGCAATGGAGGCCACTCGGCACCCGGGCCTGCGCGAACTCTACGACGCGGTGGGCCGTCGGCTCCGCGATCCGGTGGTGGCGATGTTCACCGCGCTCGGCTCACCGGATCCGGCACGGCACGGCCAGCAGGCGGTGGCGTTCCTGGAAGGTGTGATGTTCGACGCCCTGGCCGGGGCTGGGCCCGAGCTGGCCGAGGAGGGCATCCGGCTGGGAGTTCGGGAACTGTTCAGGGGCATGCTGGGCCAGTAGCCCGCAGACGCGAGGGCCGGCGCCCGGATGCGGTCCGGGGTCCAGGTACGGCGCTCCTGCCGGCCAGTGCTGATCCCGCCACCAGGCACACGCCGAGCCCAGGGCGTCCAGGCGTTGTGGGTCGCGGCCGCCGCGCTGCCCCAGCGGGCGGTGAACCAGGCAGCGACCCGGTCGGCACCGGCCTCCCCGTCCAGCTCCGTCAGTGAGGCCTGCCGGCCGAGCTGGGCGGCCAGCGCGCTGCGTGATCGCCGGAGGGGCTGATCGATGAGCCGCATTCCTCACCGGTACGTCAGCCGGCGCAGAAGCACCTCGGCGGGTCCCCGGCTGCCGCGACGCTCCAGCAGGTAGGCCGCGATCACGGTGATCAGCCAGATCCCGATCGCGTACCCGGCCATGGCGGCGCTGTGCAGATGGACTCCAACGCCGAGGCCCCAGGCGGTCAGCACCGGGGCGCACAGCACCGACTGGGTGAGGTAGGCCGATAGCGATCGCTTGCCCACCGCGGCCACCGCGGTGGACACCGGCCCCGGCCTCCGCCGGCCGCCGAGCCGGTGCCCGATCAGGCCGAACACCGCCGCGTAGCCCAGGCCGGCGGGCAGGCCGGTGGCGATCTGGGACACCTCGAACACGAACATCGACTCGCCGGGAACCCGCAGCACACCCATGACCGCGGCCGCGTGCGGCAGGCCGCCCAGCCAGCCGATCGCGATGCCGATGACGGCGACGCGGCGCAGCAGCGGCAGATGCCTCTCCGGCCGCTCCAGGATCCGCTGCCGAGCCGCCCAGAAGCCGAGGACGATCGCGATCGGCAGAGCCAGCGCGAGCAGTCCCTGGCCGACGATGATCACCGGCCAGAAGACCAGGCGCGCCGAAGCCGCGGCGAGCAGATCGCTCTCCCCGCTGCTCGCCGCCCCGAAGGACAGGAGGCTGACCATCTCCGGAGGCGACTCGGCGGCAGCGGCGAGCCAGGCGGCCACGATGCCGAGCAGGGTCACCACCGCGAGGACGCCGGCGCCGATCGCGGCCCAGGTGAGCAGTGTGCGGTCGCTCCTGCGCAGGAACAACCCGGCGAAGAGGAGACCGGCCACGCCGTACGCGCCGAGAATGTCCCCCTGCCACAGCAGCGCCGCGTGCACGAACCCGAACAGCAGCAGCCACAGGCTGCGACGGCGCAGCAGTGCCAGAACGGCCGGTTCCGCGTGCCCGGCCGCCTGCTGGCGCAGCAAGAGCTGCACCATGCCGTAGCCGAACAGGAACGCGAACATCGGATAGATGCGGAAGTCCACTCCGACGATGGCGGCCACCTGGGTGATCCGGTCCAGAACCGAGCCTCCTGGCGGATGGATCGTGGTGGCCCGGAACTCCCGGCCCCAGAGGTACCAGGGGGTGTTCGCGACCGCGATGAGCAGCAGCATGAAGCCGCGGGCGAGGTCGGGCGCGAGCGCGCGCTCGCCGGCCTGGACCGGGCCGCGGATCGGGGCGTCAGCGGTCGCCATGGGGGAGCGAATCTCCTGTCACGGGTCGAGGGGGAACCGGATCGCCCGGTCTAGCAGAGATCTCATGGTTCGTCGTCTGGGCCGCGTAGTTCGCCGTACCGTCACCGCGCCGCCGTACCGTCGCCGCCCCGACGAGCACGGCGAGCGTCACGCACAGCGGTGAGTACAGCCGCCAGTTCCAGGTGGCGAACTCCTCCGTCGCTCCGGAGTTCAGCAGCTGCCCGCCCAGTCCGCGGGCGAGCAGCGCCGCGGCGAGACCCCAGGTGCCGAGCCGGTAGATCCAGGCAGGGCCGATCTCGGGCAGGACGCGGGCCGACGCGATGACCAGATAGGACGAGCCCGCCACCCCCGCCCCGAACACGAAGGTCAGCGGCGCGGGCGGCATATCCCCGCGCTCGCCGAGAAGGTACGTCGCCGCTTCGGTCATGGAATCGAAGGGCCACGGCGAGAAGGCCCAGATCATGTGCAGTACGCCGATGGCGGTCAACGCCGCGGCGGCCAGCCCGCCGGCTGCCTTGCGCCACATGGAATCCTCCCCGCGCTGGTCGTGTCACAAGGACGCTACGGAGCCGGCCGCCGGACGACGATCAGGCGGGCACCACACCTGGCTGCGGAAAAGCGCCCATGACCACTGGTGCGGGCACGAGATCCCACAGGTCATATCATTTCTGCCATGGCACTCAGGGTCGTCTTCGCCGACGACGACTACCTCGTGCGCGAAGGAGTCAGGGGCCTTCTCGACCGCGTGGACGGCCTCGAGGTGGTCGCCACCGCGGACGACCTTCCGGGGTTGCTCACGGCCGTGCGCGAGCACCGGCCCGACGTGGTCCTGACCGACATCCGCATGCCCCCTACGCACACGAACGAGGGCATCCAGGCGGCCAGGCTCATCCGGGCCGAGCACCCAGAGGTCGGAGTCGTCGTGCTGTCCCAGCACACCGAGGCCGACTACGCGTACGACCTGCTGGCCGACAGCGCGGAGGGCGTCGGCTACCTGCTCAAGGAGCGCGTGGCCCACGTGGGCGAGCTGACGCGCGCCCTCGAGGACGTCGCGCGTGGCGGCTCCGCCCTCGACCCGAAGGTCGTGGCCGCCCTGATAGCGGACAGGCGGCGGGCGGCCGACTCACCGCTGGGCCGGCTCTCGGAGCGGGAACGCGAGGTCCTCGCCCTCATGGCCGAGGGCAAGAACAACGCGCGCATCGCCACGGAGCTGACGGTGTCACTCCGAGCCGTGGAGAAGCACATCAACGCGATCCTGGCCAAGCTCGACATCGCCGGAGATCTCACCGTGCACCGGAGGGTCAAGGCGGTCCTGGCCTTCCTCAACGACGAGGGCCTGCTTGCCTCCGGCTGAGAGATCCTGGTCGTTCATGAGGATCACGGGCCGACTCGGTCAGGCTCTGTGGCTGAGCACGGTGACCCTCGCCGCGGCCAACGCCATGCTCGCCGTACTCAACCGGCCTGACGACGGGCCCGGGATGGGCTACGGTCTCGGCGCATCCCTCATGGCGGTCGCGTTCGCCGCCGTCGGAGCACTGGTGGCCGCCCGGTCGCCGCGCAACCCGATGGGCTGGCTGCTCAGCGGCATGGGCCTGGCGCTGGCGGCGACCAGCCTCTGCCAGGGCTACGCCGCCTATGCCCTCATCACCAGACCAGGCTCGCTGCCCGGCGGGGAGGTGGCCGGCTGGGCCGGGTCATGGCTGTGGGTTCTCGTCGTGGTTCCCGCGGGTACCTTCCTGCCGCTGCTGTTCCCCGACGGCCGGCCGCCGTCGGCCCGCTGGCATCCGGTGGCCTGGCTGGCGGCGGCCGATCTGGTCGCCGTCGGGGTCTGCGCCGCCGTCCTAGCCGCCGGCTTCGCGCCGCCGGCGTTCGAGCCGGTGCTCACCGGTCTCGCCGACTTCTTGCTGCTCGCCGTCCCGGCGGCGGCGTTCTGCGCCCTCACCCTGGCGTCGGCGGCGGCCAGCCTGGTGCGCTATCGCAGGGCCGGCGGTGAGGAGCGGCAGCAGCTCAAGTGGTTCGGGTTCAGCGTCACGGTCGCGGCGGCCGCCGTCGTGGTGCAGTTCGTCCCGCCGACGGGACGCCCCGACTGGCGCGCCAGTCTGCTGGTCCTCGCGGCCGGCATCCCGGTGGCGATAGGGATCGCCATCTTCAAGTATCGCCTCTACGACATCGACGCCGTCATCCACCGGACGTTCAGCTACACCGTGCTCGCCGGGTTCATCACGGCGGTCTACCTCGCCGTCGTCGTCGGAGTGGGCTCGGCCGTCGGCGCACGCACCGGCGGCGGGATGTTCCTTCCGCTCATCGCCACGGCCATCGCCGCACTGGGGTTCAGTGGGGTGCGGACCCGGGCACAACTACTGGCCGACCGCCTCGTCCACGGGGCCAGGGCCACGCCGTACGAGACTCTGTCACGCCTGTCCGAGCGCCTGGCCACGACCTCGTCCATCGAGGAGTTCCTGCCATCGCTCGCCAGGGCGCTCGCCGACGCCACCGGAGCGCTGCGGGCGGACGTCTGGGTGCGGGTCGGCGGACGGCTGGAGCCGGCCGCCTCGCATCCGCCGACCGCCGAGCCCGCCGCGCCGCTGGACCTCGTCGGAGACGCCCTTCCGCGGCTTCCCTCCGGGCACACGGTCGCCGAGGTCCGCACCCACGAAGCCCTCCTCGGGGCCATCGCGTTGACAAAACCGCCCGGCGAATCGCCGACCGCCACGGACGCCAAGCTCGTGGCCGACCTCGCGGCGCACGCCGCCATCGCCTTCCGCGACGTCGCGCGGGCCGCGGAGCTGCGCGAGTCACGCCGGCGCATTGTGACGGCCCAGGACGCCGAGCGCCGGCGCCTCGAACGTGACCTCCACGACGGCGCCCAGCAGAACCTGGTGGCTCTGGCCCTGAAGCTCCGGCTGGCCCGGCAACTGCTCGACACCGAGCCCGCGCACGTCGGCCCCCTGCTGGAACAGCTTGGCGCGGAGGCGGAGTCGGCCCTGGAGACCGTACGGGATCTGGCGCGCGGCGTCTTCCCGGCGATCCTCGCCGACAAGGGCCTGGCCCCGGCGCTGCGCGCGCACATCGCCAAGCTGCCCGCCGCGGCCGAGGCCGACCTGCCCCCCACTCTGGGACGCTTCGCACCCGAAATCGAGGCGGCGGTCTACTTCTGCTGCCTCGAAGCCCTGCAGAACGCGGCCAAGCACGCCGGCGGGAGCATCCCGCTGCTGCGGCTCGCCACCGGCGAAGGGTGGCTGGAGTTCTCCGTCCGCGACTCCGGCCCCGGCTTCGACCCGCGCTCTCCCGGTCAGGGCAGCGGCCTGCGAAACATGAAAGACCGACTCGAGGCCGTCGGCGGCGTTCTCACCGTCAGCTCCGCTCCCGGCAGGGGAGCGACCGTCCAAGGCCGGGTACGGCTCCTGCCGCGACGTCCCCTCTCGGGGGAGATGGACAGCTTTTGCGGTGAGCCGTCACCTGCGCCTCGTGCAGGGTAGTTCCTCATTTCGGCGGGACGAAAGGTTCTGCAAATCGTGGAAGACGACCACGGGATCGCCCAGCGCGGCGACCGCCTGCGCCGCGCGGACCCGCTGCTCCAGCCGCCGGTCTGGTCCGCACACTCGGCTCGCGGCCCGTCCGGCAGGTAGAGGTAAGCCGGCGGTGCCGATCTGCACCCGGGCGGCGAACGGGGCTGAGGCGACACCGGTGCGGAACTCCATGCTGTCCGGAGCAGGCGCGCTGGTCGGGAACCCGCCGCGCTCCAGGAAGAGCCGCGCGTCGTCGGGCCTCCAGGGCCTTGTTTCGTGCCGCATCGCCGCCTCCCAGGCCGCGGCCGAGAACGTGCGCCTGGCCAAGATCTACGCCGCCCCCGCCAAGGCCAAGGCAGCCGAGGCCAAGGTCAACGCCGCCATCGCCCGTAAGGAAGCCGACGCGGCTCATGTAGACGCGGTCCGCAAGTCCTGCGTCCCCCAGGTGGTACTCCAGGTCGATGTCGCAGCCGTCGGTTCCGACGCAGTCACTCTTCGGTTGATCTCGAACCAGGGCTCGTACGTCAGGCTGATCAGCCCGGGCAGACCTGTCGGGCCTGACTCCGAGGCTCGCTCGGCCTCCCGTTTCCTGTCCGCTTCCGCTTCGGCGCGCTCAGCGGCCTTCTGGGCCTCCTCCGCGAGGTCGCGCGCATGGGCCGCGGCCTTTTCCGCCTCGACGGCGTCCGCCTCGGCCTTGGCGGCGACGTCGCGAGCGGTGGCGGCGTCGTTCTCCGCCGCGGTGGCGGCGGCACGGGCAGAGGCGGCGTCCCGCTCTGCGGCCCTCCCCGGCCGAACTGAAGATCGCTAAGTACGGCTGGAGTACTAAGAGACAGGCAGACCAATCCGCCTGGAGCTATCACCCTGAGGTCGGCTGCCGGTACCGCTGCCGGACGGCCTGCGGGGCCAGGGCGAACAGCGCCGCAGAGACGACCACGCTGACCAGCGCGGTGCAGGCGATGAGAACCTCGCCCGCGGCGTAGCCCGGCAGCATCGACGGCACCACGTTGAGCATGGCGTGGAAGACGATCGCCGACAGCACGCTCCCGCCGGTTCCGTTGTAGAGCCAGACGATGATGAGCCGCGAGGCGACCGTGCCGAGGAACCACCAGGCGATCCAGGCCGGAGAGCGGCCGGCCTGGAGCAGCGGCACGATGTGCCAGGCTCCCCACGCTACGCCGAGGATCAGGCCCGCGCCGAGGGCACTCCACCTGTCCTGCAGCGGGTCGGCGGCGTATCCCATCCAGCCCGCCTCCTCGCCCGCGGCCGCTACGAAGAACACCGCGAACAGCAGTGGAGCGGCCAGCGGTGATGAGTGCTCCCCGCCGAGCGGACCTCCCAGCAGGGCCAGCGCATAGGCCGGCAGCTCGATGGCGGGCACCAGCAGGAAGGCGGCTATGAGCCAGGGCGTCCGGCGCATGCCCCTGACAGCGAAGGTCGTGCCCAGCAGGCGTCGAGTCGCGCCGGGCCCCTCTCGCCGCCGCAGGAGGATCGCCGCCGAAACGAGGGGGCACGGGAACATCAGGGCGCCCACCGGCAGGTTCATCGGGGTGCCTGGAAGGTTTCCCACGAACGCTCCGGCCACCCAGAACGGGATGGCGAGCGCGAAAACCAGGGCAAAGAACCGGGTCACGTCGTGCGTCCTCCAATGAGATGCGAAATACTATGTCTCAACCGGGAGGCCAGGAGCAGATCGAAAATCCGCGCGCCTACCCTGATGCCCATCGCGGTCAACCAGGCCCTGGCCCAGCAGAGCGCGCTGCGCCGCCGCCGCGAGGCCTATGTCGGGCCGTGGCCAGCCTGCGTCGCCGAAGCATGCTGATCACTCGTGCTCCTTCGCCTGGCCCATCTGGCCATCACGAACGCCTTTGCCGCCCTGCGGTTGCTGCCGCTGGGGGAAGAGGGACAAGGGTGCCAGATCACCGTTCTTGAACGACAGCTCGGCGCGGATGCCAAAGTGAAGTTCGCTGCCGAGCATCGCAGCTCTGTTACCGCGCGAGGTCTTGCGCCGGCTGCTGGAACAGCTGCATCGGCCAACCTCGATGTACGCCGACGAGACCGGCTCGGTGGAGTCCTCCACGATCACTCACATGCGTTCCCCGACGGCCTGCACCGCGAACAGCAGCGGAGCTGCCAGCGGTGATGAGTGCTCCCCGCCGAGCGGACCTCCCAGCAGGGCCAGCTGCTGGGCACGACCTTCGCTGTCAGGGGCAGGCGCCGGACGCCCTGGCTCATAGCCGCCTCGCGTGGACTCACTGTGAGTTCGGCCACCTCTTGTCTCCACCGCGTGGCAGCCCCATTTCGACTATCTGGAATGAATTACCTTCCTGGCTGGCGCTACGGCACCGCAGTTCCCACGCTCGACGTGGCCCGTGGTGAAGGGTGGACGCCAGCTTGGTGGCACAGCCCAGTGCGGTTGGCGCGCAAGCCTCGATCCGCCACAGCCCCAGGGCCGTGGCGATCACGGCCGGGCCGGCGACGACCAGCACGGAAGCGCCGGGCACGCACCCCTTTTAGCCCTGGCCCACTCTCGACAAGCCAGATCTAGCCGCAGTGACGAGAGCAACCGCTGGAGCTGGGAGACGCGGCGGCGGAGGTGCAGATGATGTCGCGGCGCGGGCGTCTCGATGCTGTACTCGAAAAAGGGCCATACGATCTGGTATGGTATGGTTCGGATATGGCAAGCAAGCGTGACTGGCTGAAAACCGGGCTCACCATCCTGCGTCAGGATGGTGCGCGAGCCCTGACAATTGAGCGGTTGTGCGCCGAGCTCGACCTGACCAAGGGCTCTTTCTATCACCACTTCAAGGGCATCGCGGGATACAAGACGGACCTGCTGGCGCACTTCGAAACCGAGCACACCACTCGCTTCATCGCCGGCACCGAGAGCGCTGGCACACCTGCTCAGAGCAGGCTTCGGCGCCTGCTCAACCTAGTCCTGGAGGACAAGAGCGGCAGCGAAGGCCTCGAGATCGCCATCCGCGCCTGGGCCCTGCAAGACCCCGAAGTCCTCGCCCTCCAGGAACGTGTGGACCGGTTGCGCATCGACTACCTGTGCAGCCTGCTGCGCGAGCTCGGCGGCCCGCGGGACGACGTCGAACCCATGGCCCGAATGCTCTACCTAATCCTCATCGGCGCCCAGCAGGTCGTCCCGCCCATCCCCGCGCCCGACCTGCGCGACATCTACGCCTTAGCCCTGCGCCTGGCCCCGAACGAGTGGGAGTACACCACATGAACGCATTGACCCGATGGGTCCCCCGCCTGATCATCGCGCTGGCGATTGTGCACTTCGGCTACGCCCTCGCCACTCCGAATTCCTGGTCCGCTATGGCCGGCGACGGCTTCTGGGCCTCCGCCGCGGACAGCGGCGCCTCCGACTACTTCAAGCGCGAATACACGCTCTACTTCTTCGCTGTCGGCATCTTGCTCCTGGCCCTGGGCACCTTGGCCCGGCGGTTGGCCCACACCACCGGACATCTCCCGGGCCAGATCGGCTGGTATCTGATCACCAGCGGTGCGCTGCTGTGCGTCATCGAGTTTCCGATCACCGGCGGCTGGCTGATGGTCGCCATCGGCGTACTCGGCCTCGTCGCCTCGCGCCGTACCCACAGGACGCGGACGGCGGACATCCAGCTAGTTCGGCCATGATCCCCACCCCGCTGGAAGCGGGTCTGGCCGAAGTCGCCCCCGCCGGGCTCAACGCCGCGCTCACCCTCGGACGAGCACGGCGCCGGGTGGTGCTGGCCGATGCCGGGCCGGGCAGCCACCGGTGACGCGGTGCACAACTTCCTGTCCCGGGACGGCATCACGCCCAGCGGGCTGCGGCAGATCGGGCTCGACCAGCTCAGCGCTTATCCCTCGGTATGCGTCATCCAAAGGCAGGCGGTGCAGGCCAAGGAGGAGCGCGACGATTTCACCATGACACTGGCCCGCCGGGGCCGCCACCCCGGCAGATGGCAGACGCCTACCTCGGCGCCCTCGAGGGCGTCACGATCCCGCTTGCCGGCCACGCGCCCTACGACGTCGAACTCACGGAGAGGCGGTGCGCGGCATTCTCGGCCTACCGCCCGCGCCCACCACCTTGGAGATCCACGAATGAAGCTGCCGAAGTCCGCGCACACCTCGCGCCCCTGGATGATCCACGAACTCACCACCGACTTCGAGGTCGAGGACGTGTGGGCGCTGCCGACGCCAGGCGGACCCGACGACCTCCCCCGACTGGTGTCGCAGGTCGTCACGGGCGACTTCCCGCAGGGCGCCCCGCTCGTCGTCCGCGTGCTCTGGGAAGCCCGGTGGAAGATCGGCGCGGTGCTCGGCTGGGACCGACCGAGCGCTGGCCTCGACTCCAGGGTGACCTCTCTCAAGGATCGGCTGCCAAGGGCTCTGCGTGACCAACCATCGGGCCCCGACACCAACGACTTCCCCTTCACGTCCCTGTACCTGCTCCAGGACGAATGGGCGGCAGAGATGGCCAACGGGACGGTGCACACGGTCATGCACATCGGCTGGGTCCCGGACGGATCCGGCGGCTACCACGGCCAGATGGCGGTCCTGGTGAAGCCGAACGGACTGTTCGGCGCCGCCTACATGGCCGCGATCAAGCCGTTCCGGTATGCGCTGGTGTACCCGGCGCTGATGCGGACGATCGAGAGCAAATGGCGAGCAGGCACGGCCGGCCCACCACCGCTGCACGCGTAGCAACCGCCCCCGACCCAGGCCGGGCCGCGAAGAATGAGAGCCGTGGCTAGGCGCCCGCCACCGCACGTTCTGCCGCCGTGATGGCGTTGCGGAACAGCATCGCGGCCGTGGTGGGCCCCACACCGCCCACGCGCGGCGTGATCGCGCCCGCCACGCTCTCGACCGACTCGTCCACATCCGGCAGCAGGCGGCGGCCCTCGTAGCGGACCCCGCCACCGACCACGACCGTGCCGGGCTTGACGTGCTTGGGCTGGATGATGCCCGGCACGCCCGCCGCGGCGGTGAGGATGTCGGCTCGCTGGGTGTAGCGCGCCCAGTCGGGCAGACCGGTGTGGACCACGGTGACGGCGGCGTTGGCCGTCGGACCAGGCGGCCATGCTCGCGAGCGCGCCGGCGAAGACGAGCGATGGTGGCGATCGCCATCGCCCGGCCCGTCCGCACAAGCCTTGGCTGGTCACGCATTGGTGATCTCTCATTCGTCCGGGAAGCCGTGGGCCGGCCCCGTCTTCATCTGCGTTTCAGTGCGGGAATGACGGCTGACATCGGCGGCGTAGGTCATCCATTCGCCGGAGGAGGCTTGCTGCCAGGCGAGGTCCTTACATCGCGTCTTCCAGCAACGGCGCGAGCTTCCTCTCACACGGTGCGTGCCCGATCTCCCTGCAGAGTCGCAAGGCCTGGTCGGCCTTGTGCGCCGCCGCCTTGCGGTCGCCACACCGCCGTTCCAGCCTGGCCAGCTCCGTCAGCGCGGCCAGCTCAGGCAGCAGGTACGTGTTCTCGGACGCCACGGCGTGTCCCCGAAGTGCGTGGCGGACGGCGCCCTCGTAGTCGCCCTGAGCGTCGAGCAGCCGGGCACGGGCGAGCAGCGCGTAGGCCAGATGCCAGCTCAGGCCGCCTGCGCTGATGAGGTCGTCGGCCAGGTTCAGGCTGTCCGCGGCCTCTGCCGTCAGGCCGAGGCCGATTCCTGCATCGGCCAGCGCGACCAGCGCCGCCGCCTCCACCAGCCGGTCACCCTGGCCGCGGCACACGTGGAGCGCACACAGCGCCTCGTCCCGCGACTGCGCCCACTGGCCGTTCTCCCAATGCAGCCGACTGATCCAGATCTGCGTCGTGGCCGCGCCGTGGCCGCCTATTGAAGTGATCAGGGCGACCGACTCCCGAAGGCAGGTCTCCGCTTCGCCGTACCGGCCCTGGTCGAGGAGCACGGCACCCAACTGCTGCAGATCGGCTCCCTCGGCGTAGGGCAGCTTGTGGCGCCGGCTCAAGGCGAGCGCCTGCCTGCAATATTCCTCGGCCAGGTCGAGCCGGCCCATGTGGTGGTACTGGTTGCCGAGCGCGTTGAGTGCCCGGATGTGGCCGGGCACCGAGCCGAGCTCGTCGAAGAGCTGCGCGGCCCGGACGTTGTCGGCCATCGCCTCGGCGAGGTCGCCCGTCCACGCACGCGCGAAGCTCAACCCCATCCTGGCCGCCGCCTCGCCCTCCCGCCCGCCGCTCTCGCGGGCGACGCGGACGGCCTGTTCCAGGTGCTCAACGGCCTCCTCACGGCGCCCGGTGCGAAAGAGGCCATCGCCCATGCCGGTGTGCAGCATGGCGGTTACGGCCGGCACATCATGGGCGGAGGCGGCCTTCAGCAGGGCCGGCGCGATCTCCATCCACTCACCGATGTGGCCGGTGCGGGCACAGATGGCGCGAACCATGTCGGCCAGGCGCCAGACCTCCGGGCCGGGATCGCGCTCGATCGCGCGCATCAGCGCGGCCATCAGATGGACGACGTCGGCCGCCTCGGGGGACAGCTGCTCAAGGGCGTCCGTGTGCGGCTGCGGGCCGGGGAGCAGGAACTCGCCTGGCGCGCACTGGGCGGCGATGGCGGCGCCCAGTTCCAGGTAGTGGCCGAACAGGCGGCGCCACGCCGGCTCACGCTCGGGGTCGCGCCCGGCTTCCGCCACGGCGTAGAGCCGGACCAGATCGTGGAAGCGGTACCGATCGGTGATGTGGTGTTCGAGCAGGTGGGTCGCGGCCAAGGCCTTGAGCGAGGCGCGCGCCGCGTCCTGGGGGAGGCCGGTGGCCGCCGCTGCGGCCGCCACGGTGACATCGGGGCCGGGCACGAGCCCGAGCAGGCGGAAGACCCGCTGCTCGATTGGGGCGAGCACGCGGTAGGAGGCGGAGAAGGCGATGGTGACGGTATTGTGCTCGGCACCGTCCACGATGAGTCCCGCCAGCGGGTTGCCGGCGGCCAGCTCCGCCGCGACCGCTGCGGTGCCGTCCTGGGGCCGGGCGGCGGCGTTGGCGGCGGCGATGCGCAGCGCGAGCGGCAACCCGCCACACGCACGCACCAGCTCGCCGCGCGCATCCGACTCGGCCGGGCCGTCCGCCGGCCCGAGCACGCCGTCCAGCAGTGCCCGACCGCCCTCGTCGGAGAGCGGGCCGAGCGAGTGCTGCCTGGCGCCCGCGTACGCCACCAGTTCGCCCAGCCGGTGCCTGCTGGTCACAAGCGCTACGCCAGTCGGGGGCAGGAGCTGCTCGATCTGGGCTGCTGAGCGAGCGTTGTCCAGGACCAGCAGGAACGAGTGCCCCGCCAGCAGCGAGCGGTAGAGGCCGAGCTGGGTCTCGAACCCGCCCGGTACGCGTTCAGGATCGACGCCGAGCGAGACCAGCAGCCGGGTCAGCACCGCTGTCGTGGTCAGCGGCTCGTGGTCCGGATCATAGCCGCGAAGGTCGATGTAGAGCTGGCCGTCGAGGAAGCGGTCCTTGGCCTGGTGCGCCCAGTGCAACGCGAGGGCCGTCTTGCCCATGCCGGCCGTGCCGCTGAGCACGCACACGCCGTCACCGCCGCCCAGGCACTCAGTCAGCCACGCCAGCTCCGCGTCGCGGGCGGCGAACCCGGGCACGGCCCTGGGCAGCTCGGCCGGCCGCGCGACGAAGGGTGCCAGCGGTCCTTGTTGCGGCGAAGGAGGCGTCGGCTGCGAGACAAGAGCCACCGCCTGCATGCCCGCCCCCGGGGAGTCGGGTTCGTCGTCCTGCAAGAGCCGCTGGTGCAACCGGCGCAGGGGGCGGCCGGGCTCGATGCCCAGTTCGCCGACCAGCCGCCGTCTCGCGTCTCGGTACACGGCCAGCGCTTCGGCGCGGCGCTCACACCGGTACAGGGCCAGCATGAGCTGCCCCAGGAGCCGCTCGCGCAGTGGGTGCTCGGCCACCGCCGTGTGAAGTTCGCCGACGATCTCGGCGTGCCGCCCAGACGCCAGCTCCGCGTCGTACAACTCTTCCAGGGCGCAGAGCCGCCTGTCCTCGAGGCCCGGGCGTTCCTGGTGGATCAGCTCGGCGCTGGTCCCCGCCAGCGCGGGCCCGCGCCACAGCTCTGCCACGGCGCGCAAGTACGCCACGGCGTCGGTGTGGCGCCCCTCCTCGGCGTCGGCGCGCGCGACGGTTCTGTACCGCTTGAACAGATGTAGGTCGAGCTCGTCCGCGTCGACGTGGATGCGGTAGCCGGCGCCGACACGGCTGATGCGCTCCTTGCCGACCAGAGCTCGCAGCTCGTGGACGTACACCTGCAAGCGCGCGACAGCCGTGCGCGGCGCCCGATCGCCCCAGACCAGGGCGATGAGCCGGTCGTCCGACACCGTGCGGTTCGCATTGAGCAGGAGGGCGGCCAGCACGGTCCGCTGCTTCGGTGAGCCCAGCGTGATCGGCCCGTCAGGCCCATCGACCGACACCGGCCCGAGAAGCGCGAACCGCGCTTCCGACTCCATGTGTCCCCTTCACGTCCCGGTTCTCCCGCTGTGATGCTACCGAGTAATGATCGTGCCGCTGAGCGGCCGGGAGAAGCCGGATAGAAGGCAGGCGGGAAGAGGAACGGAACAGCCCATACCTAGCGTGTCCTGCCATAGCAACCGCTAACAGGGGAAATGACTCATGGTGCCGGTCTCCGTCCGGCCCGGGGGAGTAGCCAAGGTCACAGTCGACGGGGCGTTCCGGCACTCGCGACGGACGGGTTCGTGCGGCCCTTCGGACGCGGGCGCATGACGGACCGACAGGTCGTCGTGGACCAGCGGAGGATCGCAGAGGCTCGGGACTGAGCCGGAAAGAAGTACTGCAGCCGCTGTGCCGGCGGTGTCCGCGCACCCTTCTGCTCGCCCAGCCGGTCGTTGACACGTCGACCGCCTCGTCTCCACCGCGCACGAGCTCATCGTCGAGGGCGAGTCCTACCGGCTTCGCCAGCAATCCGCACGTCAACGAGGACAACAGTCGACATCCGGCGTGTCCGTTGCCGAGATAAGGAGATCACCATGCTCGACACCACGACCAGGTGGTCCCTTGCTCGTGGCAACACGGCGGTCCCATCAAGCTGGCAAGCGACATCTTGTGGACCTTGAGGGAACTTGCTCGAACACCAACGCAAAGGTAGAAGCCCGCAAACGCCGTTCTGGCAGCCACCCGGCCCCGCTACAGCGGCACCACCGCCAACCCGAGCCTGGAAGCGGCTGGCGCCCAGATCCTGCGACGGGTCATGTCCAGCCTGAGCCGCCCGACGGGCGGCTCAGGCTGGACAGATCAATGGCTGCGCCGCGATCGTCTACGGCAGTCGTGGACGACGCGACCACCTGCAGGTACGTGCTGTCCGGTCGGTCACTTCAGGACCCAGAGCGCCCAGAACGGACTGTCCCATTGGCAGTCCCAGTATTCGGGGTCCCCGGAGTACTTGTAGCCCGCTGCCTCGCACTGCGCGAGGGTCTTGTGGATACTCTTGATGTGGGCGGCCTTGGACCTCACCACATCCGCGCTCGAGGACGCGCTGGTGCCGAGTGCTGCAGCTATCGCCAGGATGGTCGCTGGGACCACCACGCTCACGATCTTGTTTCGCATGGAGAACCTGCCTTCGCTCGATTACGCGACAAGAGTCGCAGGCAAGGCTTCCGTGACTCTTCTCCTTCGCTTCCGGCCGTATCCTCGCGCGCTCATCACCGCGCGAGGTGACCCACGCTCATGTCGTCGAGTCGCATCCGACGGTTGCACGGACCTAGATGTACTGACCATGGACGTTGGTGACGGCGGAACGAGATTGTCGACTCGCTCTCGCTGATCTTGAACTGGGTGAGGACCTCCTGGCGTGGTGCGGACGACCACCGTGATTGCCTTTGGGGGCTGCAGCGTCCAGCCCCTCCAGCCTCGCCTCGCGAATCGTTTCCCGCTCGGTCTCGGCCATGGCGGCGAAGAACGCGAACAGCATCCGGCCGGGCCCGGCCGGATCATAGATACCGGCGAGCATCCACCGAGCATCCACGGGGCGGATGGCATTCCTTGACCGGTCGATTTGGGGTCTATCTGCTAGTTCACTTTTGTAAGCCACATAGTGGTCGGCCGGTTGGAGCTCCTGACCCTGCGTGGTGTGACCGTGCGGGTCATGCTGGTCGGACGCGGATCGACAGGTTGTTGGCGGTGGTGTAGTACGGCCGGATGCGCAGTCCGTGCAGTTCCACGGCTGGATATACATCGATCGTGGAGCGGTTGACGATGTCGTCGAGGAGGCGGCCGACGCGGATGGGGTCACCCGTTGCCGGGTGTAGCCACAAGTCCCAGGTGTCCCCGCCGGCCGCGGTCAGGCGGGCGTGGTCGATGACGAGGCGGAACCGGTCGCCCCGCTGCGCCAGCCGTACTTCCACACTCTGTTGCCCTGCGCGAGATTCGGCGGCAGCGGTGCCGGTGAAGGCGGCGCCCAGGATGCGGCCGTCGACGATGGTGCAGGTCGTGTCGACCTCGATGTGGTCGACCTCGGCGTGGGTGGGACGTTGCCAGACGCGGATGGACAGGTTGCCCTTGTCGGTGGTGTAGGGGATCCGGACCGTGATGCCGCCTCGACCGGCGGTCAGGGCGCGGGTGTCGCAGAGTCCGGCGGCCAGGCGGGTGAGGGTGCCGTCGGGGCTTTCGAGGTAGAGGTCCCAGCGGCCGTCGGACAGTGCGTGCCGTCGGCGGCTGATCGCTGGTGAGGGGTATGGCAGGCGGAGCGTCTTGGTGGGGTCGGTGCGTAGCCTGCACACCACGGCGGTGGCGAGTGTGTTGGTGGGAGGGTGGATGTGGAGGTCGCCGTCGGCGTCCACCACGCAGTCGGCGGCCAAGCGTTGTGGGGGAGGTGTCGGGGTGACCGGCTTTCTGCGGAGGAATCGCCTTCTGGTCACACCACCGAGGTCGGCGAAGAGGCGCTCGTACCGGGCGGCGGTGTGCTGTGGTTCGAAGGTGCGGGCGGTGTGGACCGCGGCGTGGCCCATGGCCAGGCGTAGGGCGTCGTCGTTGATGAGGTGCAGTAGCGCGTCGGCGACAGCGTGGGCGTCGCCGTTGGGGACGAGGAGGCCGTCGCGGCCGTGGGTGATGATCTCGCGGGGGCCGTGCGGGCAGTCGGTGGACACGACGGGGATCCCGGCGCGCATGGCCTCGACGATGGTGAGGCCGAAGGATTCGACGCTGGAGGTGACGGCGGCGATGGCGCCCTTGGCCCATTCGGTCTCGATGGGGGAGACCGGGCCCATGAGGCGGACGTGCTCGTGCAGGCCGAGTTCGTCGATTTGGTCGTGCAACTCCTGGCGCCGCGGTCCTCGGCCGTATAGGCGCAGCCGCCAGTCCGGGCGTTCGGTGACGACCTTGGCGAAGGCGTCGACGAGCAGCTCGTAGTGCTTGACGGGAATGAGTCTGCCCGCGGCGACCACGAGTTTGGAGTGGCCGTCGGCAGGACTCAGCCGGGTGGGTGGCACGCCGTTCGGGATGGCCCGGATGCGGTCGGCGAGTGCGGGCAGGGCGGTGCGGTAGGTGGCGGCGTCGGCCTCGGAGACGGTGACGAAGGCGTCGAGCTGGGCGATGGCCTGGTTCTGGGCGGTGCGCAGGTCGGGGCTGTGCAGGTCGTGGGTGACGTGTTCCTGGCCGATGCGCAGGTAGCGGCGGCTGCCCAGGGCCGCCAGGCACACATTGAGTCCGGGGCGGGTGCCGATGACGACGTCGGCGGAGGTGGAGCGCAGGTACTTGGTGATGCGGTGGTCGGTGAGACGCGAGTACAGGTCGTAGCGCGCCTCGGCAGTCGGATAGATGCGCGAAGGTCCGGTGTTGTCCGGCTCGTGGCGAGTGTCGACGAGCGAGGTCATCTGAACCCGCGGGTCCACGCTGAGCGTCGGGGTGTCCGCGCTGCGGAAGACCGAGACGATCTCGACGTGGTGGCGTTCGGTGAGCGCCTGGCTCAGGTTCGTGACAGCGCGGATGGTGCCGCCGATGCCGAAGGCGTTGTGAAGAAGGAAGGCGATGTGCATGCGACTCTCGGTGTCGGGTGCGTGGGCAGGCGATCGGCCTGCCCACGCGTCGTGATGGTTAAGGCACCTGGCCGGGGCCGTCGACGATGCCGCTGGCCAGCACGGTGTCGGTCGACGTCCTGCCGTCCCGCTCGACGAGCATGCCGAGGTAGCGGTAGTCCGTCGGGTCGAGGACATAAGTGCCCTTGCCGGCCTGGCCCAGGTCGAGGACGACGCCGACGCCGGTACGGCCGGCACCGTCCTTGACGTTCTCCTGGACGGTGACGCCCGGGATCTTTGCCAGGGCCCGGTACATGGCGGCGGCCTTGTCCGCGGGCACCATGGGGCCGTACTTGAGGAACCAGCCGATGGCCCCGAAGGCGTTGACGTCCTTCTGGCTGTCGGCGGGGCAGTCGAACAGGCAGATCGACATCGGGAACAGCTCCTGGTCGCTGTCGCCGAAGTGCCGCAGCAGCTCCTCAGGGTCCGTGGGCAGGGCTTCGAGCATCCGCTGGGTCTTGGCCGGGTACATCGATCCCTTCTCGCCGTTGCCCTGGTTGAGCTTGCCGTTCTGGCGCACGGCTTCCTTGCGCCCGTCTCCCCGGATCCACACTTCGAAGGGCATCCCGGGACGGCCCTGCTGTTCCTTGCGGTAGGTCCACTGGTCGGGCCGCAGATCCTGGCGCTTGGCGGCGACCAGGGCCGCCCGCTCCAGCAGCAGGAGCGTGTCGGGCTTCTGGACGGTCACAGGCGGGGCCGGGTGGTCGCCGCCCAAGTTGACCACGGCCACCGCGGCGACCGCCGCCGCGCACGCCGCGGCCAGGGCCAGGCCGATGCGGTACCGGGGCACCCTGGGCGCCCGCCGTGCCCGCTGCGTGCGGATCGCGGTCAGCAGGCGCCGCTCCTCCGCGCGGACGTCGGGGTCGTTCGGGATCTCGGATCGCAGCTGGTTGAGCAGGTCGATGTCGTTCATCGGTGCGTCTCCTCGGTGATGGCGGTTGGGTCGACGTCCCCGAGCGCCTGGCGGAGCTTGCCGCGAGCCCGGTTCACCCGTGAGCGCACCGTGCCCACCGGCACGTCCAGAGCCTCGGCTGCCTGCTCGTAGGTCAGCTCCGCCCACGTGACCAGCAGCAGCGTGTCGCGGTGTGCACGGGGCAGCGCGGCGAGCGCGGCTGCTAGGCGGCGGTTGACCGCGGTCGCCGACACCCGCTGATCCACCTGGTCGGTGAACGGCTCGGTGACTGAATCCGCCCCCGTGCGGCTCAGTGCCCGGTACAGGGTGACCTCGCGGCGCCGGTACCGGCCGATGAGGTTGGTGGCGATGCCGTACAGCCAGGGCAGGGCATCGCCCCGCGCCGTGTCGTACGACTCGCGGCGCTCGAAGGCCGTGGTGAAGGTCTCGGCGACGATGTCCTCGGCGGGATCCTCGCCGAGCCTTCTGATGACGTACCGCTTGATCGCCGGCGCGTGGCGCGTGAACAGCACCGCGAACCGCTCCGGATCTTGCCGCGACCGCGCGATCACCATGGCGTCATCGGCCGTCCGGCTGTCGTTTCCCATCTAATGCCTCTCGGGTGCGTGCAGGTACGTTAGTTATTGCCGCGAGGGTGATCGGCGGTTCCCGACGAGGGCGAGGAGACGTGCCCTCTGCCCGGGACAGAGGTCGCGTTACGGCTCGGGGACGGCCGGCTCGTCGTCCATTCATCCGGCCTTGACGGTCATGCTCCGGCTCTTCAGAGAGAGCGGCTTGCCGGTCACCTCGGCCTGTACTGCTTCAAAAGCCGTCGCAGGCACTTGACCTCGGGATCGACTTGATGCGAGCGGCGCCCCGGCCGGTACGGCGAGTCGGCCCGCTTGCATCCAACCCCGCACGGATGATCCGCCTGGCCGCACCCCGCCAGCCGTACCCCGAGATGTGGACGAGCGCCGGGTCGCCGCATGGCAGCGCGGGACAAGGACGTCGAGATACTCGCCCTGCGCCATCAGATCACCGTGCTTGAACGGCAACCCGGCGCCGATGCCAGGGCGAGATTCGCGCCCGAGGACCGGGCTTTCCTGGCCGCGCTGCTGACCTCGCTGCCACGTGAGGTCCTGCGCCGGCTACGGCTGCTCGTCCGACCGGATACCGTCTTGCGCTGGCACCGCGATCTGATGAAACGGCGTCACGCCCGTACCTGCCGGCCGAACAGGCGAGGTCGCCCGCCCACGGTCCGCTCCATCCGTGTGAAGCGCTGGAGTCCCGGCAGCGCTCCCGGCCCCGCCGAGCGCTCCGTTACCCGCGCTCAGCGGTTCGAGTCGGCGTCATCTTCGCCGGCAGACGTCACCCGAGGTCGTCTGCTGGTCGCGAAGACCGCGACGAGACTGCCGGCGAACGCGATCCAGCAGATCACAAGGATCACGCCATGGATGCTCTTGGGGTCGCTCATCATGGGCCGCCCGGTGCCGGGGTCCGCCGGGAGGGGGCGTACCAGTCCGAGCGGATCCTCAAGAACGGTGATCGAATCTGACAGATTCCCGTCCTTGCGGACAGCCTCCCACCGAGCACTCGTGAACTCGCTGCCTATCATCGCGCCGCCTGCTACCGGGTCGCCGTCCGGCTGTACAAGATCCAGGAAGACCGTGCAGACATACGGGCCGGTGGCGGCGTCCTGGCCGGTGGGCTGGTTGCCGCACCGATCGGTCGTGTCCGCGACGGTGGCCTCGACCGGTCGGCCCAGCATGCTCAGGTACAAGGCGTGAAGGGGCTGCGCTCCGCCCGCGAAGGTGACGAAACCGAGGACCAACTGCATCACCGCCGCGGCGACGGTCCATCGGGTCAGGCGGCCCAGTGAGAGCAGCAGGAGCAGCGGTGCCGCCAGCAGGCTGACCATTCCGGCGAAAAGCGTCAGCAGGGGGAAGAAACCGCCGTCGTCTCTGACGAGAGTCAGTGGCGCCACCAGATCGCAAACGAGGCATGCCAGGAACGCCAGGAGCGGGATCAGATGTTTCGGCTCTGGCTTCCAACGCCTCACGCCGCCCTCCCGCGTCATTGTCGATCACATCGATGGTGCCATCGCCGGGCCATCGCGGATAGATCTCCGCCTGGCCCGGCGGGACGGGCGGCTGTCAGGTCACGGCCTGCTCGACGGGGCCGGTCAATCGTCGTCCGCGCGGCTGCCGGCGACGGCGCGACGCCAGTCTGCCGTGTTGAAGCGGGAGGGCCGCACCGGTGGGTCGGGCGGCGTGAGTGCGGCGACCAGTTCGTCCCCGGCGGGAGCTTCGATCTCCTCGTAACCTCCGGCGGGGAGCCGTACGATCACTCCGGTCTCGACGCCGGAGGTGAGAGTGCGCCGATCTCGTGCCTGCAACCCCAGAGCGATCCGATAGGCGATGACGTAGGCGAGGACGGGGCCGACGAGGACCGCGACCCGGAAGAACCGGGTGGTGGTGTCGAGCGAGATGTGGAAGGTGTGTGCGAGGACGTCGTTGCCGCCTGCCATCCACAGGATGCCGTAGAAGACGACCCCCGCCACGCCGATCCCCGTACGGATGGGTGCGTCTCTGGGGCGGTCCAGCAGATGGTGCACCCGATGGTCACCGGTGATCCAGCGCTCCACGAAGGGCCACAGCGCCAGGCCGGTGAACAGCGCTCCGGGCCCGATCAGAGCGGGGATCAGCACACTGAGGGACACCGTGAAGCCGAAGACGGTGATCTCCCAGGGCGGCATGATGCGCAGCGCGCCCTCCATGAACGCCATGTACCAGTCGGGTTGCGAGCCGGCGCCGACGACGCTGGGCCGGTAGGGGCCGTACAGCCAGATCGGGTTGATCTGGAAAAGCGTGGCCAGCAGTGCGATGACGGCGAAGACGAACAGGAAGAACGCGGTGGTTTTGGCGGCGAAGGCAGGGTAGAACGGCACGCCGCGGACCTGTGCGTTGCTGAGTCTTTTCGCCCGGAACTGGGTGTGGGTCTGCCGCCAGGTCAGCACGAGTGCGTGCAGCGGGAGGAGCGCCAGCAGCAGAGCCGGGATCAGCAGCGTGTGGATGCTGTAGAGACGGGCGATGATGTCCTCGCCCGGATATTCTCCGCCGAACAGGAACGATGCCAGGTAGGTGCCGACCAGCGGGACGGACAGGGTGATGGCGTGCAGGATGCGCAGGCCGGCCCCGGACAGCACGTCGTCGGGGAGTGAGTAGCCGAACAGGCCGTTGAACATGACCAGCGCGAAGAGCGCAACGCCGATGATCCAGTTGAGGTCGCGTGGTTTGCGGAAGGCGCCGGTGAAGAAGTTGCGCAGCAGATGGACGGTGATGGCGGCGAGGAACACCAGCGTGCCCCAGTGATGCAGTTGCCGGATCAGCAGTCCGCCGCGCACCTCGAAGCTGATCTCCAGGGTGGACGCGTATGCCTCGCTCATCCGCACTCCGCGCAGCGGCGCGTACGGCCCGGCGTAGACCACCTCGCTCATGCTGGGTTTGAAGAAGAAGGTCAGGAAGACCCCGGTGACGAGCACGACCACGAAGGCGTACAGGGCGATCTCGCCGAGCAGGAAGGTCCAGTGCTCGGGGAAGACCTTGCGCATGGCTTTGCGAACCCAGGCGCCGCCGCCTAGGCGCGCGTCGAACCAGGCGGCCACGCGATTCATGTGCTGCTCCTCATGAGGGGTTCAAGGGGATGGAAGAGCCCTGTGCCAGCCCGAGCTGCACGCTCTGCCGCGGTGACAAGGCGTTGACCAGCCAGGCCGCCGCGATGCGCCGCCGATTGGCCGGTACGGCGTATAGGTGGTAGGCAGCGGTGACTGCCTTGGCCGCGATGCCCGACAGCGGGATGCCGAGTGGGTTGGCCACGGCCTGCCAGCCGGCCATGTCCACGACGAATCCCAGGTCGTGGTGCCGGTACGGCTTGGCCACGCCCAGGCCGAGGCTGGCGGCGATGTTCAGCCCGGCGCGGGTGCCCTGCCGTTCGGCGTGCTGGCCGTTCATGGCGGTTACCCCGCCCGGTCGGGTCAGGTCGGGTGCGGCGGCGGCATCGCCACAGGCGTATATGTCTGGGTGGCCGGGCACGTTGAGGTACTCGTCGACCTTGATCCGCCCCTGCTGCGTGAGCTCCAGTCCGAGGCCGGCCACCAGTGGGTCGGGCCGGACGCCGACCGCCCAGACGATCGTCCGGGTCGGGACGAAGGTGTCGTCGGTCAGCCAAACGCCTTCGGCGCCCGCCCGCCGTACCGAGGTGCCGGTGCGGATCTCCACGCCGCGCCGGCTCAGGATGCGGGTGGCCGCGGCCGACATCCGATCGCCCATTCCCGGGAGCACCTGCGGTGCCGCGTCCAGCAAGAGCCAGCGCACCGGCGTGTCGCGTAACCGCCGGTGATCCCTGGCCAACTGGGTCGTCATCAGCTGTCCGGCGGCCGCGATCTCGGTCCCGGTGTAGCCGGCGCCGACCACGACGATGGTGCACCGTGCGCGGCGCTCTTGCGCGTCATCGTCCGCGGCGGCCAGTTCCAGCTGGCTCACCACGTGGTCACGCAGGTAGAGCGCCTCGGCCAGGCTGCGTACGCCGTGGCCGTGCTCGGCGATCCCCTCGATCGGCAGCGGCCGGTGTGTGCTGCCCACGGTGAGGAGGAGTCTGTCGTAGCCGATCTCCCATTCCCGGTCCTCGGGGTCGCGGTAGACCAGGGTGTGCGCGGCTGGGTTGATCCGCCGTGCGCTCCCCAGCGCCAGCTTGACGCCGGGCAGCTTGTCCGTCAGCGACACCGCGACGGTGCGCGGATCGAGGGTGCCCGCCGCCACTTCGGGAAGCAGCGGCAGGTAGAGCATGTAGTCGGTCGGATTCACCACGACGACCTCGGCGCTGTCCCGCATGCGGCGAGACAGCGCCTTGGCTGCCTGATACCCGGCGAACCCGGCCCCGACGATCACCACGCGGGGTGGGGCCATTGCTCAGCCAGCTACCGGGAAGTTGGCCCGGAAGACGTTGCCAGGGTCGCGGTCCTTCTTGACCTCCCGGAGTCTGACCAGGGTCTCGTGAGGGAAGGCCATCGTCGCGCTCTCGCCCGGTGCCAGGAAGGTGTACGGCTTGCGCCCGCTGACGTAGCCGTCCAGATCGGTGATGATCTGCGCCTGCCTGCTCTGCACCGCCTCGGCCAGGTTCGGCAGCCTCAACCCCAGCAGGTAGAGCATGTACGGCTCGGCGAGGGCGCCACCGGCGCCGCCGGAGGGGTTGGCCTCGGCCAGCGCCCCGCCGAGATGGCGTACCTGCAGGTTCACCAGAGGCGCCAGCGGCACGGTCTTGAGGATCTCGACGGCCAGGTCGTCGAGCCCGGTCAGCAGCTCTGTCCGGGCCAGCATCGGGCTGGGATCCACCGGCTCGGCCGCGATGCCGCCCAGGTCGGCGATTTCCATGATCGCGCGGTTGTCGGACAGGCTGCCGCCGATCTCGTCGAAGTCGGCCAGGAGACCGCGGGCCTCATCCTCGGCGCCGAGATAGGTGAGGTCCACCGTCACGATCGCCGGGGCGGGCGGTGGCGGCTGCATCCGGTTGATCCACACCGACAGCTCCCGGGGGGCGCACGCGCTGACCCTCCGGAACGCTTCGAACACCTCTGCCGTGCGTGTGGCCGGCCAGACGATCCGCCCGCCGTACAGGCTCGGAACCTCGAACAGCGTCAGCTCGACGGAGGTGACCACCGCGAAGTCCCCGCCGCCGCCGCGCAGGGCCCAGAACAGTTCGCCGTCGGAATCGGGGGTGACCCGCACCTGGTTGCCGTCGGCGTCGACGATCTCCAGGGAGCGGATGGAATCAGCGGCCCAGCCGTACTTGCGGCCGAACCATGACACCCCGCCGCCCAACGCGAAGCCGGGCACGCTCACCGCGGGAGAGCTGCCCGCCAGCCCGGTCAGGCGGTGCTTGCCCGTCTCGGTGAGCACCCGTCCCCACGGCACGCCCGCGCCCACGCGGGCGGTGCGTGAGCCTGCGTCGACCTCGATCCAGTCCAGGCGGCTGGTGCGCAGCAGGATCACCCCCTCGACATCGCCCGATGCGCCATGGCCCCAGGGCTGAGTCGTGACGGTTAGCCCGGCGGAACGTGCGTATCGCACAAGCGCCGCCACATCCGCCGAATCCTCCGCTTCGACGACGGCCGTGACCGGCTGTCGCACACCCACGGCCCAGGGGGCAGCGGCTTGATCGAAGCCTTCTTCACCGGGCAGGTGCACCGGGCCCCTAACGGAACGACGTAGCTCATTGATGCTCATGGAAATCCGTCTCCTCATGAGAGTTACCAGGGAAGGGGGCCTTCTTCTTGGACGAAGGTCGCGGTCGGGCCTCCGGGTTCGACCGCCGTGAGACGAACCGCGACCGCCGCCCCCTGCGCGGCCGTCCGGTATCCGGAACTACCGTTGATGTCGGTGGCGCACCAGCCGGGATCGATGCAGTTCACTTTGATCGCGGTGTCCCACAGCTCCTTGGCGTACGACACGGTGATCATGTTCACCGCCGCCTTGGAGGCGTTGTAGGGCATGTCGTTCAGCCCCCAGATCGGGCTGTCCTGGATCAGGGCGTTCGTCAACGAGCCCAGTTCGCTGGAGACGTTGACGATCCGGCCGGCCGGTGACTTCAGCAGCAACGGAAGCATCGCGTTGGTCACCGTGATCACGCCGAACACGTTCGTCTCGAAGACGAACCGGACGGCCTCCGGCGTGGACGCGCTGGGCAGCCCACCACCGGGCGTGATGACTCCGGCGTTGTTCACTAGGATGTCGAGCCCGCCGTGCTCCTGCCCGATCCACTCGGCGGCTGCGCGCACGCTCGTTTCATCGGTGACATCGAGTTGTACGAACCTCTGGCCGAGCTGTTCGGCGGCGGCCCGGCCCCGCGTTTCGTCGCGTGCGCCGATGACGGTGGTGACACCCTGTTCGGCCAACTGCCGGGCGATCTCGAAGCCGATGCCTTTGTTGGCGCCCGTGATGAGGGCGATCTTCGTCATGCGATCTCCTTGGACATGGCCGGGGCCCGGCATGAGAGGGGGAGGGGCCTCGTTTCGGCGACTGCGCGGTCGCCGCGGAGGCACGACCACCAGCATCACGGCGGAGCTCACGGAGGATCAACGACGAGATGCGGATCGAGCGATCAGACCCGCTGACCGATCACCGCACCTGATCGATCCGCGCAGCTCTGGCGATCGCCGCGAACGCCCGGATGCGCTCGGTCTCCGCCGCGCCCCGCCAGACCAGACCCCATTCCAGTGGCGTGCCGTCCTTGAAGGGCACATAGGTGACACCCGGCCGGGCGTAATAGTCGATGACTTGGGCGCCGACAGGGAAGATTCCCTTGCTTGCCGCGATGAGCGCCAGCGCCTCCTGGAAGGTCCAGATGCCCGGCCCGAGATCGATCCGTCTGCCGCTCGGCGTGAGCCGTGGCACCCGGTCGTCGGTCAGTGAGTCGGGCCACGCTGACATCATCGTCAGCACCGGCGCTTCGGCCAGATCTTCGTGCGTGACCCACTCCCGGCGGGCCAGCCGGTGCCCGGCGGGCACCGCCAGCATCCGTTGCTCGCGATACAGCAGCGGGCCCGTCACCAGATCGGGAGCATGGCAGGGCAGCGGGGCGCCCAGGACGTCCAGCTCGCCGGTGCGCAGTGGCCCCGGGCCTTCGCTGATCTGAATCTCCCGCAGGTGCACCACGCAGCCCGGGTAGCTCTGCCGGAACCGTTCGATCACTTTGGAGAGCGCAGCGCCCGTCGCCGCGCCCAAGAAGCCCACCCGCAGCGCCCCGGTCACGTCTCGCCCGGCCGCCGCCGCCCTTGCCATACCCTGCTGGATCAAGCGGTAGGCGGGTTCGATGTCCTCGCGCAGGCGTCGGCCGATGGCGGTGAGCGCGACATGGCGGCTGGTCCGCTCGAACAGCGGCGCGCCGATCTGCCGCTCGATCTTCTTGATGGTCTGGCTGACGTTGGCCTGTGACAGGTGCAACCGCTCCGCCGTACGACCGAAGTGAAGTTCTTCCGCGAGGGTGAGGAAGGTCTCGATTTCTCGCCCGTCCATCCGCTGGCTTCTCCCGATTGACTCCGTGCGTCGTTGCCGGAGCATCGCGGCGCAGATAACAGGCGGACGTCATCCTGGAGTGGGCTTTCCCGTACTCCAGAAGTTGTCGTGGTAGAGCCAGCACGAGGAATGCTTACCGCGGGCAGTAGTGGTAGCCGTATGCCGGAATCAGCACAGATTGGCTAAATATGTTCCGTCTGTAGAGCTTCGTGCGGTCGCACGACGTCATCGGGGGTCACGCTGTGTCTGAAGCCGGATTTTTGTCATCGCAGCGGGTCAGTCGGCGCCGGTTTCTCACTCTGGCTGCCCTGTCCGGCCTGGCCGCCGCGTGCGGCTCAGGCTCAACCTCGTCTCCCAAGGTCAATCCCGCCTTCGGCACTCCGCTCCGCGTGCCACCGCTGCTCCAACCCAAGCCGGACAAGGACGGTGTACGGCGCTTCGAGCTGACCATGCAAGCCGGGCAGACGCGGATTCTGCCCGGCAAGCAGACGCCGACCTGGGGCTTCAACGGAACGTTCCTGGGACCGACGCTCCGCGCGAAGCGAGGAGACCGGGTCCGGATGGCGGTCCGCAATCGGCTGCCCGAAACCAGCACGGTCCATTGGCACGGCATGCGCCTGCCCGCGATCATGGACGGTGGCCCGCATCAGCCCATCGAGCCCGGCGCGGTGTGGACGCCCCACTGGACCATCGACCAGCCCGCCACCACCTCCTGGTACCACCCGCACCCGCATGGCAGCACCGCCAAGCATGTCTACCGGGGACTGGCCGGGATGTTCCTCATCGACGACGACCACGACGTGGACCTGCCCTCGGACTACGGGGTCGACGACTTCCCCATCATCCTCCAGGACAAGCGGTTCGCCGCCGACGGCTCCTTAGATGGCGACCCGCTGAAGGGCACCTTCGGCATCCTCGGCGACCACATGCTGGTCAACGGCACATTCGGGCCGCGTCTGGAAGTCACCACCGAGCGCGTGCGCTTCCGGGTGCTGAACGGCTCCAACGCCCGCATGTACAACCTTGCCTTCGCCGACAAGCGCCGCTTCCACGTCATCGCCAACGACGGCGGCCTGCTGGGCGCTCCGGTGGAGGTCGAGGAGTTCTCGCTCACGCCCGGCGAGCGCGCGGAGATCGTCGTGTCCTTCGCTCCCGGCGAGCAGGCGCTTCTACAGACCGTCGACAACGGTGTCGACATCGGCGAGGGCGACTTCGATCTCCTGAGGATCGTGGCCGCCGCCCAGCTCAGGCCGGCACCCGCGGTGCCGGCCCGGCTGGCCTCCTTCGTCCCGATCACCGTCCCGCCGGGAGCCAAGGTGCGGCGTTTCCGGCTCACCGGCCACGACGCCATCAATGGCAAGCCCATGGACATGAAGCGCATCGACGAGGTCGTCCCCGCCGGTGCCGTGGAGATCTGGGAGGTCGAGAACAACGTCTACTCCCACAACTTCCACATTCACGAGGTGGCCTTCCAGGTGCTCGAGATGGACGGGTCGGCGCCGCCCGCCTACGCCACCGGCTACAAGGACACTGTCTACGTGCCCGGCAAGAGCGTCGTACGGCTCGCGGTCCAGTTCGGTCCTCATGTTGATCCGCGCACGCCGTACATGTACCACTGCCATCTCCTCCGCCACGAGGACTCCGGGATGATGGGTCAGTTCGTGATCGTCAAGCCGGGCACCGAGGAGCAGGTGTCCCGAGTCATCACCTCATCTCACTCGGGACACTGACTCTGCCGCCGCGGCGGCCATCGCCCGATACCCGGCGCCGTTCGGATGAAGGTGATCCCCGCTGTCGTAGGCGGGACGCATGCGTCCGGTGTCAGCGGGGTCGGCCAGGACTCGGTCGAAGTCCACGATCGCGTCGAACTCCCCGCCGGTCCTGATCCACTCGTTGATCTCCGAGCGCACCCGTTCGGCGCGCTCGGAGTAATAGTCGGCGCCCTTGAAGGGGGTCAGCGTTCCGGCGATGATCGTGACCCGGCTCGCCTGGGCCGACCGAATCAACTCCCGATAACCGGTGATCAGCTCCCGCGCGGTCACGACCGGCTGGGGCGTGGTACAGGGGGAGGAGGGCATGTCGCTCATCAGGATGTCGTTGACGCCCACCAGCACGATCACCGTCCCTCCGGCCGCCGGGCCAAGTGCGTCCCGTTGAAAGCGCGCCGTTGCCCTTTCACCGAGGCAGGCGGAGTCGTTGAGCAGCCGGTTACCCCCGATGCCCGCGTTCAGAACCGGCCGGTCTGGGCCGACCCTCGCCAGCCGCCTGGCGAGCTCGTCGGGATAGCGGTCGTCGCGGTCGAGGGTTGCGCCATACCCGTCGGTGATCGAGTCGCCGAAGGCCACGATCGGCCGCGACATGCCGGACACCTCCAGTCCGGTCAGGTAATACCAGGAGGTGCTGGTCTCACGGTAGGCACTCGCCCCCCGGTCGTGGAGATGATTGCCGTCGGCCCGGTACGAGGTGGTCAGGGCGAGGTTGTGGTAGGTGGCGGGGCCGGTGGCGCCGCTGAAGTAGAGGGTGACGGCCAAGCGCTCTCCAGCCTGCACGGGCAAGAGGAGCGGATCGCTGACCAGTTCTCCTCCCGCGGGCACACTCGCCCGGGCGGAGCCGCCGAATCGCAGCCCCCGCAGCGAGGCCGGGCGCACGGCGGCTCCCGCACCCGCTCGGCCCACCGACGCGCCGGTGAGCCGCAGCGGAGCCGTACCGTAACGGTTGGACAGCCGGATCCGCACGCGCGAGCCCCGCGCGCCGACCCTGATGACCTGACGGACCGACTGGTCCCGGAACCCCGGGTAGGCCCACGTGGGAACCCACTCATGGGGGGTGGGCTGGTGCACGGCGGTCGCCCATGCCACCGTCCATCGGTTGCTGCCCGCGTCAGCGGGATCGGCCAGGACGGCCAGCAGCATCGTCGCCACAAACAGTGTTCTGAACAGGGATGTCATCGTGAACTCTCTTCGTCTCGGTCAGCCCCACGCGCCGGCCACTTGCTTGGTGGCCGCGTTGAGGCGGTTCCAGAGGTTGACGGTGGCGATGGCGAGGATCAGCGCGCCGAGTTGCTGCTCGTCAAAATGGCAGGCGGCCTCACGCCAGACCTCGTCAGCCACGGCTTCCGCGCGGTCGCACAGCCGGGTGACAGCCTCGGCGAGGGCCAGCGCGGCCCGCTCCTCGCCGGTGAAGTAGGGCGCCTCGCGCCAGGCCGCCACGGTGAACAGGCGCTCGTCACTCTCGCCGGTCTTGCGCAGGGCCTTGGCGTGCATGTCCACGCAGACGCTGCACCCGTTGATCTGGCTGGCGCGCAGGTTCACCAGCTCGACCAGCTGCGGAGACAGGCCGGTCTCGCTTACACACCTGCCCAGTGCCAGCAGGCTCTTCATCGCGCTGGGAACGACCATCGCGGGATGTCCCATGCGTGCTTCCACGGTCTTACTCCTCAAGATGTGGGGAACGGAATCGCGAGCACCAGCTTTCGTGAGGCGGCACGCGGGAACAACGCCGGATATCGCCATGACTGATCAGGCGCGCTGATCGGTCCCCCGATGACGTCGGGCGATGGCCGCGAAGGCACGGATCCGGGCTGTCTCGTCGGCGGGGCGCCAGACCAGGCCCCATTCGAGCTCCGCGCCGTCGCTGAAGGGCACGTAGGTGACACCGGGCCGGGAGTAGTAAGCGATCACCTGGGCGCCGACCGGGTAGACGCCCTGGCCTGTGGCGATGAGGGCCAAGGCTTCCTGGAAGGTCCAGAACTCGGGGCCGCGTCGTACGGGTTCGTCGTCGGGGAGGAAGGGCGGGACCTGATCGGTGACCAACGAGTCCGGCCAGGTGGACATCATGGTCAGCACCGGCACGCTGGCCAGGTCCCGATGGGTCACCGAGCTGCGGCGGGCGAGCGGATGGGCGGACGGCACGGCCAGCATGCGCCGTTCGTGGTAGAGCAACGGCCCCATGACCAGGTCGGGCGCTTCACAGGGGAAGGGTGCGCCGAGGATGTCCAGCTCGCCGGTGCGCAACGGTGTGGGGCCCTCGGCGACCTGGATCTCCCGGAGTGATACGGCACAGCCGGGGTACTCGGCCCCGAATGCGTCGATGACTCTCGCCAGGGCGTCGCCTGTGGCCGCGCCCAGGAATCCCACCTTCAGCAGTCCCTCGATGCCCCGTCCTGCGGCGGTCGCTCTGGCGACGGCCTCCACGATCATGTCATGGGCCGGTGCGATGTCGTCGCGGAGCCGGCGGCCGATGGCGGTGATCGCCACCTGGCGGCTGGTCCGCTCGAACAGCGGGGCGCCGATCTGGCGTTCGAGCTTCTTGATGACCTGGCTGACGCTGGCCTGGGACAGGTGGAGGCGCTCCGCGGTACGCCCGAAGTGGAGCTCTTCCGCGAGAGTCAGGAACGTTTCGATGTCGCGCCGGTCCATCCCGACTCACCCCCGGCGATTGCTCGCGCTGATCGATCCATTTCACCTTCGGCGTTGATCCGGCCCCTATTGAACCGCCGTGGAGGCGCCGGCGCATGGGCGCTGGGGCGAGGATCGCGGGGTGGGGGAGGTGGAGCTGGCGCTACTTCGGGCCGACCCCCAGGTAGGTGAGTACGGCCAGCACGCGCCGATGGTCGTCCGGGCCGGGCGCGAGCTGAAGCTTGCTGAAGATGCTCGCGACGTGCTTGGCGACGGCGGCCTCCGTGATGTGGAGCGTGCGGGCGATCGCCCCGTTGGTGCGGCCTGTGGCCATCAGGGAGAGTACCTCGCACTCTCTGCGTGTCAGCCTGTCGAGCGGCCCGGGCGGCGGCTCGATCTCCCTGGCCCTGTGCCAGGTCTGTTGGAAGAGATCGGTCAGCGAGTCGACGATGCTGGTCTGCCGGATCATCAGCGCGCCCAGCGGAGGCTCGGCCGGATCGATCGCGATGAAGGCGATAGACCGGTCGAATATCACCAGCTCCCTGAGGGGTTCGTCGAGGACGCGGTGCAAGTCGCCGGCCGCGTTTAGTTCCATGATCCGAGCGACCTGGTCGGGCAGCTCCAGCACGCGGACACAAGTGATCGTCCGCATGCGCACGCCACGCTTGAGGGCGTCCAGGGTGAGGTCTTTGCCCCCCTTCGAGTCCCGTTGCCGCGCGTTGTCCGCACGAATGGCCAGGATCTCCCTGGCCGTCCTGGTGTACTCCCTGATCCAGTGCCAGACACGGGCGTTGTCGTCCAGCCGCTCCACCTCGGGCGAGGTGACAGGGATCGCCACCTTGGCTGCGGCGATCCTGCTCAGTTCCCGGGCCATCGCCTCCAATGTGGCGGCGCACGGTTCTGTCTCGGTCATCAAGCCCTCCCCTGCGGTCGGCGCGACCGTTGGCCCTGGTCAACATTCTATAGCGATCGCTAAAAATTTGTGGCGGCGGGACCTGACCGTGTTCGATCGTCCGCACTAATCGTTCCATACATGAAACGATATTGATCCTGGCAAGGAGTGGATGAAGGATCTTCGCCATGCCCATGCGAGAGGGCACCTCTCAGTCCACTCCACGAAAGCTGGAGGCAATGTTTCGTGCGCGTACGGCCGGCGGGGCTCTGCTCGTGTGCCTCCTCTCCGGGGTGACCCCTCAGCAGGCACTGGCCACCGCCGCTCCCGTGACGCTCGCTCCGGCGACGGGCGAGCGAGGACGGGCTCCGGGCGAGCGCACGATCATCAGCCGTGGGTGGGGAGACTATGTAGCCATCGCCTCCCCCGGATCGGGCATCATCTACGCCCTCGACAGCTCGGGTGACCTGCACTGGTTCCGCCACCTCTCGCCGACCGCCGGCAAACCGGCATGGGCTCGGGGCAGCGGCAAGGTCGCGCTTCCCCGGCGTGCCGTCCACATGGCCGCCGAGGACTCGCCCGGGGTAACGGTGATCGACGGCGGCGTCGCCAGACCCAGGTCCTTCGCGGCCCTGCAGGTGGGTGACCTGCTCTTCTGGGACGGCAGCGCGGATGACGGCCCCGCCATCGACCACGTCGGGATCTACCTGGGCATCGACTCCACCGGCAGGCACCGCTTCATTTCCAGCCGCAGGTCCGTCGACGGCCCCACGCTCGGTGACCAGGGCGGGCCCTCCACGCTCGACAGCGGAACGCTCTACGACAAGTCGTGGCGCAAGGCCAAGCGCATCTGAAGGAGAAACCTACGTGTCAAAGAGATCGCTTTGGGGTGCGGTCGTCGCCGTCTCGCTGGCGGCACTGCTCCCCGGCTCGCCGGCGGACGCCGCGAGCTGGGACGACTGCGCTCCCGACCGGTTCTGCCTGTATACCGGCGAAGGCGGGGAGGGGGCGGGAACGGCCTTCGCGCCGGAGAACCCGGCCCACAGCTACGTCGACGCGTGGGACGACACGGTCAGCTCGGTCTGGAACAACACCGAGCACTGGGCCTGCGTCTACCGCGACGCCTTCTACGGGGGCATGATCCAGGCCATCCGCCCCGGTTTCCGTGGCGACCTGACCGTTACCGACACCAAGCTGAACGATCAGATCAGCTCCCACAAGCTGGCCAAGTCCAAAGCGGGTTGCTGGACCGGATACGAACGTTGCCAGGAAGGCTATCTCTGCCTGTTCACCGAGGTGAGCGGCCGTGGCAAGATGACCGCGACCACCGTGGACCTCGCCAGATACAACGCCGACTGGAACGACAAGGCCGTCTCGGTCGCCAACCGCACCACCCGTCATGCGTGCTTCTACCACAGTCCCGACTACCTGGGAACGTGGGGCGGCTACCGGGCCTACGTGATCCTCCGCGCCGACAGCACGGTGGTGCCTCAGCCCTTCGCGCAAACGTTCAGCTCACACAAACTAGTCGCCGATACTCGCGACTGCCGACCCATGAAAGACCCCCTATGAACCTTCTCGTCACGGTCGCCCGCGCCACCGCCTCCGCATTCCTCGCCTTACCACTGACGTGCGGTGGCGTGGCCGTCCCTGCCTTCGCAGCCGAACCCGCCCTGACGTTGTCGAATCTGCGGGCCACCGCCGTCACCACGGTGACCACCGGCGTTGTCCACACCTCCTACAGGGCGGGCACTGGCGGTCCCTGGTTCGTCAACGTGCTGACCATCTCGCCAGACCTGGCAGCGCTGACCGTCGGCGGCACCATAGGCGCCGGCATGTCCACCTCCCAGACGACCACGTCGATGCTCCGAGGGGTTGCGGGGCGCCAGCCGTACGCGGGCATCAACGGGGGCTTCTTCGACAACGAGGTCGCCGGCGACATGGGCGGCATCTCTGTGCACAACGGACGCGTTCTCAGCGAGGCCAAGAAGGGTGGCACCGCGCTGGTGCTCCAGCACGGCCGGCCGTACATCACCGAGCTCGGCACCGTGCTGACCCTGCGTTCCGGCACGAACGCACGCGAGCTCGACGGCATCAACCGGACGCCCGGGCGCAGCGGCCATTGCGGCGGCGCCGGTCCGGGCGACACCTACCACCCGGGCGGCGCCTGCACGAACCCATCCGAGATCGTCTCCTTCACTCAGGAGTACGGCGGGCCGACCCCGAAGCCGGGCACTCTCACGAACACGACCACGGATGACGACCCAGGCGTCGAGGCCGTGCTCAACGCCGACGGCGTCGTCACCGCCCTCCACCAGGGGCGCGGCGGCCGCATCGTCCCTCCCGGCGGGCACATTCTGCAGGGCATCGGCGCAGGCGCCCAGTGGCTACGGGTGAACGCGCGGCCGAGCGGCCGCCTCGTCCTCGGTGAGAAGGTCATCGACCTGCGCTTCAAGGAGGACCTGCCTCTGGGGCCGTCCCTGTATGCCACTGCGGGCGGCGACCTCCTGGTGCGTGATGCCGCCGTGGTCTACGACGGAGCGATGAAGGAGAGCAACCCGCGCACGGCCATCGGCGCCGACGGCGCGGGACGGCTGCTGCTGGTCACCGTCGACGGCCGTGACCCGAAGCACAGCGTCGGCGCTACACGTCTGGAGATGGCCCAACTGATGAAGGACCTCGGCGCGGTGGACGCCGTCAACATGGACGGTGGCGGCTCGACCACCATGGTGGTGCGCGACCGGATCGTCAACCAACCATCGGATCCGGTGTCGACGGCCGTCCCGCATGGCCAGCAGCGCCCCGTCGCCGACGCGATCTTCGTCGCCCCTGGCGGTTATGGACTGCACAGTTAGTGACGTTCCATCTACGGTCATCGCGGCGCTCGCACTCGTCGGCCGAACGGTGGCGTTGGTGATGGTCCGGTCGGCGGGGCAGGATGAGCATCGGTTTGATCGTCGCTTACTACCTGCGCAGACGCGCTGAATGAGGTTTGTCATGTCCGCCGCCCTCGCCCTCACCGCGCATCCCTATCCCCTGATCAGGGGCGGTGGGCTGTTCCTCCTCTTCCTTGGGCTCGGTTTCCTGCTGAGCTGGTTGTTCCGAAAGAACTGGCTGCCCTTCGTCATCGGCGGGTTCGCCACGGGCCTCACGGCGAGCGGGCTGAGCGCGCTGCTGCCGTCGCTCGGGAGTCCCTCCTTCGCCCACATCGCGGGGCTCGCCGGCGCGATCGTCCTGGAGATGGGGCTGATCTACCTGGTGATCTCGCGCTACCGGGATGCGGGCGAGCGCACGCTGATCCTCGCCATCCTGGTCGTCGTGGGGCTGCACTTCCTGCCCATGGGGCTGGCCCACGGGCCGCTGATCTTCCTGCTGGGCATCGTGGCGACGATCAACGCCTTCATCGGGCTGAAGGTGGCTCGCGACGTGCCGATGCAGGTGTTCGGCGTCGTGGACGCGCTGCTGAAGATCGGGTTCGGCGCGGTGATGCTGTTTGTGTACCCGGCGCTGACCTTCACCTGATCACGTACGCCGGCGGTCGTACCGGAGCGGACGGCGATACCGCTCCGGTTGCGCGCCTGGGCGGCCCGGTGCCTCCGTGCGGCGGATGCGCGTGCACGCCGTCGCGGACGAGGCTTGGCGGCATGCGAGCACGAATGATCACCGCTGTGGCCCTGGCCCTCACCTTCACCTCCTTCACCACCGCGGCGCACGCCGACCCCTCGTCGACCGCGGCCACTGTCGACGTCGTCGTCGAGCCCACCGGGTTCACGGCGCCCGCCTCCGTGGCCGCCGGGCCCACCACCTTCAGGATCCAGTCGCCCGACCCTGAGGGCGCCTACCTGGGAGTGCTGCGGGTCAGGCCCGGCCTGACACTGCGCCGGGTCCTCGCCGACCTGGAACGCGCCTATGGCCACGCCGACCGCCAGGACGCGCTGGCCGCGGCCAGGAAGCTGGCCAGAGAGGCGGAGATGCACGGTGGCGCCGCCGTACTGCCGGGCACGCCGGTCTCCTACACTACGGAGCTGACCGCCGGCACCTACCACCTGATCGACTTCAAGGACGTGGGCAGGCCTGGATTGGCGGAAAAGGTCCGCACCCTGCGTGTGCGCCCGACCCCCTGGCGCCCCGCACACCCACCCGCCGCCGAGATCATCCAGTACCCGGCGCAGGACGGCACGAGCAGGTTCGCGGCGCCCGCCGTCATCAACTCGGGCCAACCGGTACGCGTGATCAACAGGTCGCGTCAGTTCAACGAGGCCATTCTCATGCCGGTACGGCCCGGCACCACGCGCGAGCAGGTGGGCGCCTTCTTCACGGAGATGAACGAGGGTGGGCAGGCGCCGTACCCCTTCACCGGCGGGCCCGTCGGCATGGTCCCCATGTCGCCAGGACGGTCGGCCGTTATGGCCGCCGACCTTGCACCCGGCACATACGCGCTGGTCACCTGGCTGCCCGACTACCGTACGGGGCGCGGTCACGCCGCACAGGGCATGCACGAGATCATCACCGTCGAGTGACTGGCCGCGGCCATGTTCGAGGCGCCTGTGGCGCGCCGATCTTGTGGTAGGACAACGGCGAACGCGCCGAGATTGGTGAGGGCATAGGCGGCCACGTAGAACAGAAGCGCTGGCGCGGCGAGTTCGCTCCGCCCCGCCACCGCGATCGGCACGAGCAGGTGCCCGGCCTGGCTGATGGTCGAGTACGCAAGGAGACGGCGCACGTTGTTTTGGTAGAACGCCGCCAGGTTGCCGAGCGTCATCGTGGCGGCGTCCGCACCGTGGCCGCACGGTTCTCAGGTTGCAGCCCCACCAGAATGACCATTGGCATTCGGGATTGGAGTGCGGGAGCGCTGAGCTGCTTATGGGAGTGCTGAGGGTAGCGGCAGCGTCGTGAGCAGGTTTGCCAGGGCGTCGACGGCCCATGCCTGCCAGCGCAGGTGGTCCCATCCTCGGTCGTTCACCAGCAGGTTGTAGGTTTCGGGGGACAGCAGCGCCAGAGCGATGTCGGCGGCGGCATCGACAGTGAGTCCGTCGCGCAGGGGTGTCTTGCCGGCCAGGGACTCGGCGAAGACGCGTTGGACGATCAGTCGCTGCTGGATGTTGGTAGCCCAGACCTCGGCCAGGTCGGGGTCGGTGGTGGCGGCGCTGCGGACGACGTCCAGGAGCGGCGCGGCGCGCAGGTAGATGTCTCCTGCGCCGGCGACCTGGCGACGTATCTGCCCGCGTGGATCCGGGTCGGCGATCGCGTCGCGCGCCCATGGTCGCTCCAGCGTGGCGATGGGCTCGTCATCCCCGGCGGCCGCCAGGTCGAGGGCAGCGGTGAGGATGGCCCGCTTGGTGCCGAAGGTGTAGTAGACGGTCTGCTCGCCCACTCCGGCCTTGGCGGCGATGGCGCTGATGCTCGTGGTGGTGTACCCGGCCGTGGTGAATAGGTCGCTGGCCGCGGCGGTGATACGGGCGCGGGTGGCTCGGGCTCGTGCGGTCCGCCCGTCCACGCTCCCGTGCGCCTTGCCTGCGCCCCGCCCGTTGCGCTGTGGAGTTTCGCTCACCAGTTGACTATAGCGGTACTACATAAACATTATTGTAGCGCTACTACTAAAACATGGGGCTGCGGAGGGCTCGTGGTGCGGCTGCCGCTGACCTCGGTCGAACTCGTGGCGTTGCTCGAGGTGACGATCGTCATCGTCGCGCTCCCCACGATGGGCGCACAACCACAAGGAGCAACTCGTCGATGAACACTGTCCTCATTCTGGGCGGATACGGGGCGGTCGGCCGCGAGGCGGCGACCGCGCTCACCGGCCACCCCGGCACGACGGTGATCGTTGCTGGACGCAACCCCGGCGATGCCCGGCCCATCCCGGCAACGAGGCCGATGCGGGTGGACGCCGCCGACCCCGCCGACCTGGCCCGCGCCTGCCTGGAGCGCGGCATCCACTACCTCGATGTATCGGCCTCCCACCACGTGCTCACCGGGATCCAGGAGCTCGACGGGCTGGCCAGGGAACGTGGCGCGACAGCCGTACTCAGTGTCGGTCTGGTCCCCGGCATCACCAACCTGCTGGCACGAGTCTGCGTCGAGCGCTCACCGACCTCAGACCTGCGCATCGGCGTGCTGCTCGGTTCCGGAGAACAGCACGGACCGGCGGCGCTTGCCTGGACTCTGGACGGACTGGGGCAGCTCGACGGTTCGTGGACGATGAGTTTTCCCGCGCCGTACGGCAGGCGCAGCGTCCACCGCTTCCCCTTCTCCGACCAGTACACCCTGCCGGGCACGCTCGGCGTGGCCACGGCCAGCACGGGACTATGCCTGGACTCCCGTCTCACCACCGGGCTGCTGGCAGCGGCTGGGCGACCCGCCATCGCCCGCCTGCTGCGGCGTTCCAAGGTTCGCGATCTGCTGCTCAGAACGCTGGAAAAGACCCATCTGGGCAGCGACGGATTCGCCGTGACCGCCCGCTCCGGCAGGGCCGAGGCAGCCTTCAGCGGACGGCTGCAGAGCCGCGCCACCGGGCGTACCGCCGCCCTGCTCATCCGCCACCTACCCACCCTGCCACCTGGAGTCGGGCACATCGAGCAGCTGGTGGACCCCTTCGCCTTCCTCACCGAACTCGCCGCCGACGGATTCGATCTCCATCTCGGCCGGCGGCTACCGGCGGCGCCATGCCCCCTCAGGACTATGCCACGGTGGCGGCACTCCCCACGGATGCCGATGCGCTGCTGGCCTGGATGTACGCCAACATGGGTGAACTGCACAATTCCGAGGAGGACAGGCACAACTCGGCCTACCGGCTGCTTGGCTGCTCATTGCTCGCCCAAAACCTGGTGCCCCCGGCGCAGGAGGCGGCCGTCTACCGGGCCATGGCCAAGATCCCGGGGGTGACGGTGAACCCGGACGCGGTCGACGTCGATGGGCGTCCGGCGGTGGCGGTGTCCCGTGTCGCAGATGGCTGGGTGAGCCATGAACTGCTGCTCGACCGCTCCACCTACACCTACCTGGGCGAGCGTGCGGTCGCCAGCGCCGACTACACGGCTCCAGAACCGGGCGTCCGCGTGGAAGAGGGCCGGAAGATCATCTATATGGGGCACTCCTACACGATCAAGAAGGGAACGATCATGACGCTCGCTGTCCGTCTGAACATCGGGGTCACCGATCGGCCTGGGGTAAGGCCCTGAGCGGTGGTCGCCAGCGCGGGTGGGCGTTGACCGCGGCGTCGCTGCTGCTGGCGCTCCCCTCGGCCGTCAACCTGGCCGGTGGGCTCGCCTGGATCTGGACGCCGTGGTCCCGTTGCCGCTGCTCGACCTGCTGGCGCGGACGGGACTGCTCGACGCGTGGCTGGTGGCGGATCTCCTCGCCGCCTCGGGCGCCCTGGGGGCGGCCGGGGTGGCAGCGCACGTCGCGCGGGAGCGGACCGCCAGCGCGCTGCTGCTTGCCGCGGTTTCGGCGATCAGCCTCGCCGTCGCCATGATCGGAGGCGGCGGGCTCCCAGCATGGTACGGGGTGGCATACGCCGCGGCGCTGATCCTGCTGCGAACCTTCCGGCGGCACGGCTCTGATCAAGTGTTAGACGACGTTTGATGTGACGACGATCTAGGGTTTGGCGTCACACCAGGCGGCTCCACCACGCGCCGTCCCGGATCCCATCACCGATCCAGCCGGATCGGCCGACCTCAGCCTGCGCCGACGAGACCGGCTTGGCGGAGTCCTCCACGAATACCGACATGCCGCTTGACCTTCATGGACGGAGTTTTCGGCAGGCGCAGGTCGACCTGCAGCCGGATGACCGTGCCTCGATGGTGGACGGGCTGGACGTTCAAGAACCGGCAATCCCCATGGCCAGACGGCGAGCGGGGGCGCACGGCTGACCCAGACGCTCGCAGTACTCCTCGAAACCTGGCGGCAGCCACTGACCCGACAGCAGCCGGGGATGGCGCTGAAAGAACCGCACGGCCGCCAACGCGAAGATCAATGAAGCCCAGGGAGTGTGGAACTCCACGACAATCCGGCTCCCGCCCGTACCGGTGTTCGTCTCGATCTCCACAACACCCTCGGCCACCAGGTCGATTCTGGTGATCTCCTCATAGCAGATCTGCTCACGGCGCTTGCCTGGCCGTTCGAAGGCGACGCGGGCCTCGGTGACGGTCAGCATGCCCTGGCCGAGGTCCCTGTCCTTCTTGGCGTAGTGTCTGCTCATCTCATCGGTCATGGCGAGGCCGAACTGGGCGTACTTGATGTCGTTCACACTGTCGATGCCGATGGCGTCACGGTAGGTGGCCCGCTCATACGGCGAGGGCGCCTTTGACTTCAGCCAGCGCATCCTGGCCGGTTCGACGGCGAGCAGATGCTCACCCTGCACCAGCGACAGCATGGAGGCCAGCTGAGGCAGGTCGACCGTGCCGGGATGCCTGAGGAAGCGCACGGCGATGATCTGACATGTCTGCCATAACCGCGCCTCAAAAGGGTTGAACACCCCCCAGTTCACCATGCGGATCATTGAAGCACAGGCAATGCCCCGCCGCGCGGTCCTGACTCGTAGAACTCCTGCCGAAACTGCGACAGCTGGCCGAGGTGGTGCTGTGCACCGAGGGGCCGATCAAGACGCTGGTCGATCTGGCGCTTGCGCCTGAGCATCGGCGCGGGCACGGAGCCCTCTACGACGGGCTGAACCACGGCCGGATCGAGATCGGGTGGCTGCGCCGGGCGCTGGCGACGTTATCGTTACCGCGGGCCGCCGACGGCCACATCCGGCCGGGCAGGCCCGCCGCGGCCTGGCACATGGCGGGACTTGGCCGGTGCGGGCGGGCTGCGATGGACACCAGCCGACCTGGTCGCCTTCGTCCGTGCCCACGCGGACGGCGGCGCCGGCGAGGTCGCCGAGGCGATCCGGCTCAGCCGCCAGACCGAGCACCGGATCAACCCCTTCTCCTGGGTGCATCTCGGCTGGATGGGGCAACGTCTGCACCCTCGGCAGGGCGGTCACTTTCAGATCTTGCACAACGGGATGACCGGCGGGTTCTCCTCGTTCGTGGGCTTCGACCCCGAGAAGGGCGTGGGTGCCGCCGTCCTCAGCAACACGCGACGCTCCGTGGACCGCCCCGCCTTCGACCTGCTCCGCGCCCTGCGGGACGGAGCACTCCTGAGCCATCATCCCGACCCGTCAGAAGGTGCACAACGCGGCAGGCCGGCGTCCGTCACCAGCGCAGCGTGGGGCTGAGGACCTCGCCGATGAAGCCCGGGCCGTCCTCGATCTTCCAGGAGCTCCTCGCGGCGTAGTCACGCCCCGAGAGGGTCCGGACGGCGAAGTACCCGCATGACTGCACCTGACCCGGCACGGTGATGTACATCTTGTGGCACTTGAGCTGCTGAGAGACCGGCAACTCGGTCATCGGGTCGTACAGCTGGACGGCCATGTCGGTCTTGATCCCGACGGGTCCCCGCAGCCGCGTCCGTACCATCAGGGTCTCGTCACTGACCTTGATGCAGGGCTGCAACTGCACACCCTGGCCGGCGTGCGTCCACGCGCCGCAGCGTTCGGTACCCTCGCCGGCGCGGTGGTCGGTCCCGCCGAAGACCGTGCCGCCGTAGAACGCCAGCCCCGCGAGTACGGCAGCGGCCAGCGCGGCGTGTGTCAGCGGCACCATCCGGCGGGCCCCGGTTTCGCCGCCGTGTCCGCGCTCGGGCTCGGCTGCGACGCCGGCTTCTCGCATGTCAACGGCTACGGCGTGCGCATCCCCAACGGCCGGCGGCGGCATCTCGGCAGTGCGGGCCGGTGCGGCAGAGGGGGATGCCGTCACGGACACCGCGGTGCCGTTCGGCGGCGCCGCAACGGATGGCGGCGCTGCGGAGGCCGTCCCCGGATCGGGCTGAGGCATGGGGGAGTCGACCGTTGAGCCCACCGTGGCTGTCGTCGTGGGCTCCGGCGAAGCAGGCAGCGGTGCGTCAGGGGATGCCGGTGCGGCCGCGAACGATGCGGTGGCAGCGCCGGCGGCCGATGGCGAGCCCCCTGATGCCTCGGGGAAATCGGATACAGCGGCACCGGACACCGGCGCGGCAGCCGAGGCTGGCGTTGGGGTCGAGCCGTCCGGCGCGACCACGGTCGATGTGGAGGATGCCGACTCCGGCTCAGGGGGCACCCTCGAAGGCGATTCCGCCGATGTCGGGGCCGGCGGAATCTCCGTCGAAGCGGTGGCGGCGATGCGACCGGCGGCGTTCTGGCGCCATCCGCGTCCGGTCTTCTCCAGGGTGCCGCGAAGTTCGTCGATCCGCCCGCCGATGGCCAGCAGGCGGTCGGCACGATCGCCAGACACACCCAGCGCGGTGGCGACATCGCGCATGTCCTCGACGCCCGGCAGCCTGGTGCCCTTGTTGAGCTGGCGGTGACCGGACAACCAGTTCGACACCATCGAGGGTGTGGTGTTCCTGACGTGGTTGACCAGGTACTTCTGCTGTTTCCCTGCGGATTCCAGCGCTTCGCGTAAGCCCGTGGCGGCCTCGTCCAGCGCGCGGCCGAGCGCGTCGGCGGTTTCATCTACGTTCATCCAGTTCCCCGTGTAACTGTTGCAGTCCGCTGAAACGGCAGCTCAGGGCGCTGTATCAGCGGTGAGAGAGTTCAACTCTCAAGATCCTTCCATCCCTGTCGGTTCGTGGCCAACCTGTCAGGCATGCCAACGAAACGAGGAGGGCTCATGCGTGCCGCGTTCATAGGTCTGCTCACCGCCGGACTGCTGGCCTCACCGGCGGCGGCCTCGGCGCAGTCGGCGCCGTTGCCAAGCTGCGATGGTGTGCGGATCCTGCACACGCCCGTGCGCATCCAGAGCGGGGACACCGCCGCCTACGTCCACGTCTTCTACGACTCGCGGACGGCCGTCGCCTGCGCGTACCTCGACTCCAGCAACCAGACGTGGGGCTACTCCAAGCACATGACCATCCAGCTCAAGCACTGTCAGCGGCCCAGCAGTACGCGCGGCGTGTGCAACGGTCAGTTGCAGTCGACGGCGGTCGGCGGGTGGAGCAGCGGGCGCAGCGACAAGGTCACTCTGCGGATCACGGACGGCTACATCATGGGCGTCGGCCGGATCTGGTGGAACGACAACTACGGGATCAACCAGTCCCGAGCGATCGCCAGGGTGAGCAGCGCCCGTGTCGCCCAGCGCGACGTCGAAGAGGCCACGAGGGAGGCCACCGAAGCCACCCGCTGACCCTCCCACCAATCTGTCCAAGACGACTCGACGCCGATCCGCCTGAACCAAGGATTCACGGGGGCGCAGTGGACGTCGCAGCCCGACCGTCCGTCATGAGGCCGCATGGCTCGACGGATCGTCCCTTGGCCTGACCGCGGCCGGCCTGCACGGGGAACGGCCCAGGGGACGCACGGCGCCCCCTCCTGGTGCGGGAGCGAGCCAGCCGGCCACCCCGAGCCCGCACGATCACTGCGTCCACAAGAGACGACGCGCACCCCCCACAAACCGGCGCGGGGCCAGAACGCGCGCAGCCCCCACAAACCCACGCGCGCAAGAACACGCGAACCCAACACACAACCCAGAAGCGGGGTAGACGCACCTGCCCCAACACCCCCGAAGAGGACCGACATGTACGAACCCGGCTGGCGCCAAGACCCTCAGGGCAAGACCCGGTGGAGCGAGAACGGTCGATGGGGAGACCAGGTACGCGACTCGTCCGGTGGCGTCTACCGCGACCACCACATCCCCAGCACCCCGCCGCAGATGTCCGCCCCCAGGCTGCCCAACGCCGCCTCGCCACCTGGCGGCGGGTCGAGCGTCATCGATGAGCTGGCGGAAAGGAACCGCCAGGTCTGGAGCGACAAGGGCGCCGGGGCGGTGCAGCAGGCGCTGGGCGGGATGGGGACGGGCGGGTTCGTCGCGATCCTGGCCGGACTGGCCGCCATGGTGTTCCTGTTCACCATCGGCAGCTTTGTCGGAGCGGTGGCTCTGCCGATCGTCGCGTTCGTTCTCTATCGGAAGGGAACGCTGCGCGGGGTCAAGCCGGCGGTCCTGGGAAGCGTCTGGTTCTTGTGCCTGGCCACGGCGCTGACCACAGTGGACCAGTTCTCTGGCAGCGGCCTGCCGAAGGAGGTCGAGCAGGCGCAGGCGTTTCTCGGGCTCATGGGCAGCGACTCCGTCTCGATGATCTGCGATGAGCCGTACATGACCGAGCAGGCCAAGTCCGCGATGGCGGCCAAGGAGCGGGCGTCCGATTGCGCCGAGGCCGTGGGCAAGATCAAGCAGCGGCTCGACGAGTCGGACTTCGAGGATCTGAGCCATCTGAACATGACGAAGACCGATCGCGGCACCTACCTGCTTGACGACAATCCGCTGGGCTGGCGGGAGATCACCATCAGCACCCAGGAGACCTACGGCATCCTCTTCCACGCGATCAGCTGACACCGGTGGATGCCGACAGGAAAGGCGGGCGGCCGGCCGGCTCCGGCTCAGACGCCAGGACAGCAGGCCGTGACCAGCGCCCGGACCTGTCGCCGACCCGACGATCGAGACGCACGCTGGGTCGGGGCAGTTGCCCTCATCGCGCTTTACCCGGATGATCTAGAGCCCCACCACCCACGGGAAAGTGATGATGCCGCAGGTTCAGCCATTACGCCCCGGCGATCCACCCGCTCTCGGCCCGTACCGCTTGGCCGGTTTCCTGGCCCGCGGCGGCCAGGGCACCGTCTACCTGGCGCACGGCCCCGACGGCCTGCCGGTGGCAATCAAGATGCCGAACGCCCAGGGGGGCGCGGACGCGGAGGAGATGCAGCTGTTCTTGAAGGAGGCCGAGATCGCCTCTCGCGTGGCGCAGTTCTGCACGGCCCGTGTCCTGGATGCCGGGCTCAGCGCGGAGTGCCTGCCGTACGTGGTGAACGAGTACATCGACGGCCCATCCCTTGCCCAGCAGGTGCAGGAGCGGGGCCCGTTGACCGTCGACGAGCTGACCCGCCTGGCCCTGACGACCGCGACCGGGCTTACCGCCGTGCATCAGGCCGGAATCGTGCATCGCGACCTCAAGCCATCCAACATCCTGATGGCAACCGACGGGCCCCGCATCATCGACTTCGGCATCGCCCGTGTCCTCGACACCACCTCCACCACCGCCAGCGGCGTCATTGGCACGCCCGCGTACATGGCGCCCGAGCAGTTCGAGGGCAAGCGCATCAGTTCAGCGACCGACATGTTCGGGTGGGCCGCCACCCTGGTGTTCGCCGCCACCGGGGCACCCCCGTTCGGTTCTGGCAGCCCCGTGGCCATCCTGAACCGGGTGCTGCATCATGCGCCTGACCTGAGCGGGGTCCCGGCCGCGCTGCGGCCGGCTCTAGCGGCGTGCCTGGCGAAGGATCCCGGCGCGCGGCCCTCCGCGCACGAGGCGTACACCTTGGTGCTCCGGCCGCAGCGAACGGCGGTTGCCGGCACCGCTGTCCCGCCGATTGCCGCCGGGCACATGAAGGCGGACCGCGCGGACGGCCACTTCCTCACGACCTCGCCACATCCGCAGGACACCACTGCCAAAAGATCACGCAGGACGGCCGTCCTTGTCGGCGCGGCGGCCCTGGGAGCCACCGTTGCGGCGGGGATCGTTCTCGCCCTCCCGCATCCTCCCCTGCCCGGGCCCTCCGGTGGTCCGCGGGCACAGACCCCGCCGACAACCGCGCAGGCAAAACCCGCAGCGGCCTGGGGCCGGAAGCTGGGCTCGTGGCAGGTGGCCGACACGACCGCCGCCCTCGCCGAGCCTGAGCGGCGCGACCAAGTGAACCGGCTTTTCAGCAAGGAGCAATTGCCCCGAGGGGACTACTCCGTGTCTGTGCAGGTGCAGATGGTGTACCTGTTCGCCGATGACGCCGACTGCCGGTACGGCCTGCTCATCGAGCAGGCCGTACCTCCCGGTGCCGGCGGCAAGTCCGGCTCGATGGCCGGTCTCATGCTGAACCCCTCCGAGGACGACGTCATCATCCAGGGCTCTCCCGACCCGTGGCTGGACAACGGTGACGGCATGGGCGAGGACCGCGGGCACCTGACCGAGGCGTGGGACTTCACCAAGATCCACCGTCTGGAGATCATCAAGCGGGGCGAACGGTTCGAGTACCGGCTGAACGGCGTGCGCATGGGCACGCGGACGCTCAAGCACGGGCGTACCCCCATGACGGTCAGCCTGTACGCCAAGGGTGGGAAGATCGGATTTACCAACTTCCGGGTCTCTTGACATCCGGGCCGGATAGGGCGTGTCGGCAGGGCTCGCTCATACCGGCGCCGCATCCGAGGAAACCGTCCCGCAGGATGGGCAAGACCTCTGCGCCAGTCCACGAAGCTCGACGCCTCTGGCGCGCGCTGCCCGGCAGCAGCACCTTGCCATCGCGGTCTACCAGCTCAAACTGCCGCTGAGGACAGGATGTCCGAAGCGCGTCTCCCCAGAGGTGCGCCAGGTCGTCCTGGCCGCGCTGCGCCGCTGCTGCGCGACGCCGACGGACAGGTGTCAACGGTCCGCGCCGCCTACGTCATCGGCGCCGACGGCGCAGGCAGCTTCGTACGGCGCGAGCTCGGCATTGCCATGTCAGGCGATGCCGCGCTCAGCCGCAACCTCAACATCCTGTTCGAAGCGGACCTGCGCCCGCACGTCGAAGACCGGCTCAGCCTGATCTACACCATTGCCAATCCCGCCCTGACCGGCACGTTCATGACGGTGGACAACCGGCGTCGATGGCTGTTCAACTTGGTGCACGACCCAGCGCGCCGCGCGGTCGACGGCCTGACCCTGGACGGGTGCGCCGGGCTGATCCGCGAGGCGGCTGCCGTGCCGGATCTCGACATCAACGTGATCGCGACCCAGGAGTGGACCGCCGCGGCGCTGCTGGCGGAGCGTTACCGGGTCGGTCGGGTGTTCCTGGCGGGGGACGCGGCGCATCCCATGACGCCCTATGGCGGATTCGGGATGAACTGCGGCATCCAGGATGCCGACAACCTCGCCTGGAAGCTCGCCGCCGTTCTGCAGGGGTGGGCGGAGCCCGAGCTGCTGGACTCCTACGAGGCCGAGCGGCGGCCGGTCGGCGGCGACAGCGTCGCCGAGAGCCGCCGCAGCCTGCTCGCGACGCTGGAGTCCACCGCCGTCATCCCGGGTGTGGACGGCCCGCGGCCTCGCTCACGCCCCAGTGACGGGCTCGTCCTCGGCTACGCCTACGACGGCCCGGGGGCGGCGGTGATCCCTGATGGCACGCCATCTCCCGACGTGCGGGATCCCGTCGCCGTCTACCGGCCGTCGGCACGCCCGGGGCATCGCGCTCCCCACCTGTGGACGCACCACGAGGGGCGCCTGATCTCCACGCTTGACCTGGTGGGCACCGGCTTCACCCTGCTCACTGGACCGGACGGCGGACTCTGGCGGGAGGCGGCGCCGCACGACGTGCCGTTGGTGGTGCACACGGGAGACGCCGACATCGCCGCCGCCTACGACATCGAGGCCGACGGCGCCGTCCTCGTCCGTCCCGACGACCACGTCGCCTGGCGGTGCCCGCGACTGCCGGAACATCCGGAGCGGGCCATAGCCGAGGCGCTGGCCGCGCTTCTCGGCACAAGGGAACGACCGCGCAGGGCCGCTCCCTCCCTCTGAACCGCCCGGCTGCTCGATGACCCCGACGAGCCGCAGGTCACCGCGGCGGCCCAAGCGTCCTCAGCCGGCCCTCACGTGGGAGATGCGCCGCCGCGCGGCCCGTCTCATCGCCAGCAACCGAATGCCCAGAAAGGCGAGGCAGACGACGGGAAGGGGTCGCGAACACCACCCCGCCCAGCCGTTGAGCGGCCAGGGCGTCGGTAGCCTGCGGCGGGGCCACGAGCGTGAACCACCACGATGCCGGCAGCGGCGCCGTCAGGAACACCGCACCGTGATGTGAGTGCGGTCGGCCGAGACCCGGACGCTCCCGGCCGACGTCTCATAACTCCATCCCGAGGACGGGGCAGCAGCAGCGGCCGTCCGGCTGACGATCCCGGGGAATCTGGAGGAGAGCCGCCAGCAGCTCATGGAGCTGGTCGTCTACGCGGGGAGCGCCTTAATGCTGGTCGCGGCACTGGCGCTGGCGGATGGTCGCAGCGAGGGCCCGTCCCGTCCGCTGGCGGGCGCGGCGGTCCCGGCTCTCCCGGATGAGGGCCGGCCGATCCCGTAGTCAACCCTCCTCCCTCCGCACCTGGTCCGGCCGCTTGTCCGGGCGCAGGCCGCGCCAGCTCGGATGCCGCAGGCGGCCGTCCGCCGTCCATTCCGTGTACTGCACTTCACCCACCAGGACGGGATCGACCCAGCGCGCGTCGCGCGCGTGCGGACGCGGCACCTCGTCTTCGAACGGGCTGTCCGGCCGCTCGTACGGTGCCAACCGGGCTGCGAGATCCCGCAGCGTCTCGTCCGTGAAACCGGTGCCGACGTGCCCCACGTAGACCAGCCGTCCTGCGTCGTCGTACACGCCGAGGAGCAGCGATCCGATCATGTCGGCGCGCCTGCCCTCTCCCGGCCTCCACCCGCCGATGATCACCTCCTGGGTGCGGAAGTTCTTCACCTTCACCCAGTCGCGGCTGCGCCGCCCCGGCTGGTACGCCGAGGCCAGCCGCTTGGCGACTACGCCTTCTAGGAGCCGTTCGCGGCTCCTCCGGAATGCCGTGGCCCCGTGGCCGACGCTGTGGGGCGGCACGCTCCATCTTTCTCCGGCCGCCACGGTCCTCGAGAGCAGGTCTCTGCGCTCCAAATACGGCAGGTCGATGGTGGAGGTGTCGTTCACGTGTAGGACATCGAAGATCAGGTAGGAGACCGGCGTTGAGCGCGCCAAGGCCGCTACCCTGTCCGGATCCCGCTGGTGTATGCGCGGTTGCAGCGCGGCGAAGCTCGGCCTGCCCTGTTCGTCGAACGCGACGATCTCTCCGTCGAGCACGGCGTTGCCTCGTATGGCGCCTGGGAGCCGTCCGAGCTCCGGGTAGGCGGCCGTGACGTCGAGGCCGTTGCGCGAGACCAGCCGGAGCGCGGCGCCGTCCACGTAGCCGAGCGCCCGTGCACCGTCCCACTTCATCTCGTAGCCGAACAGCCGGTCCTCGGCCGACGGCGGCAGCTGCCCGAGCCGCGCCAGCATCGGTGAGTACTCCGGAAGGTCCCCCATGAGGAGGTCGTACCCATGTGCGGAACGCGCTCTATGACATCGTGGTACAGATGAGGGCTCCCCGGGAGTGCCCCGGACGACGGTGCCCCGGACAACGGCTCCTCTCCTGGCGGCGGTTGTCGACCTCGGTCGTGTCGGTCGTGTCGGGGGCGTCGTGGTGGGCGTGGCCGTCGGGATCGCGGGTGCCGCCCAGTTGTCCGTACCGGTCTCTTGGATCGTCGCCCAGAGCGTCGTCTTGACCTGGGTGTGGCGCATCGGCTCGCGGCAGGATCACGAGGACACCAAGCGCATCGCTGAGGAGGAGGGCCGTACGCACTCCACGGACACGGGGGTCCTGATCCGCGAATCCTCGTGCATCGACTGTGGGAACGTTCGGCCCGCGTCCGCAAGCGGCTGCGCGGCATGGGCGTGCACTACCGCCACTGGAGCTACGCCGACCGGCCCGTCTGCGGCTGGGACAGCCTCACCGAGACCGAGCTCAACGTCTCGCTCCTGGTCGCCGACAGATGGTCCAACCGGAAGGTGGCGGAGCAGATGTTCATCAGCGCCCACACGGTCGCCTTCCACGCAAGCTGCAGATCAACTCCCGCGTCGAGCTGACCCGCCTCGTGGCGGTCCGGGAGCGCGACGAGCCCGGCGGCTGACGCGTGAGCGCCAGGACTACACGTATGAGGGATGTGAAGCGGCAGCTCCCGCGAAAGCCTCGAAATGGTGTGCATCACATCGAGGAGGTCACCATGGCGCTGTTGGGGCGCCGCAGGGGCGGTGACGTCTACCCCGCCCGCGAGTTCGAAGACGTACGACCGGCCGGGGTAGAGGAACGCGGCCCTGGGAGAGATGAGCGAGGACGGAGGCGCGAACGCCTGGGGTGTCCCCGACGGCTCGACCGTGACAGTGGACGTCGACCACGGCGAGCTGAGCGTCACCTTCACCGGACCGGGCAGCTGACATGACGTCCACCATCGCCTGCCCGAACTGCGGCAAACGGAACAGGGTGCCTGCCGCGGCCGACGGCGTCCCCCAGTGCGGGAGCTGCCATCAGCCGCTGCTGCCTTGGATCGCCGAGGCGGGCGACGATACGTTCGCCAAGGTCGCCGAGCGATCGGCGCTACCGGTCACCGTCGACTTCTGGGCGGACTGGTGCGGGCCGTGCCGGATGGTCACGCCCGCGCTCGAACAGGTCTCCCAGGACCTGGCCGGCCGCGTCAAACTAGTCGACGTGGACCGGTTGCCACGCCTGTCCGAGCGCTTCGCGATCAAGCACATCCCGACGCTCATGATGATGGTCCGCAGCGAGGTCGTCGCCCAGCGGGCGGGCGGCGCGCCCGCCCACGAGCTGCGCAGATGGGTCGAGGACGCGGTCAAGGCGCGCGCATGACGCCGGTACCCGAGACGCCGGACTTGTACGGCGCCTATCCCCGGCTGAGCGAGGCGCAGCTCGCCGAGCTCTCCCCCCGCGGCGAGCGCCGGGCCGTGTCGGGAGGCGACGTCCTGTTCCGTGAGGGGGAGCCCACCGCGGAGTTCATCGTCGTGCTGACCGGCAAGGTTGCCATGGTCGAGGGGCGCGGCCCGGACGAGCGGACGATCGCCGTCCACGGCCCGGGCCGGTTCCTCGGCGAGCTCAGCCTGCTCACCGGCCAGGCGGGATTCCTGACCGCCGTCGTCCAGGAGCCAGGCGAGGTGCTGGCCGTGCCGGCCGACGAGGTGCGCGCGCTGGTGGCGCGGGACCAGGCACTCGGCGACCTCATCCTGCGGGCCTACCTGGCCCGGCGGTCCCTACTGATCGGGTTGGGCACCGGCTTCCGCATCATCGGCTCCCGCTATTCGGCGGACTGCCGGCGGCTGCGCGAGTTCGCTGCCCGCAACAGGGTGCCGCACCGGTGGATCGACCTGGAGGAGGACGAGGAGGCGGACGCGCTGCTGCGCGAGCTGCGCATCCCGCCCGAGGACACCCCGGTCGTGATCTGGCGCGGCGACAAGGTCCTGCGCAACCCGACCGTCGCCCAGCTGGCGAAGGCGATCGGCCTGCCCGTCCCGGTGCCCGGCACCGGGGTCAGCGACCTGGTCGTCGTGGGCGCGGGCCCCGCGGGCCTGGCCGCCGCCGTGTACGGGGCCTCGGAAGGGCTGACGACCATCGTGCTCGACGCCGTGGCCGCGGGCGGCCAAGCCGGCACCTCCTCCCGCATCGAGAACTACCTCGGCTTCCCCTCCGGCATCTCGGGCGCCGAGCTGGCCGAGCGCGCCATCATCCAGGCGCGGAAGTTCGGCGCGGTGCTGACCGTCCCGGCCGAGGTGACCGGTCTGCAGCCGGACGACGGCTTCTACGGCGTCGTCGTCGAGGACGGCAACACCATCAAGGGCCACGCCGTGATCATCGCCACCGGCGCCCGCTACCGGCGGCTGGAGGTCCCCGAGCTGGAGAAGTACGAGGGATCGGGTGTCTACTACGCGGCCACCCCGTTCGAGCTGCGCATGTGCAGCCGCTCGCCGGTGGTCATCGTCGGCGGCGGCAACTCCGCCGGTCAGGCGGCCCTCTACCTGGCCAGGAACGCGTCGTCGGTGCGCATGATCGTACGCGGTGACGACGTGCGCGCCAGCATGTCCCGCTACCTCGCCGACGAGCTCGACCGCACGCCCGGCATCGAGATCATGCACGACACCGAGGTATGCGACCTCATCGGCGACGGCACGCTGAAAGGTGTCCGCGTCCGCAACAAGCGCACGGGGAAGTCCCTGGAGATCGCGACCAGGGCGATGTTCGTCTTCATCGGCGCAGACCCGCACACCAAGTGGCTGGAGGGCGCCGTGCCGCTCGACGACCGCGGCTTCATCGTCACGGGACAATCCACCACCTGGAATGCACTGCTTCCCCTGGAGACCGACCACCTGGGCGTCTTCGCCGCGGGCGACGTCCGCAGCGGATCGGTCAAGCGGGTCGCCTCCGCGGTGGGGGAGGGCGCCATGGCCGTGCGCCTGGTGCACGAGAGGTTCACCACCACAGGAAATCGACAGAGAAGACGGTGATCGACATGCCGGTGATGGCACACGCCAGGTTCGAGCGCTTCTTCCGCGCCGCCGCGGGACTCGACGTGGACAAGAACGACCTCAAGCGCTTCAACGACTTCGTCAACCAGAAGCTGTACGACATGCTCGTCGTCGCCGAGGCCGCGGCCAAGGAGAACAGGCGCGACATCATCCAGCCATGGGACCTGCCCATTACCAAGGGACTGCAGGAGAACATGCACGAGTTCCGCGACCTGGACGAGGAGCTGGAGCTATCGCCGATCCTGGAGCAGCTCACCGCGCTGCCGCCGCTCGACCTGTCGCTCAGCGTAGACGCCGAGGCCCGGCTGCCGGCCGTGGCCGGCGGGCTGTCCATGGTGCTCGCCCGCGCGCTCAAGATCGTCGAACCCGACCTCAAGAACCCCTCCAGCGAGCATTGGCAGCGCATGTCCCGGCTGTTGGGCCTGCTCCTGTGACCATGACGCGGAGCGGCGAGCGGCGGACACCCTCCGGAGGGGCGCGTGCTGTCGTGCCAGCTCGCCGGTGTCGCGGTCGCCGACGGCTGCCTCATCGGCCCGGCTTGGAGGCAACCCGCAGATCGACGGTGAAGACATCATCAAAGACGGGGTGACCGAGTTCGCGGCCGAATTCGTCCAGGACGCGGACATAGTCGAGCTCGCGAGCAAGAATTTCGTCCTCGGAAAGCAGGCCGTGGCGCTCAGCGAAGGAGTCGAGCACACTGAGCAGGTGTTCGCTGCGCTCCGGACGCTGCCCGCCGGGCACGCCGCCACCCACGCCGTAGAGTTGGCCAACTTGGTGCACTGGTCGAGGCCGCGCTGGTTTCGGCCGGTCGCCGAGCACCACCTCCCGAGAGCTGAGCTGAGTCAGACCTCGATTCTTCGCCAGGCACGGCGAAGGGCCTCTTTGTTTGAGGCTTGCTCCGGAAACCGGTCCCAACATCCTCAATCTGTGTAGTCATCTGGCGCGGAACGGCACCCATCGACGAGGTGCGCGGCCCGTCGAGGAGAAGCACCGCGCTCTTTCCCGAAGTCCGGCACGGGAAAGAGTCAGGTTCCTCGCCGAGGCCGCCGACACGGCCGCCGAGCTGGGGTTCTCCCTCGCGGTCGGGCACGCGGAGGAGCTGGGACAGCTTGTTCCGATGGCGCCGCTGTTCTCGGCGTTCAACGAATCGCCGATCACGCTGATCAGCCAGGCACCTACGGTCGATACGCGCATCATGCTGGTCGAGCGGCTCCGTGCCAGGGCCGAAGCACTCGCGTCCCGCAATCCGCTCGTCGTGGTCCTGGACGATCTGCAGTGGGCGGATCCAGTGACTTTGATGGCCTTGAGGATCCTGGAGTCACAGCTGTCGCCGCAGCCTCTCGTCTGGATGCTCGCGCGGAGCACCGACCGCCACGGCACAGAGGTGGAACGCCTGTTCACCGCTCTTGAGGCGGAGGGGGCGGTCCGGCTGGAGCTCGCCCCTCTTTCCCCCGACGCCGTGGCCGAGGTGATCGCCGACCTTCTGATCGCGCCGCCCGCCCACGAGCTGCTGGAGCCCGGCAGCGGGGGCGGGCGGCAACCCCATCCTCCTGGTCGAGCTTATGGCCGGGCTCCGCGAGGAGCAGGCGATCAGCGTCTCCGGCGGGCTGGCCCATCTGGCCTCCGAGCGACTTCCGCAACGACTCCAGGGCCTCGTGACGCGGCGTCTCGAACGGCTGAGCAGCCAAGCCCGCCAGCTGGTCGAGACCGCGGCGGTGCTGGGGCAGTCGTTCTCGCCCGAGGATGTGGCCGAGGCGCTCGGCAGGACGCCGGCCACCTTGCTCCCCGCCCTGGGCGAGGCCATGGACGCCCAAGTCCTGGTGGTCGGATCGGATTCTCTCCGGTTCCGGCATGACCTGGTCAGGAAGGCTGTCGTCGAGGGGCTGCCACCACCGGTGCGCCAGGCCCTGCACCACCAGATCGGCGGGCTCCTGCTGGAGCGGGGCGGGTCCGCCGTCGGGGCGGCCACCCATCTCCTGCTCGGCGGCCAGCACGGTGACACGCGCACGCTGGCAGGGCTCGACCAGGCGGTGAACGAACTCCTCGCCGATGCTCCCGGGACCGCCGCCGATATCGCGGTGCGGGCGATGGAGCTCACCGACGACGACTCTCCGCAACACTTCACACGCACGCTGACCGCCGCGCACGCCATGACCGAAGCGGGGCAGCTGACGGGAACCACCGACCTGATCACCAGGGCGCTGGCCCAGCCTCTCCCGCCACCGGCGGTGGCCCAGCTACGGTGCGCGCTCTCGGCCATCCTCCTTCTGGCCGGGCAGATGGCCGACGCGGTGATCGAGGCCGAGGCGCCCGGCTGAAGGCGGCCGAGCTGGGCCGCTCCCGGGGCGGGCTGACCCAGCAAAGGTGCACCTGTCCGCCGACCGGCGCTGCTGTCCGCTGTCGTTCCTGCTCACTCCCGGCCAGGCCGCCGACAGTCCCCGCTTCATCGCCGTCCTGGCCGGCATCAAGGTCCGCGGTCCCGTCGGCCGTCCCCGCACCCGCCCCGGCGCGGTCGCCGCCGACAAGGCCTACTCCTCCCGCGCCAACCGCGCCTACCTGCGCCGGCGCGGGGCATCAGGCCAGCCCGAACAGCTTCGAACGGTGTCGCTCAAACTCCTCAACCGCATCACCTGTCACGCCCACCACCCTCTCCCTCTCAGCCCGCCTTGCGAGCCCGGTCGCCTGGATGCCATGACCGGCGCCCTCGGCGTCAAGCCCGTGCGCGGCACGCCAAACTCAGCCGCGCCTACGTGGCCGCCCGGCACCTGAAGTCACAACCAGCCGTCCTCACGCACGCTCCCGATATTTGGTGAACTCAACCATTAATGATGGGGGGGGTATCCGCGGGCAACGGGCCGGTCTCGGGGTTGAAGAGCGTCTTGGACAGGCGCTCGACGCCGTAACAGACGGCGCCGACCGCCACGCACTCGTCGCCGAGCACCGAGGCCCGCAGCTCCGGAGTGCGCAGGCACATCGTCTCCAGTTCGTCCCTCAGCGGCTCCAGGAGCACGTCGGCCGACCGGGAGAAGCCCCCGCCGAGCACCACCAGGTCGGGATCGACGGTGAGGGCCATCGCGGAGGTGGCCAGCGCGAGCACCTTGACGTACCGCAGGACGGCGCCGCGCGCGCCGGCGTCGCCGCGCCTGGCGGCCTCGAACACCGCCCCCGCGACCGCGTCGGGCGGCGTGCCGGGTTCCACGGCGGGGACGGCCTGCAGCAGCTCGCCCACGTGACCCAGGTTGAACAGCGGGTGCACGCCGATCTCGCCCGCCGCGCCCCCACCGCCGCGCAGGGGGACTCCGTCGAGTACGACGGCGGCCCCGGCCCGCCGGCCGACGTGCAGGAAGATCAGGTTCCGGGTGTCGCGGGCGATGCCCCTGCGGCACTCGGCGAGCGCGGCGAGCCTGCTGTCGTTCTCCACGAGGACCGCGCAGCGGAGCCGTGCGCCGAGGTGATCGGCGAGCGGCACGCTCGACCAGTCCTGGATGGCCCGTGACAGGACGACGCGTCCTTGCAGGTCGACGTAGCCCGTGCTACCCGCCACCGCGATCCAGACGTCGGAGGCGGAGGTGCCGGAGCCGGTCAGGCAGGCGTCGACGGCCCTGTCGACGGCGGCCAGCCGCTCGGCGCGCGGCTGCTCGGGGGTGACCGGCTCGCGCGTGGTGTGCAGGACGTTGCCGTCGAGGTCGGCCACGACCGCGAGCACCTTGTGCGCTCCTATGTCGAGCCCCAGCACTCGGCCCACTTCTCCGCGGAACCGGTAGCGGCGCGCGGGCCTGCCCTTCTCGCCGCCGCTCGGGTCCAGCTGGGCCACCCAGCCCAGCTTCATCAGGTCACTGACCACCACCTTGATGGTGGCTCTGGCCAGGTCGGCGCGCTCGGCGAGCTTGGTCAGCGTCATCGGGCCGTCGGCGCGCAGGACGGCGAGCGCGGAGAGCGCGTTGAGCCGCCGGAGCCGCTGAAGGTCGCCGCCAGTCACGGAGTGCGTCACGGATAACCCTTCTTGACGAATCTTAATGGTGGACTTCATCATAAATCCTCATCGGGCGGTACTCCACCGCGACGCAAGCCCGCCCAGCCCGTACGGCGACACAATCGCCGAACCCCGACCTCCGACCCCTCAGGGACCTGACTTGCTGCTGCCACGACCCGTTCACCTCAACCGAGACGGCACGGAGCCCTTCACCCTCACCACGGCCACAGTGATCGCCGCACCCCCCGAGCTCGCGCGGGTGGAAGGCTGGCTGCGTGGCGTGCTGTTCCCCGTGACCGGCCTGCCGCTGCCGCCCGGAGAGGCGCGGCCCGGGGCGATCGAGTTCACCCTGGCGGCCGGGCTCGGCCATGAAGCGTACCGCCTGACCGTGCGCCCCGGCGGGGTACGCGTCGAAGCGGGGGACGCGGCGGGGGCGTTCTACGGCGCGCAGACCCTGCGCCAGCTGCTGCCGCCCGCGGCCTTCCGCAGCGGCGCGGTCGGCGAGCGGGACTGGCTCGTCGCCCCGGTTACCGTCGAGGACCGGCCGAGATTCCGGTGGCGCGGCTGCCTCATCGACGTGGCCAGGCACTTCCTGCCCAAGCCCGACCTGCTGCGGTACATCGACCTGCTGGCCGCGCACAAGCTCAACGTGCTGCACCTGCACCTGACCGACGATCAGGGCTGGCGGTTCGAGGTGAAGGGGTACCCGAAGCTGACCGAGGTCGGCGCCTGGCGGAGGGAGAGCCCGCTGGGGTCCCGCCGGCACGGCCTGTTCGACGGCCGCCCGCACGGCGGCTTCTACACCCAGGACGACCTGCGCGAGATCGTGTCGTACGCGGCGGACCGGTTCGTCACCGTGGTGCCCGAGATCGAGCTGCCCGGGCACTCCCAGGCCGCCATCGCCGCCTATCCGGAGCTGGGCAACCTCGACGACCCGCTGGAGGTCGCCACCCAGTGGGGCGTCTCCCCGAACGTGCTCAACGTCGAGGACGCCACGCTCGCCTTCTACCGGGACGTGCTCGACCAGGTCATGGAGATCTTCCCCGGCGAGTACGTCTGCGTGGGCGGCGACGAGTGCCCCAAGACGCAGTGGCGGGAGAGCCCGTCGGCCCGGCGGCGCATCCGCGAGCTCGGCCTGCGCGACGAGGACGAGCTGCAGAGCTGGTTCATCCGCCAGTTCTCCGACCATCTGACCGCGCGCGGGCGACGCCTGCTGGGCTGGGACGAGATCATCGAGGGCGGCCTGCCGTCGGGTGCGACCGTGGCGTCCTGGCGCGGCACGTACGGCGCGGTCGTGGCGGCCAGGGCCGGGCACGACGTGATCACGTGCCCGTTCACGCAGCTCTACCTCGACTTCCGGCAGTCGGACCGGCCCGACGAGCCGGTCCCGATCGGCAGCGTGATCTCGCTGCGCGACGTCCACGCCTTCGAACCGGTGCCGCCGGAGCTCACGGAGGCCGAGGCCGTCCGCGTGCTCGGCGCACAGGCGAACCTCTGGACCGAGCACATCGACTCGCCTCGCGCGCTCGACTACATGGCCTTCCCCCGCCTGTCGGCCTTCGCCGAGGTCGTGTGGAGCCCCGCGGGCGGCGACTTCGACGACTTCCGGGCGCGGCTGCACCACCACGAGCGCCGGCTCGCCGCGCTGGGCGTGGAGTACCGCAAGGAGACCGGCCCCGAGCCGTGGCAGACGCGGCCGGACGTCAAGGGCTGGCCGCGCGAGCGGGCGGAGACCGAGGCCGAGGTGGCGGCCTGGACCCGCGGCATCCGACGAAACCTCAGTGGAGAGAGGCACGTATGACCAGACGCCTGTCCGTCATCCTCATCGGCTTATCCTGCCTGCTCGGCGTGATCACCCCGGCCCGTGCGGCGACTCCCGAGCTGTCGGCGTACTTCAGCAGGCCGAGCGTCGACGGCACGCTCGACGGCTCCCTGCTGACGCGGTTGCTGGGCCTGATCGACCTGGCCGCGCCGGGTTCCACCCTGCGCGTGGCGACGTACGTGCTGGAGATCAGGACCGTCAAGGACGAGCTCGTGGCGGCGCACGATCGCGGCGTCGACGTACGGGTGGTGTCCGAGGGGTCCGGTCACGACCCGCTGCTCGACGAGCTGGCCGCCGCCGGAGTGCCGGTCACGCTCTGCACCATGGGCTGCAACGGCCCGGACACCGACATCAACCACCACAAGTTCTTCGTGTTCAGCCGCCTCACGGACGGCAGGACCGACGTGGTCGCGCAGAGCTCGCAGAACCTCAGCGCCGACAACGGCCTCCACCAGAACATGCTGATCAGCTCGGGTGACGCCGGCCTGGCCGAGGGCTACCGGCAGGTGTTCGACACGCTGGTCTCCCGGGTGCGGACGACGTGGCAGGCGCCCTTCACCTCCGCCAGTGGCAAGGTCACGGTCTGGATGGAGCCCCGCGACACCGTCTACGACCAGGCTACCTACGACAGCGCCGACCTGGTCGCGGCCATGATCAAGGACGTGGGCTGCCCCGGCACGATCCGCGTGGCGCAGGCGCAGTTCGCCACGGACAGGCCGCTCGTCATCGACGCGCTCAAGGCGAAGAAGCAGCAGGGGTGCGGCGTCCAGGTGCTCGTCGCCGAAGGCAACCAGACGGTCTCGACCGCCCAGGAGCTCGCCAAGGGCGGCATCGTGGTGCACACCTTCAGGCCCGGCGGCTGCCACTACCCGGCCGGGGACACCTGCGCGCCCGACAACCTCCACTCGAAGATCATCCTGGTGGACGGGCCGTCGGCGGCGGCGGGCGGCGCGACGCGGCGCTACGTCTACACCGGATCCCACAACCTCAACGCCGGCTCCCTGACCGCCTCGGACGACTCCTTCATCCGTATCGACGACGCGGGGATCTACGCGGCGTACGACGCGGACTTGGCCGCGATGCTGGACGAGATGATCAAGTTCGTCCCCTCCGCCTATCCGGACGCCGCGCTCCAGATGGCCGCCAATGGCCCCGACGACCAGCGGGCGCCGAGGGCGGCCGCCATGCGCGCCGGCTACACGGCCGTGGCCTGGGAGGACGACCGTGATCGTGCCTCGGTGGACGGCACCGAGGTCTACGCGCGCATCTACCACGACGGGCAGCCGGTGACCGGCCCCGTGAAGGTCTCGATGGGCGGGGCCGGGTGCGCGACCGGCTGGAACCACGTGCAGCCGTCGGCCGGCGTCGACGACACGGGCAACGCCTACGTCGCCTGGGCCGAGGACGGCGACTGCCGGGGGGAGCACAACATCGCGGTGCGCAGGCTCTCGCCGTCGGGCACGCTGAGCTCGACGATCTGGGCGAACGACCCGCAGTGGAGCGGCGACCAGACCCGGCCGAGGATCGCGGTCCGGGGCGACGGCGGGTTCACGGTGGTCTGGGAGGACGCGCCGACCAAGACCGTCCGCGCGGCCGGCTACGCCTCGCTGACCTCGCGTGCCTTCGCGCCGGTCCAGGTGGGCGCGGGGGACCGGCCGGACGTGGCCGTCGACGGCGCCGGCACCGCGACCGTGGTCTGGCAGCAGGCGCCTGACGTGTACGGCAAGCGCGTCTCGGCGACCGGCGCGACCGTCGCCGCCGCCACGAAGATCAGCACCAACGCGGCCACCGAGCACCTGGCCCCCGCGGTGGCGACGACGGCGGGCGGCGACAGCGTCGTCGCCTGGAGCGACAACGTGGCGGTCACCGGAGGCGACGTGAAGACCGTCTGGCGGGTGCGGACGCGGGGTCTGACGCCCTCCCTGGGATCGAGGTTCGCGGAGAACCCCGTCGCGTTCGGGAAGTACGCACCGAACACGGTCTCCGACGGCGGCAAGGAGTACCCGCCGCTGTGCGGGAGGGTGTCGTTGGTGGACAGGTGCGCGGTCCAGGGATCGCCGTCCGTCGCCGTCGACGACAGCGGACGGTTCGTCGTCGGCTGGACCGAGTCCGACATCTGGAACGCCGGCCGTTCCTTCGAGGTGTACGCCCGCGGCTTCAACGCCGACGGGACGACGGCCGGCCGGTTCCCCTGCGAGCGCATGAACCCGAACACGGCCGGCAGTCAGTCGGCCACCGCCGTCGCCGCCGACGCCACCGGCTTCCACCTCTTCTACGCCGAGGACTTCGACGTCAACGGATACAGCGATGTCGTGGCGCGGACCGGCTTCACCAACACCGAATTCTGAGCGGAGCGCCGCCCTCCGCGCCGATCCCTCGCGATCGAGACCCTGACCACCCACCCCCGACGCTTCCAGAGAAGGAACCCCCCGTGCGTCTGCGTATGGCATTGGTCGCCGCCCTGGCCGTGACCCTGGCCGGTTGTGGCTCCGGCACCGACACCACCACCAAGTCCGGAAAAATCACGATCAGCTACGCGATTTGGGAGAAGAACGACCAAGCCAGCACCCAGAAAATCATCGACGCCTTCCAGAAGCAGCACCCCGACGTCACGGTCAAGCTGGAGATCACCCCCTGGGACCAGTACTGGACCAAGCTCCAGACCGCCGCCACCGGCGGCGCGGCCCCCGACGTCTTCTGGATGAACAGCCTCAACGTCCGCCTGTACGCCAAGGGCGGCGTGCTCGCCCCCATCCAGAACGCCGACGTCAGCGCCTTCCCGCAGGCGATCGTGGACGGCTACCGCTACGACGGCAAGCTGTACGGCATGCCGCGCGACGTCGGCCTCCCCGTGCTCTGGTACGACAAGGAGCTCTTCGACAAGGCCGGCGTCAAGTACCCGACCGCCGACTGGACCTGGGACGACCTCAGGGCCGCCGCCAAGAAGCTGACCGACCCGGCCAAGAAGCAGTACGGCCTGCTGGCCCCCATGTGGGACCAGGGCGGCTTCTACCCCACGATGATCCAGGCCGGCGGCCACGTCGTCTCCGCCGACGGCAAGAAGTCGGGCTTCGACGAGCCCGGCTCCATCCAGGGCCTGGAGTTCTGGACCGACATGATCAACAAGGACAAGGTCGCCCCGCCCGCCCAGGCGACCACCGACACCGATCCCGTACAGCTGTTCATGACCGGCAAGTACGCCATGTACTACGGCGGCTCCTGGCTCGCCACCGCGTTCAAGGCCAACACCGAGCGCGGCGACAAGGTCGACGTGGCGCCCCTGCCCAAGGGGCCGGCGCAGGAGGCCGTCATCCTGCTCGGCCTGGCCAACGCCGTCTCGGCCAAGAGCGAGCACCCGGTCGAGAGCGCGCAGTTCGCCACGTTCCTCTCCTCCGAGGAGGCCGAGAAGATCCTCAGCGACACCGGCGGCGCCTCGGTCTCCTCGCGGGCGGGCACCCAGGACGGCTGGTTCAACGCCTTCCCGAACTACCACCTGAAGGAGGCGTTCGACGCCTCGATCCCGCACGGCGTGCCGTACCCCGTCTCCCTGAACACCGCCAAGTGGCAGGACGTGCAGAACAAGCTCCTCGCCGAGGCATGGGCGGGCAAGCGGCCGACCGCGGACGCCGCCAGGGAGATCGCCGCGCAGATGAACGAGATCCTGGCCAAGGAGTAGCGGATGCTGCTGACCGAGGAACGGGCCGCCGCCAAGGCGGCGGCCCGGCCGGGGCGGCGGCCGCGCTGCGACTGGCTCTGGGGCTACGGGCTGATCGCGCCCATGGCCCTCGGGCTGGCCGTGTTCTACCTGTGGCCGATCGTCCAGACGCTCTACCTGAGCTTCACCGAGTCCGGCGTGTTCGGCGGGCAGACGTGGGTGGGCGTCGACAACTTCGCCGCCCTCTTCGGCGACGAGGAGATGCTCGGCGCGCTGCGCAACACGCTGCTCTACTCCGTGCTCGTGCTCATCGGGGTGCCGCTGGCGATCGTGATCGCGGCGCTGCTCAACGTGCCGGGGCTGCGCGGGCTCGGCTTCTACCGCACGCTGTACTTCCTGCCCGTGGTCACCATGCCCGCGGCCGTCGGCCTGACCTGGCGCTACCTGTACAACGGCGACTTCGGCCTGATCAACTACCTGCTCGGCGAGATCGGGATCGACGGGCCCTACTGGGTCTCCGACCCCGAGTTCGCGATCTACGCCATCGCGGTGGTCGGGATCTGGAGCTCGCTCGGGTACAACGCCGTGCTGTTCCTGGCCGGGCTCCAGGGGATCCCGAAGCACTATTACGAGGCCGCCGCGATCGACGGCGCGGGCAGGATGCGGCAGTTCTTCCGCATCACGCTGCCGCTGCTCACGCCCACCACGTTCTTCGTCATGGTGATCACGCTGATCAACGCTCTGCAGGTGTTCGACCTGGTCTACCTCATGATCGACACCAAGAGCCCGGCGCTGGCGGGGAGCCGCACGATCGTCTACCTCTTCTACGAGCAGGGTTTCGTGCAGAACAGCCGCGGCTACGCAGCCGCGATCGCGGTCGTGCTGCTGGCCCTGATCCTCGCGCTGACCGCCCTCCAGTTCAGGCTGCAGAGGCGGTGGGTCCACTATGAGTAGGCGCTGGATCGTGCACGCGGTCCTGCTCGTCGGCGGGCTGATCATGATCACGCCGTTTGTCTGGCAACTCGTGGTCTCGCTGCAGACCGTCACCGAGTCGATGCGGGTGCCGCCCACGCCGGTCCCCTCCTGGCAGTGGCACAACTTCGCCGACGTGTTCAGGACCGTGCCGCTCGGGCGGCAGTTCCTCAACACCGTGATCGTCACGGCGGCGGTGACGGCCGGGCAGCTGCTGCTCTGCTCGCTCGCAGCCTTCGCCTTCGCGCGGCTGGAGTTCCCCGGGCGCGGGCCGATCTTCATGCTGTTCCTGGCCGTGCTGATGGTGCCGGGGGAGCTGTTCCTGCTGCCCCGGTACGAGATCATGCAGGGGCTCGGCTGGCTCAACACCCTCCAGGCGCTCATCGCCCCCGGGGTCTTCGGGGCCTTCGGCACGTTCCTGCTGCGGCAGTTCTTCAAGACGCTGCCCAGGGAACTGGACGAGGCGGCGCGCCTGGACGGCGCCAACCCGCTGCAGATCTACTGGTGGATCATGCTGCCGCTGGTGCGGCCCGGGCTGCTGGCGCTCGGGCTGCTGACCGTCATGTGGTCCTGGAGCAGCCTGCTCTGGCCGCTGGTGGTCAACACCGACCCGGAGATGATGACGCTCTCCGCCGGGCTGGCCTCGCTGCGCGGCCAGTACCTGACCGATTACCCGATCCTCTTCGCCGGGTCCGTCGTCGCCTCGCTGCCCGTGATCGTTCTTTTCGTGGTCATGCAGCGACAGCTGATCGCCGGGATCGCGTTCACCGGCTCGAAGGGCTGAACCACCAGTCTTTTCTCCCGTTGTATCCCTCTATCGAGGAGTATGTGTGCATTCCCGTCGCAAGTGGATCGTCGTCGCCTTAGGCGTCACTCTGGCCTCCTCCGCCTCACCGGCACTGGCCGACCCGAAGCCCGTGGACGTGCAACTGCTGTCCCTCACCGACTTCCACGGCTTCATCACCCCGCAGAACAACGCCACCGACGGGACGATCAAGGATCCGCAGGGGAACACCCTGGTGGTGGGCGGCGCGCCGTACGTGGCGACGCATCTGGACAAGCTCCGGCAAGGCCATGAGAACACGGTCACGTTCTCGGCCGGTGACAACTTCAGCGGCTGGCCGACCGAGGTGTCCTACCACGCCGACGAGCCCACGATCGAGTTCCTGAACAAGATCAAGGTGGAGTTCACCACGGTCGGGAACCACGAGCTGGACCGGTCCCTGGAGTTCCTGCGCGACCACATGGGCGAGGGCGAGTGCTTCGGAGAGATCGGGGTCGACAGCTGCTTCACCGACTCCGACGGGCGGCAGTTCCACGGCGCCGACTTCGCCATCTCGACGGCCAACATCTCGCGGAAGGGCGACACCCGTCCGGTGCTCCCGCCGTACGTGATCAAGCGCTTCCAGGGCATCCCCGTCGGGTTCATCAACCTGACCACGCCCACCACGGTGGACGGCTCCACCTCCTACCAGCCGTCACTGGACAACCTGCCGCTGGTGGAGACGGCCAACAAGTATGCCGCCATCCTCAAGCGGCGCGGCGTCAAGGCCATCGTCGCCAACGTGCACGAGGGCGGCAAGGCCGGAGACGACTACAACGGCTGCGCCGATCAGAAGAACGGGCCGATCTGGGACTTCGCCGCCAACGCCTCGCCCGACATCGACGTCATCGTCACGGGCCACTGGCACTGGTACTTCACCTGCTCGCTACCCGACCCGGCGGGTAATCCCCGCCCGGTCGTCGAGGCCGCCAACCACGGCCGCCTCATCAACGAGATCAACCTGAAGCTCGACCACCGTACCCGCGACGTCATCAGGTCCGAGACCACCGCGGTCAACCACCCAGTGACCCGCGACGTCACCCCCGACCCCGCCATGGTGAAGCTGGTCGACCACTGGAACGCCAAGCAGAAGGAGACCTACGCCAAGCCGTACGGGACCATCACCGGCGACCTCACCAGGACCGGCGACGCGACGGGGCAGAGCACGCTCGGCAACACCGTGGCCGACGTGGCCTACTTCGACTCGCAGCGGACCGAGGGCGGCAAGGCCGACCTGGCCATGGTGGCCGTCGCCCCGACCAAGGGCTCCAACTCCCTGCGCGGCGACCTGAGGTTCGCCAAGGGCGCCAACCCCGCCGACAGCGACGGTCAGGTGCTCATGGGCGAGTCGTGGGCGGCCTGGGGCTACGCCAACCCGGTGCTCACCGTCACCGTCAAGGGCTCGCAGATCGAGCAGGCCCTGGAGCAGCAGTGGCAGACGCAGGCCAACGGCACCGTGAAGTTCGCGCCGCTGGCCGTGTCCAAGAACGTCCGCTTCTCCTTCGACGCGACCAGGCCCGTCGGCGACAGGATCAACCCCGCCGACGTGATCGTGAACGGGCAGCCGCTCGACACCGGCAGGACCTACCGGCTCGCCGCGCTGGCCTACACGCTTCTCGGCGCCGACGGCTACACCGCCTTCGCCGGGTACACCGACGCCGTGCGCGGCAACCGCGACTACGAGGCCATGCGGGCCTACCTGCGGCAGGGGCCGGTGGCCCCGCCCGCCCTGGACCGGGCGGTGCCGCTGATATAGGACTCCGGCTGCGGGGGACCCGCGTCCCCCCACCCGCGCGGGCCGCCCGGACGGTCAGCGGGAGCCATTCGGTTGGCCTCGGGAGCGGGTGTGGGGCTCAAGAACTCGAGTACTTCAAGCGCAGAGCCCTTCGTCCGGTGGGAGGAAGGGCTCTGGGGCGCCGAATGGCTAGTCCGGGTCACCTGGGATCATGTTTCGTGATCTTGTCGATGGGCGTCACCGAAGTACGGCTCCTCGGCACCCAGAGCGGCGGCCGAGATGTCTGATTACGCCTTCGACCTCACGTGCGACGGGGTCGCGTCCTTCACCGCCACCAGCGAGCAGCAAGTTCGCGACATGCTCGCGACCGACCTCGACTGCGCCGAGATCGGCAAGGTCGGCCCGGCACGTCGTGATCACCCGAGGCCACCATGAACGAGGAACTCTTCCACCGGATAACGTGCCGGAGTCGCGCACCGGCCGGGCGGCCGGATCGCCTGCTCGGCACGCCGCCATGATCGCTCGCAGTTCATGCCGCTGCCCGTGGTCGAGGGGACCCTGGCCATCCTCGGCGAGCCCACCCCCGAGGAGCGGCGTGTCAGTCCGGACGTCGAGCGGATCCTGGGCCGCGCCCCCGCCCCTTCGGCGAGTGGGCCGCGCGCAACGCCGCCGCCTTCCGGTGAGCAAGACCCGGGCCACCGCCGGGATCAGCAACCCGGCGTCGGTCCGTTCGGCGGGCGGTCGACGCCACCGTGGGCGCACTGGCTGTGGGACTGGTCGCGACCTCCGTGCGGGAAGTCGTTGAACGCACCTAAACGATCGCGTCGCGATCGCACGTTGATCGCCTCAGCCGCGGGCTGGATCCTGGGAACACCTCACCTGCTCTCGGCAGAACCACGGTCCTGGAAGCACGAGTGCTCACCCGCCGATGGTGAGCAATCCGTAGTCTGCCCGATGACCTGGGCAGATTCGTCAACTCTCAAGAGGAAGACCAGCACAATGATCGAAATTGATGCCATTGACCACGTCGTCCTCCGCGTCATCGACGCCGAGGTGATGGAACGGTTCTACTGTGACGTTCTCGGCTGCTCCATCGAGCTCCGCCGGGACGACATCGGAATGCTCCAGCTCCGCGCCGGCGCCTCGCTGATCGACCTGGTACGGGTCGATGGCAAGCTCGGCCTGCCGGGCGGCGCGGCGCCGGGCACGGAAGGCCACAACATGGACCACCTGTGCCTGCGGGTCGCCAACTACGACGAGCCCGCGATCCTGGAGCACCTGGAGGCGCACAACGTCCGGGTCGGGCAGATGGGCACACGCCGGGGCGCTCAGGGTGTCGGCCCGTCGATCTACGTCTTCGACCCCCAGGGAAACACCGTCGAACTGAAGGGCCCGTCAGAGTAGAACGCGGTCAGGTCGGGCGCAGCCGACAAGCAGGCTCATGAAACGTGCCGGGAATCGGCCGGTGGTTTCAGGCCGGCGAACGCCGCGTCGAGCAGGGAGTCGACGAAGGCTGCGTCGTAGGGACCGGGGGCCACCAGTATCCGGTAGTACAGCGGCCCGTACAGCAGGGCGATGACCATGTCGGGATCGACGTCCGGGGAGAGCTGCCCCCGCTCCCTGGCCAGCAGCAGGCGGGCCCGGGTCCCGTCGGTCACCGGTTTGAGCCAGCGCTCGCGGAACGCCGCGGCGAGCGCCGCGTCATTCTGGATCTCGCCGATCAGCGCGGGGTAGAGCGCGGAGATGCCTGGCCGGGCAAGCAACTCCATGCCTGCCCGCATCTGTGCGCGAAGGTCGGCGACGATGTCTCCCGTGTCGGGATAACCCAGTTGCTGCTTGGAGGCGAGCAGCACGTCGAGAACGACGGCGCCTTTGGACGGCCAGCGCCGGTAGACGGTGTGCTTGCCCACCCCCGCGCGTGCGGCGATGCCCTCGATGCTGAGCTTCGCGTAGCCCACCTCCTGCGCGAGTTCGAGGGTGGCCCGCAGGACTGCCTCGGTGCGGTCGGGATCGCGGCGGGAGGAAACGGTGGCCATCCCCGAACCCTACAGCAAACGGCACGGCACGTGCCGTATTGACATGGTGCGCGCGGCACCTGCATGATCGTGGCAAGCGGCACGGCACGTGCCGTGCCGACTCACGAATGCGAGCCTTTCATGTCAATGCCAGACGTTGCCACGCGCCCACCCGAGACCGGGCCACGCCGCCGTCCCGGGCTGGTCCTGGCCTACCTTTGCCTGGCCGGGTTCATGGTCTTCCTCGATGTGTCGATCGTGAACATCGCGCTGCCGTCCATTGAGCGTGACCTCGGCATCTCCGAGAGCTCCCTGCAGTACATCGTTACCGCCTACGGAACGGTGCTCGGCGGGTTCCTGCTGCTCGGCGGGCGGCTCGCCGACACCCTCGGACGCCGCCGCATGCTGCAGATCGGCCTGATCGTGTTCGCCGGGGCGTCCCTGACCGCGGGCGTCGCCCAGGGGGCCGCGATGCTGATCATCGCCCGCGGCCTGCAGGGCCTTGGCTCGGCGTTCATCGCTCCGGCTGCCCTGAGCATCCTGACCGGCACCTTCGCCGAAGGGCCCGCGCGAACCAAGGCGCTCGGCGTCTGGGGTGCGATCAGCGGTGTCGCGTCGGTTGTCGGGGTCACCCTCGGCGGTCTGCTCACCGAGGGCCCCGGGTGGCGCTGGATCTTCTTCATCAATGTGCCGATCGGCGTGGTCGTGGCGGTGCTGGCCCCGCTCGTCATCCGGGAGAGCCGGGCCGAGGTACGGCGTCGCGCCTTCGACACGGCGGGCGCCGTCGTCCTCACCTCCGCCCTGATCCTGCTGATCTACACCCTGGGGGAGACTGCCGACGCGGGCTGGGCCTCGTTCAGGACCATCGGCGGCCTCGTCGCCGTGGCCGCACTGCTGCTGGCCTTCCTGCGCATCGAGCGGCGCGCCGAGTCGCCGCTGATCCCGCTGGACATCTTCCGGCTGCGCGTGCTGCGGCTGGCGAACATCGCCACCGTCCTCATGTTCGGCACCCTGGTGACGTTGTTCTTCTTCGCCAGCCTGTTCATGCAGCAGGTCCTGAACTACTCGCCGCTGCAGACCGGCCTGGCCTACGTCCCGCTCGCCGTCGTCGTGTCGGTGGGCGCGGGTCTGGCCTCGAACCTGGTCACGAAGGTGGCGGCCAAGCCGGTGCTGCTGGCCGGTCTAGTCCTCAGCGTCATCGGCCTGCTGCTGCTGTCCCGCCTGCCCGTCGACGCCGGGTACCTCACCGGCGTGCTGCCGGCGTTCCTCGTGGTGGGCCTGGGGCTGGGCATGTCCTTCGTGCCGCTGCAAGTGGCCGCGTTCAGCGGGGTCGGCAAGGCGGAGGCTGGGCTGGCCGCGGGGCTCATCAACACCAGCCAGGAGGCCGGCGGGGCGCTGGGCGTGGCCGTCGCCGCGACGATCGCCTTCAGCCGCGTCTCCGAGCTGACCGAGTGGGCCCACGGCGACCCCGTCCTCGTGCTGGAGGCCAGGGCTATGGTCTTCCATCAGGCGTTCTTCGTCGGGGCCTGCTTCGCTCTCGCCTCCCTGGCCGTGGCGCTGCTCCTGCCCCGGATGAAAGCCGTCGCGGAGTAGCCGAAGTAGCGGAGAGGGTGTTGATGGGCGGCTCCGGCCTCAACACCCTTCTCACCGCACCTGCGGGTTCAGGATCGCAAGACGCCCAGATCCCGGACGACCTGGGCGAAGGCTCGGATGATGTCGTTCTCCGCCTCGCCGCGCCAGACCAGGCCAAAGTTCACCTACTGGCAGGAAGTGCTCTCCCACATCAGCGTCGGCAAGGGCGTCTCGGTCGTCGCCGCCCGAGGGGCCCGCTACTACCCCAGGCCAGGGGTGACCTTCGTGCCCTTCAGCGACGCCCCGCCCATCGAGTACGGGCTGCTGTGGCGGGCGGGCGAGGACAACGCCCGCGTCCGCGCGTTCATCCAGATCATCCGCGAGATCCACCCGCCCGCGCGCCGGAGCGGACGAGGCTGAGCTGGTCTCCGGGCAACTACAACTCCATCGGGCCCAGGTCGCGGACGACGCGGGCGAGCAGAGGGACACCGGAGACGTCATGCCTACGGTCGCGGCCATGTCGGTCACGACCGTAGGCATGATCGGTCGAGCTATCTTCCGCCGGCTGCGCCGGTGACCAGCGGCAGTGAGATCGAGGTGCCGGTCAGGTCGACGGTGACCTCGCTCCCGGTGCCGGGTTCGACGTCGGGTGTGAAGGTGAGGTCGGCGTTGGTGCCGGTCAGAATCAGGCCCAGTCGATGTCCGGCCTTGAACTCGTAGTCCTGCGGCAGCATGTTCCAGGTGATCCGGTACGGCTTGCCCGGCGTCAGCGGCGTCTGGCGGCTCAGTGACCTGTGGTTCTGCGCGTCGATGATGCCCCGGGTGACCACGTGGAAGCCGGAGGTCACCGTGTTGTCGACGGCCTTGCGGTAGCAGCCGTCGTCATCGGCCGTGCTCTCGCCGATGCAGTCTTCGGCATCGAGGAACTTGAAGCCGTACGCGCGATGCGGATTCGCGCCGATCTCGTCGTAGTTAATGCGGGTGTCGGTGCCGTAGTCGACGAGCATGACGCCCAGGTTGGCGGTCGGCTTGTCCAGCTTGACCTTCAGGCTCACCGACGGCGTGCCGGACAGTCGCATCGCGGTCTCCAGCGGCGGGGTCAGGTAGGCCAGCCGGTTGGGGTTGACCGTGCCCGGGTTGTCGGCCATCGCGGCCTCGGTCTGCCTGGTGTCGAGGTAGCTGCCCGCTCCGGTCGAGGGCTTGCGGCCCAGCGAGCCGTCCTGCTGCGGGCGCAGGGTCACCGCCCGGGTTCGCGCCGGCCAGTCGGCCTGGGTGATCCAGCGGTCCGGGCCGAGCTGCACGTCGGCGCGCGGCCGGCGCATGATGTCGTTGGGCACGCCCATCAGCTCGTGGTCGAACCACTGGTGCAGGGTGTTGACCCACACCTGCCGGCGGGCCCAGAACGGGTCGAGGTGACCGTACTGGGTCACCCACACCTTGCGCTGCACGGTGCGGGGCAGGGCGGCCCACCACTCGGAGAACTGGTTGCCCATCACGTTGCGGTCCTGCATGCCGACCACAGGGAACACGCTGGCGCGCACGTTGCTCGCCTTCGAGATCGGCCCGTTGCGGTAGTCGAGCTCGCGCCAGTAGGCGTTGTAGTTGCCGGTGGCGTCGTCCGAGCCCTCGTTCATGCGCTGGTGCGCCGCGGCGCATTTCTCATCCGGATCCTGGTCGGCCTGCGTGGCCCACCATTCCTGCCCGCGCCTGATATCGGTGAGGGTGCCGTTCGCCCGCCACAGGTCATACCAGCTGCTGGGTCCGGCGAGCGGCACGATCGTCTCCAACCCCTGCACGCCGGTGCCGGCGACACCGATGGCGAGGGCTCCTTCGCCCGAGTGGCCGATCATCCCGGTGCGTCCGGTGGTCCAGGAGGCTTTGACCGGAGTGCCCTTGTCGTCGTAGGCGGTGGCCCGGCCGTTGAGCCAGTCGATGACCGCCTTGCCGCCCAGCACGTCGGAGGGACCGCCGGAGGTCGGGCAGCCGTCCGACAGCCTGGTGCCGATCATGTCGACGGACACGAACGCGTACCCGCGCGGCACGAAGTAGTTGTCGTAGAACAGCGGGAACTTCGTCAGGTTCCCGTCCGCGTCGTACTTCTTCTGTTCAATCTCGAAGCCGACCCCGGGAACGTCGTAGTAAGGGCTCTCGTGCATGATCACCGGAACCTTGAGCCCGGAGTTGCTCTCCTTTGGTCGGATGATGTCCACCCGGACCAGGTCCTTCTTGCCGTCGCCGTCGCTGTCGACCGGCGACTCCACCCGGACGTGCTCACGGATGGCGTCAGCGTAGGAGAAGACGGGCTGGGTGACCCCGCCGGAGACGTCAATCTTCGGCTCCGTCGTAGCGGACGCGGCGGAAGCGCCGGCGACCACGAGCGGGAGCGCGACTGCGGCCGCGAGGGCGACTGCGGCGAGGAACCCTCGTCGCTGTGAGTTAGACATGGTTATCCCTTGTAGATGGTGAAGTCATCGAAGTTGCATCCGCCCGGCACAGCGGAGCGGGTTTGGTCACAACCTCATGAAATGGCGCGGCCGGGCAGGTCAGGCGGCGTCGAGGGCTGCGGTGATCTTGCGGGTCATCTCGGCCAGGGCAGGGCTGGGCTCGCCCTTGTGGATCTGGGCGCCCGTTTCGATGGCGACGATGACGGTGCTGCGGAAGTTGTCGGCCTCGGCCGGATCCTGCTTGAGCAGGTCCATGGCCGCGGTCAGCATCGGCAGCACGGTGTCGGCCAGATCGGCGACGGACTTACCGTCCAGGGCGATGTCCCTGCTCTTCTCCGCGAGCACACGTCCGACCAGGCCGGTGGCGGAGTTCAGGGCGATGCTGCCGTCGGTGGCGATCCGGTGGGCCCCGGGATTGCCCGCGGCTCCGGCGGCGGCCATCAGTGAGACAGCGCCGTAAGCGGCGGTGCGCAGGGTGCTCTTGTCCTGGTCGGAAAGGGTGGTGGACATGATGATGTGCTCCTGGAGGTCTGGTTCCGCGGGTGTCAGTTGTCGATGGCCTGGTAGAGGGTGGTCCAGAAGTCGTGGATCAGCCGCGCCGGGTCCGGGACGGACAAGCCGACCTGGGTGAGCAGGACGCCGGTGAGCTGGTTGGCCGGGTCGGCATAGACGGTGGTGCCGGTTCCGCCGTCCCAGCCGAACTGGCCGATGGGGGCGTAGTCGCCGCGGTAGGTGCGCACCGCCATCCCGAAGCCCCAGCCGCCCTGCTGGCCCTGGCCGAAGGACACCTGGATGCTGTTCTTGGCCAGGTCGTTGCGGGCGGCTGCCTGCTCGGGGGTGAGCCGGTCGGTGGTCATCAACTCCACAGCGGCCCGTGACAAGATCCGCTCGCTGCCGTGCATGCCGCCGTTGAGCAGCATCTGGAAGTAGGCGTGGTAGTCATCGACGGTGGAGACCAGCCCACCGCCGCCGGAGGCGAAGGCCGGCGGCTGGCTGACGCGTCCCCCCACAGCCTCGTCCCAGACGACGAACTCGCCGCTCTGCGGGTCGGGGGCGTAGCTGGGCGGCAACCGGTCGATCTGGTCGGCCGGCACGTGGAAGGCGGTGTCCTTCATCCCCAGCGGATCCAAGACCCGCTCGCGCAGGAACGTCTCAAACGACTGACCGGCCACCCTGGCCACCAGCACGCCGAGCACGTCGTGGCTGATGTGGTACTGCCACTGCGCTCCGGGCTGGTGCATCAGCGGCAGCTCACCCAGGCGGCGCATCCACTCATCCGCCTCCGGCGTCTGCCCGTGGCCGGTGAGCTCCCGCTCGAAGACCGCGTTCATGATCGGCGTTCCCAGCGCCGTCAGATCCATGCCGAGCCCGAAGGTGGAGGTCAGCAGGTCCCGCACGGTGATCGGCCGCCGCGCCGGCACGGTGTCCTCCAGCGGGCCGTCCACCTGCCGCAGCACCTGCCGGTCGGCAAGCTCCGGCAGCCATGCCTGCACCGGGTCATCCAGCCGCAGTCGGCACTCATCCAGCAAAACCATCGCCGCCGCCATCGCCACCGGCTTGGAGGTGGAGGCCATCCGGAAGAGCGTGTCGCGGCGCATCGGCGCCCCGCCCTCATGCCGCATGGTCCCCAGCGCCTCGACGTGCGTCTGGCCGTCCCGGCTGACCAGGGCGACCAGGCCGGGGATCTTCCCCGACTCGACATACCCCGTCAGCACCCCGCGCAGCCTGCGCAGCCCCGCCTCGGAGAACCCGCTGTTGTTGTTTCCCATCATGAATCTCCTTGCCTCAGGTGTTTGATCTGTGTGAAACCCGCTCGAGCCTGACGCCCGCGGCGGTTCATGTCGTCCACTGTCGCCGACCGCTCTGATACCGGGTCGTCGCCGTCCTGATGCCGCAGCTGACACGACAGCGCATTAGACGTGATCACTGTCTGGCGTGACAGTCAGCGAGCGACTCCGGCTGGAGCCAACTGCTGAGCCGAGGACGCGGCGTGGGCACCGACCTTACGTCGGCGTAGAAGGAGCAGAGCCAGTACGGCGGCGCCGAGCACCCCGGCAGCGGCGCCCACGAACGCGGACGACATGGCCGCGCCGTACGCCTCGCGGGCGACAGCCGCCAGCGACGGGTCGGCCACGGCTGCGGCCACCGACCGCCGGGCCGCCTCTGGCGCGGTGGCCGGCATGGCCGAGGTGTAGCTGCTGGTGGCCAGGCTGCCCAGGATGGCCACGCCGAGGGCGGCGCCGGCCTGCTGGATGGTGCTGTTCAGCGCGGAGCCGACGCCTGCCTGCTCGACGGGGATGGCCCCCATCAGGGCGGCGATCGCGGACGGCATCGCCAGGCCGCCGCCCGCGCCCAGCACCACCTGGGCGATGACCAGGACCACGGCGCTGTCGGCCGAGGAGAGGGTGAGCAGGCCGAACCCGGCCGCCATCACGATCATGCCGAGCACCGCCGCGGCGCGGTTGCCGAGCTTGGTACCCAGCCCGGCGCCGACGCCGTTGAAGATCATGGAGGCGACGAACATCGGGATGAAGGCCATGCCGGCCTGCGTGGGCGTGTAGCCGAGGACGAACTGCATGTACTGGGTCAACACCAGCAGCAAGCCGCCGTTGCCGACCTGAACCAGGGTGAGCGACAGGCTGCCGCCCGCGAAGTCACGGTCGCGGAAGAGCTTGAGCGGCACCATCGGATGCTCGGTGCGCAGCTCCCAGACGACGAAGCCTGCCAGGGCGACGACGGCGATGACCAGCGGGATCCAGGCGACGCCGCGCACGAGCTCGTTGATCGTCCACACCAGGGCGGACATACCGACCACGGACAGGACGGCGCCGAGCGGGTCGGGCTTGGTTGCCGGGCCCTTGGACTCGGGCATGAGGGCCAGCGCGGCCACGACAGCCACGAGGGCGACCGGGACGTTGATCCAGAAGACCGCCTCCCAGCCGAGGGAGGTGACCAGGACGCCGCCGAGGACGGGGCCGCCGACCAGGCCGAGCATGGAGAAGGCCGCCCCGGCTGCCATCGCCTTGCGCCGTTCCACCGCGTCGGAGAAGACGGTGATCATGATGGACAGAGTGCTCGGCATGATCAGCGAGCCGCCGACGCCCATCGCCACGCGGGCCGCGATCAGCTGGCCAGAGTCGGCCGCCTGCGTCGCCACCAGGGAGGCAGCGCCGAACAGCACCAGGCCGACGACCATGACCTTCCGCCTGCCGTACCTGTCGGACAGGGATCCGGCGGTGAGCAGCAGGCCCGCGAAGACCAGCATGTATGACTGCAGGATCCACTGGATGTCCTGTGCGGTCGCGCCCAGATCGGCGGCCAGGGCCGGAACCGCGACGGTGAGCGCCATGTTGTCGATGATCAGGACCATCGTGCTCAGGCAGAGCACGATCAGGATCAGCCACCGGCGTGGATGTTGGTTCATGAAAGTTCCTGCGAATACCGTTCTCTAATGCGCACACCGTGCGCATTGGGGTTTGAATGTATGCAAATCTCGGTGCGATTCGCTGGGTCAGTCCCTGAAGGGTGGGATCCACTCCACAAGCTGGACCACGACGCCGTTGGGGTCGGTGAGCCGCAGCGCCCACTCGCCCCATGGCTCGTGGTGCAGTGGGACGGTGATGTTCGCACCCTCCCCGCGCAGCCGCTCATGCTCGGCGGCGATGTCGGTGACCGTGAACGACACGATCACATCCGCGAGCCGCGGGCTGGGCGGTTCCTCAAGCGAGCGCTGCTGCAACAAGATGTCGACCGCTCCGTCGTCGCGGCTCAGCGCCACGAGCTCCTCCTGGCTGAGCGCTTCGCGAAAGCCCAGGTGAGTGGTGAAGAACATGCTGGACGCGGCCACGTCGCCCACATTCAGTGCCACAGTCGTGGCGACGATGTTCATAGCGTTATCCCGTTCCTTTGGCGA
>NZ_JBEZDO010000019.1:45546-203466 GCF_040648355.1 Nonomuraea sp. NPDC049152 | reverse complement strand
GCTGTGGGCCTTGCTGCGCGACAACCGAGTCTTCTCCCCGGTCCCACCGCAGCAGGTCACGGCTGCTGCCGCTTGACATGGTCATTGAGATTCCTTCGGTTCGGTGTGGGTCTGGGGCGTGCCCCGGCGGGGAGTCGAACCCTGCCTGCGACCATCGGGGCGGTTGGAATGGCTAGGCGGCCAGCCGGTCGGGCTCCAGCGCGAAGAACAGGACCATGAGCTTGTCCACGCGGGTCTCGCGCTTGGCCAGCTCGAAGATCTCCATGTAGACGTCCATACGGGAGGCACCGGGCGGGACGTCGACCGTGCTGGCGAAGGTGGCGTTGCCGAAGCCGCCGCCGGTGGGCCACTGCACGGTGATCACCCACATGTAGCGGTGGGTCTGGCCGGTGTCACTGGCGTTCTGAGGTGCGCCGTTGGTGGCGGTGTCCATGGTGAAGATCTCCCTTGGATGGAAGGTGGGAACGGGTAGTGGCCGGGGCCGTTGCCCCGGTCGGGCCGCCTTTTGTCGGGAGGCGGTGGCCCTTGGTCGTCGCTGTTGAGTTGATCGAGCGGCAGCAATCGCGTCTGGCCCGTCGGCCAGAGCGGTCCGTCGGCGTCGGCGCGCGGTCCCGTCGGACCGCCTTCCAAGTGCCTTCGGTTGTGCAGTGAGGTGAGGCATGCCTCACCTCGGTTGCTCGACTTGGTCTGACGGTGCAGGTATGCTGCCTGCGAAACGTCAAACGTTTGTCGACTGATTTGATAATGAGCCCGCCAGGGGTCGCTGTCAACAAACATCAAACGTTTGGCGTTTCGGTCGAGCGACAAAAGAGGGAGAAATGGGCACCCCAAACAAGCTGGGCTTCCGACAGATCGCCGTGCAGATCCGGCAGGAGATCGTCGAAGGCGTCTACCCGACGGCTTCGGTGCTCCCACCTGAGCCGGTCCTTGCGGAGAAGTACGGCGCGTCTCGAAGCCTCGTTAACCGAGCCATGCAGGTACTCGCAGCAGAGGGCATGATTCGCCCCAAGCAAGGGAGAGGAACGATCGTGACCTACATCCCGCCGATGCTCCACTCCGCTGCCCGTTACTCGCGGGTGGCGCGCGAGAGCGGCCAGGCGCGCGGCGCGTTCGACGCTGAGGTGCGCGAACTCGGCCTCGAACCGCAACATGAGATCACCGTGGAGCGCGCCACACCCCCGGACGACGTGGCTGATGCCCTTGGACTGCCGCGCGGAGAGGAGAACGCCCTCGTACGGCGTCGCCGACTCTTGGCGTCCGGCATCCCGGTACGGCTCAACGCCTCATGGTTCCCGCTCTCGATCGCGGACGGCACCGACCTTGAAGCCGATGGGCCGAACATCCAGGGCGGCGTCAAGTCGGCCCTGGCCGAACTCGGCTACGCCCAGACCGAAGCGAGCGAGCGCATCGTCGTACGCCCGCCCACGGACGAAGAAGCCGACGCCCTGGAGATCAGCCCCGAGCGCACGGTCCTCGACATCTTCCATGTCGGCAGGACCGTGAGCGGGCAGGCTGTCGAGGTGACCACCACGGTCACGCCCGCGCACTACCTCGTGATTGAGCACACCTTCCCGCTCACCTGATGCCCGGTCAGCCAGCTATCACCTGAAGGGGGACGACGCGATGACAGCTACAACCCTGCCGATCCGTGCCAAGGCGCTGGAGCTTGCCGACGCCGGCCAACTGCCCGCGTACGTGTACGACCTTGCCGACCTGGACGCCCACATGGCAGCCGTCCGAGCAGCCATGGGCGACATCGAGGTGTATTACGCCGTCAAGGCCAACCCTGACTCCAACCTCATGCGGGTCATCGCGCCCTATGTAGACGGCTTCGAGATCGCGTCCGGGGGAGAGTTGGCGCACGTGCGCGAGCACTTCCCGGACTCGCGCATCGCAATCGGCGGCCCCGGCAAGACCGATGCCGAACTGTTCGCGGACGTCTACCGGCTCCACATCGAGAGTCCCAGCGAAATCCGGCGGCTGTTCGCGGCGGGCCGGTCTGCTGACGTGCTGCTTCGCGTCAATCTCGACATCCCCATCAAGGGCGCGTCGCTGGCAATGGGGGGTGGCGCGACGCCCTTCGGGATGGACCCCGACGGCGTTGCCGAGTGCATGGAAATGCTGGCCGGTCAGGACGCCGTACGCCTTCGCGGCATCCACGCTCACCTGGCCAGCGGCTTGGACGCTCGTACCATGCTGGAGCTGGCCAGCGCCATTCTCGACTACGCCCGTGGCCTTGGCGTCACGGAGATCAATATCGGTGGTGGCATGGCCGTCTCCTACGCCGACCCGGAATCCCGGTTTGACTGGGAGACGTACGGCGCGGGCCTGGCCGCTCTCCGACGCCCTGGCGAGACGCTACGCATCGAGCCGGGCCGGTCCATCTCGGTCTACTGCGGGCGGTACGTCACTCGGGTCATGGACGTGAAGCGCGTCCATGGTGAGCTGTTCGCCGTGGTGGCGGGCGGGACACACCACATTCGGACTCCGGCGACCAAGGGGCACAGCCAGCCCATGGTTATTGACCTGCCAGGGGAGCCGACCACGATTGTTGGCCAGCTCTGCACGCCGAAGGACACCATGGCGAAGCATGTGCCCGTGAGCCTGGCGACGGGCGATGTAGTCGAGTTCCTCATGGCTGGTGCCTACGCATGGAACATTTCGCATCACGACTTCCTGATGCACCCGAAGCCGACCTTCCACTACGTCGGCCGAGCCCGACCCTGAGCTTGGAGCCCTGGGGAGCCGGACGCGTTTTCCAGGGCTTTCTTGCCCCCGCTGTCCCCGGCCGGGTGTTGACCAAGGGAAACGTGAGGAGCGATGGTGGACAGGCTGTCCTCGCTGTCCCTGGCAAGCCATGGGACCTCTTTCGGGATGGCCGGTATCTACGTAGCTTCGGGCTACGGGCTTCATCAGAGGGGCTGATCATCGAATGTCGGAACCGGCTTTTGTCCGCATCGCAGGCGACTATGCGCACCGTATTCGCAGCGGGGAACTGTCACCTGGTGTACAGCTGCCGAGCTACAAAGAGATCGCTGAAGAGAACGGTGTCTCGGAGATCGTAGTGCGCAGAGCCCTCGATCTACTCAAGAGTCAAGGGCTTGTCCAATCTGTTCGGCGACGCGGAGTCTTTGTTTCCGAGGGACCCGAGCGTCGGACGGAACCACCTGCGCATGCATTAGCGAAGGAGCCAGATACAGCACTCGGTGCCGTTGCTCTGGAGATCGCTAACATACAGGCGCGGGTCGCCGAGATTGAACGTGACCACGGTGCGAAGCTGGCCGAGATCCTGAGGATTCTTCGCGCCGCCGACGGTCGAAAGTCATAGCGCCGTCCGGGGACAATGTGTCCCCGCTGTCCCCGCTGTCCCCGAATGAGGTTTGACCAGGGGAAACATGCGAACACGAGCGGGGACACTGTCGGGGACGTGCTGTCCCCGCTGTCCCCGGCGGGGCTACTGACCCTCAAGGAGCGCGCGAGAGTGTCCCTCGTGTCCCGGTGTCCCTGAACCTGGTTTGAGCTGGGGGCCCGTGCCCGGGTTCTGGTATCCCGCTTCCGGGGTGTGGACGATCGGGTATCCTGCCGCCGTGAGCGCCGCTTTATGGGTTGTTGCCATCTTTGTTGTCACCTGCATGGATCTGGCCAGGCAATCACGCATTTACCACCTTGCGTTCCAGCAGCTCGCTCTTGAGCGTTCCAAGGCTCTGGAGGCGGAGCGTGTAGAGAGCGAGCGGAAAGCGAGCATTGCGGCTCAGGTAAAGAAGCGCCGTAAAGAGGCAGAGGAGCGCCTGCTGCTCACCCACGAGTGGCGAACGGCAGCTCTTGCCGCAAACATGGAAGAGCTACTGTTTGCGGCAGGTGAGAAGCGTCGCAGGACTGTAATACCATGTCGCGAATTCGCTGATCAGAGTCTTTTGATCGAAGAGGTCATAGACCTAGAGCGAGAGCTTCTCGGCATGGCGGTTGACTTCCAGATAACGCCATTTCGGCACAAGGATAGCGATTCGGGTTTGGCTTGCTTGTCTGCCGAGTGCGAGTTCGCGAAGATCCTCGGGGCGGTGGCGGAGGCTGAAGAGCACTTTCTTCCACTTAGCATAGTCCTGCCCAATTTACGACCGGATGGCGTGCGTTTCGTATGCCTGCCAATTCGATTCAAGCAATCCCATTCTCCCAGCGATTATGAGACGGCGAGATACGTCCTCAATTGGCTTGCCGACGTGCGGCAGCGCGTAACTGGCGAAGAAAATTTCGACCGCCATGAAATTCTGGGAGCATACAAGAAAGACTCCATCTTCATTGTTGAAGAGGAGTATGTGGTCGATCGCGCCCTGGGGATTCTAGTCGATAATAAGCTCATTCGAAGTGGATGGGCGAAGGCGCATGTAACAGACGCCTGTAGAATAACTGCTCGTGGGCTCTACTGTGTCAGGAAGTACGAGGGAGACGTTATGAAGATGGAAGACGAAGAGCGGAGAATCGGTCATCAAATCAAGGTGGAGCGCAGCAATGTTGCGTTTGATCCTCAGGGGCCGGTAGTTCAGAATTACAATGAGGGCGTCGATACAGAGAAGCTTCTCCGTTTTGCGCTGGCAGTGCAGCAGGGGATGCCCGCTCTCGGGCTCTCAGTCGAGAAGCAGGAGTTAGTGCAGACGACTATTCGCGAGATAGAGGAGGCAGCGGCCGAGCCCGAATCGAATCCTGGGCGTCTGAAGCGGCTTGGGAATACTCTCAAGGAGGTCCTCACGGAGGCGAGTGGGAGTCTTGTAGCTGAAGCCCTGATGGGTATGTGGCCAGGATGATTTGGCTGAAGTAGGTGTCCCTCGTGTCCCCGGTGTCCCCGTTCATACTCTGACCAAGGGAAACGCCATGAATCACCCGGGACAGTGCCGGGGACACGTTGTCCCCGCTATCCCCGGACCGTCGGAGTGGCAGCATGAAAGGCGCTTCGCGCGTCTTCTACGTGCTTCGCACGATTGAGCTGCAACATTGGGGGGCGACCGTCAAGGAGCACACGGCAGTATCGGTGTCGGAAGTCGCCGAACCGCGCACAGAAGCCCTTGATCGCTACCGGCCTGCCGCCCCCCGCTTGCTCTAGTGATGCCGCGCTCACGTATCGCTATGAGGTTGACGCTGTTGCGGGCCAATTGGTTCGCGGCGAACGTCGGGGCAGCCCCCAGTGTTACAGCCTAAAGATCGCGCGAAGCGCCTTGTTACCTTCGAGCCTGGGTGTCCAACTGGGCGACAACGGCGAAAGTCGATCACAGACGTGAGTGGACGTCGGCGGACGGTCCTATGCAGCCAGGAGGACACACAGACGTTGTAAAACACATGTTCGAATTGACTCGTAATGAAGGGGTCTCGGGTTCGAATCCCGAAGGCGGCTCCAGCTCAGAAGCCCCCCGTGTGATCACGGGGGGCTTCTGCGTGTCCAAGCGAGTGACTACGAGTCCCGGTCGGGGTTGAAAACCTCTTGGTCTTCGGGGTGGTCATGGCCATCATTTCCCTTCATGACGCCACCTTCGGTGCAGATACGTCGAGCTACCCCTGACGACGTCGTGATCTTGGCGCAGTTGAATCGTTTCGTGCATGATCTCCATGTCGATGCAAGACCGGATATCTTCCATCTGGCCCACGCCACTGGCGAGCCGGCACCGCACTTTGCCGCGTTCCTGGCGCGGGAAGGGGCCATGGCTTACATCGCGGAGTCATCGGAGCACGGCCCAGTTGGATACATCACGGCGACCATCCAGAACCGCTCTGCCGATGCCCTCATGCATCCGCAAAGGTTCGTCTACGTCAACCACGTCGCCGTAGATCCACGGGTGGCTCGCATGGGCGTAGGTTCGGCCTTGGTCGAGTCGGTTCGCGCGGCGGCTCTGGAAGCCGGCTGCGCCAGCCGCTCACGGACGTGTGGGATTTCAACACCAAGGCTCTGGCCTTCTTCGAAGGTCAGGGCCTTGGCCGGATACAGCATCGGCTGGAACAGAGGTTGTAGGCGACCCAGGCTTCCGTGGGTAATCGACTCATGTCCTGAAGATCCGATTCATGGCGACCGCACCGCTCCGGAGTACCGGGCGGATCTGCTTGCGGTAGACCAGCTCGGTCACGGCGGTGCTGCTGTGACCGACCAGCCGGGAGATCTCGTCGATCGGGATGCCGTTGTCAGAGAGCAGCGACACGAAGCTGTGCCGCAGCTCCCGGGGTGACCAGTCGGACGGGTCGAGGCCCGCTCTCTTGACGTCACACAGCGTTCCGGCAGGGCGAGCGCGGCGCTGACCTGCGGCATGGGCCTGGCGCCGTTCCTCGGCTGCTTTGATCACGGCCTGGCGGACGTGCTGGAAGAAGTGGCCGATGTCTTGCATCCGGATGCCGGCAGGGTGCGCCGAGGACGTGGGCCGGCATCCACTCCTTCCGCTCCTCCAGCCCGCCACTGAACCCCTCACCGACGTCCTCGACCCACGCGCTTGCCGTCGACCATGCGGTGTCGTGTCAGCGGCCGCGTCAGGACGGCAACGGCCCGGTATCAGAGCGGTCGGCGATCGTGAATGTCATGAACGGTTCAGCGATTGCGGCCTCAAGGCCGGGTGAGCTCCCCTCGGGCGACCCGACCTGAGCAATCCAGACCCCCGGGCACCAACAGGGCCGCACTCCACCATCCGTCCGTTCCATTGACTTTCGTAACAGATCTAAAGGAGCACACCACCATGTCCATCACCCTTACCGACCAGGACAAGCTCACCCTGCGGACCGCCGCGTGGGGCGCCGTCTCACTGATGTCCGCCGCTGGTGCCGCCGGCTCGGCCCACAAGGTCGCCACCCACGGCTCCATCGCCCTGACCTCCGCGACCGGCCTGGTCGGGCACGTGCTCGCCAAGGCGCCCAAGGGCGTGAAGTACGGCAAGACCGTGGCCGAACTCGCCGACCAGGTGCTGCCGGCCCTGACGGCAGCCATGAGCCTGCTGAAGAAGCAGGCCCCGGCAGAGGCCGACAACTTCCGCGGCACTGTCATCGTCGCCATCGAAGCAGGCGCTCGGACCCACCAGGGTGAGCCCAGCCCCGCCATGGCGGAGATGGCCCGCAAGCTCACCGAGGCCCTCGACGCCGCTTGATGGGATGCCGACCTGCGCAGTTGACGCGGCCGAGCCGGCTCAGTAGACAGGCTGAGCACCTCGGACCCGTACGCCTTGAAGGTGGACTCCTTGCGGTCGTGCATCAGGCAGAGCGCGAACCGCGCCACGCCGAGTTCGCTGAGCTCGGCTTGCCCGGTCCACATGCGCGGACACCGGGGCTGGCAGGCACAACCGGTCCACGATCCCATCGGCCCGAGGTCGGCTGCCGCGCTCTCGTGCGGTTCCGGGGGCGGTGCTTCGCGTGCAGCCTCCAGTAGGTCCAAGGTCCGATCGATGTTCGACGGGTTGAACAGGCGTCCCAATCAGCGATCGAGCTTGGGAGCCATGTCGATCTCACGCAGGTGGATGGATCGGCGGCCAGGTTCTTGATCTGTGTCAAGGGCCCAGCGGAGTGCAGTCGAGGACGACGTGTCCGAGCGGGGTGCTGTGAACGTCGGCGAGGTGGAGCCCGGCTTCGGCGGCGATGGCGATGTAGTCCTCGACGGTGCGTTCGCGACCGCCGCTGAGCACGAGCATGCGCAGGTTCATCTCGGCGAACATGGCCGGATCGTCACCGGAACCGCCGTGTGACTCGATCACGATGACCCGTCCGTACTGCCCGGCCGCGTCAGCGCACCGACGCAGGATCAGCAGGGCGTCGTCGTCGCCCCAGTCGTGCACCACCCGCCTGAGCACGTACGCATCACCCCCGGTGGGCAGCGGATCGAAGAAACTTTGGCCGACGAACTCGCACCGCGTTTCCAACCCGCGCTCGGCCAGGTACTGCCGACCTCGGTCCACTGTGTCCGGCAGATCTACGAGCGTGGCCCGGAGGTCAGGGTTGGCGCGCAGCACTTCGGCGAGCAGGGCGCCGGTGCCACCGCCGACGTCGACCACATGCCGCACACCGGACCAGTCGTATCCCCCGGCCGCGTCGGCGACTTGGTCTCCTGCGGTCGCCATCACCGCATCGAACGACACGCTCATCTCTGGGTTCGCAGCGAGATAGCGCCAGAACGGGGCGCCGAAGACCGTCTCCCATGCCGGTTGCCCGGTGTGGACCGTGTGCAGCAGACCGGTGAACGCCAGGTCCATCTGCCCGCCGAAGCCACCCAAGTCGAGCCGCGCCCGCATCCCGGAAGGATGGTCGGATGCCAGCAGCGCGGCAAGCTCGTTGACGGCGAACCTGCCCGGCTCCCGTTCGGCGAAGACACCCCGGCAGACCAAGTGACGCAGCAGCCGGCCCAGCGCGTCCGCGTCGGTGTCAGACCGGCGTGCCAGCTCCTCGACGGGCACCGCGTCGTCGGCCATCAGATCGGCCAGCCTCAGCGAGGCCGCGACCCGCACCGCCATCGGCGTGACCAGGTCCATCACCGGCGCCAGCAAATCCCATGCCGATGGCCGGCCTTGCTCGTCGTGATCGTCTTCGGCGCTGGTCACGGCCGCGACCCCCTCCTCGCACGGAGTAGCAGCGCCATACTCCCATCGCGACGAGATCAGCGGTACCCAAACTCATCGCCATCGCCCAAGGGCACCGGACTGGCCCATTTCCTGCACCGTCAAGCCATGGCACTGATCGAGGTCCATCGGCCCGACGGTAAGGCCGGGCGGCCGATCCAAGATCCTGTGGGAACGGGCTGCGGATCCTGATTCTGTGAGGTGTTGGACTACGTAGTGGAGCTGGGAGGGGACACGGTCATCCGATGGCCGGCCGCCGACACCTACCTGTGGCTGGACGCCACGTGGATCGTCGAGTGCGCCCGCTCACGTCCCACCGCCCAGTGTTCCAGCCTGGCCGGCTGGGCCCGGTACGGCTGCTGCCGTTCACACTCGCGTTTCTGCCGGGGGCTGAATCCACAGAACCGGGGGCTGTCCCGTAACGGCACTCGAGAGGCAAGCCCAGCGGCATCGCCGCACGTATCGTCGCTGGCAGAGGATGCGCCGATGCAGGCGGGGTCTGCCTAGCCGAGGCCGGAGTGCGAGCTGGTCACCCCGGATCGATAACCGTTCCCGGTTTGGTGTTCGCTACCGTGGGGGCCCACCCTCTGGGCATGTGGTGTGCGAGGTGTTCACCCAGTCCCTGGAGCGAAACAGGCCCACGACCTGGACATCGTCGTTCGCCGCCGACGAAAACCGGGTGACATCGCAGCTCGCTTGCCGCAGTGTGGGGCGCGGTCGATGAGTTTTTGTCGGTGGCGTCCGTCAGGCTTGCATGACCACGCCTGCTTGAGAGACCGAAGGCTGGGGCGCCAGCCACGACCACGTTATGCCCGCCAACCCCGATTGAGGTGCCGTGTCCAGCCCACTGCTCGACTCACCTGCCAAATCCGCGGCCACAGCTTCAGGCCGCACCCCGGCCGTGATCCGGCTGCTGGTGCTCGCCACATTCGTGGTCATCCTCAACGAGACGATCATGATCAACGCGATCCCTCGGCTGATGGGCGCGCTGCACATCACCGAGCAGACCGCGCAGTGGCTCTCGACCGCCTTCATGCTGACCATGGCCGCGGTCATCCCGATCACCGGGTGGTTCCTGCAGCGGGTGTCCACCCGCCGCGCATACACCACCGCGATGAGCTTGTTCCTGCTCGGCACGGCGTTGGCCGCCATCGCGCCGTCGTTCGAGGTGCTGCTGGGCGCCCGCATCATCCAGGCGTCCGGGACGGCCGTGATGATGCCGCTGCTGATGACCACGCTGATGCAGGTGGTGCCCGAGTCGGACCGGGGCCGGGTGATGGGCAACGTCACGCTGGCCATCTCGGTCGCTCCCGCAATGGGTCCGGCGATCTCGGGGGTCATCCTCCAATTCGGGTCCTGGCGGCTGCTGTTCGCCGTGGTGTTCCCCATCGCCGCCGTGATCGCATGGCGGGGCCTGAAGCAGCTCAAGAACGTCGGAGAGCCCCAGTTCAGCACCATCGACTGGTTGAGCGTGGTGACCGCCGCCGCCGGCTTCGGCGGCCTGGTCTACGGGCTCAGCCGGTTCGAGGGCGGTGACGCCCGCGTCGCCGCCGCGTTCGTGGCGGCCGGCCTGGTCGCCATCGCCGTCTTCGTCGTCCGCCAGCTCCGGTTGCAGAAGCGCGGCGTCCCGCTGATGGACCTGCGTACCTTGCGCCACCGCACCTACACGGTCGCACTGATCCTGATGTCGGTGTCCTTCATGGCGATGCTCGGCTCGATGATCTTGCTGCCGCTGTACCTGCAGAACGTCCGCGAGCTCAGCGCCCTGCAGACCGGGCTCCTCGTGATGCCGGGCGGCCTCGCGATGGGGCTGCTCGGTCCGACCGTCGGCCGCCTGTTCGACCGGTTCGGCGGCCGGGTTCTGGTCATCCCCGGCGCGATCGGGATCATGCTCGCGCTCGTCGGCTTCACTCAGGTCACGATGACCATGCCGTTCTGGCAGCTTCTCGGTCTGCACGCGCTGCTGATGGTGAGTCTGGCCGCGACCTTCACCCCCGTGTTCACTCTCGGGCTCGGAGCGGTTCCCCCACCGCTCTACTCCCACGGCAGCTCGATCCTGAGCACGCTGCAGCAGGTCGCCGCGGCCTTCGGCACCGCGCTCGTGATCACCGTGATGAGCGCGCGATCCGATTCCCTGAAATCCGCGGGAGTCCCCGAGGCGCTCGCCAACCTCGACGGCATGCGGCTGGCCTTCATCATCGGCGCGGTGCTGTCCGTGGCGGTGGTCGTCACCGCCCTGCTCCTGCCGGCCCGGGCGGACAACGCCGGCGAGCTCGAGGGAACCGGTCAGGTCGACCTGACTCCTCACGAGTGAGTCGCGGTCGCCGCACGGGGTACGGCCGAGCCGTGCCTCAGGCCGCGCTTTCTTGGCGTGCTCTTCCTTGATCCAGCCGGCAGAGGGTGCCGGTCGGCTCGGTCCGCGATCGGGGCGAGGAGGTCAGCGACCTTCTCGCCATGCCGGACCACGCCTTCCCCGTTGCGGGGCCGGCGCTCGGCCGGCCGGCGGGTGAGACTGTGATCAGCCCGCGGCTGCGGTTGCTCGGGGGCGATTTACCCAGGCATGAGGTGCTGACGGATGTGGAGCGGTTCAATGCCGAGCGGGCGCTCTCCTATCTGAAACGTGGCTGACAGGGGCCCTTGCGCGCGCACCCTCGCAGAGTTAATCCTTAGGAAGGTTTCCTGTTAGTTAACACCCCCAGGAGCTTCCGTGAACAAGAAGACCGCCGCCTTAGCCGCAGGAACAGCCGCACTCGTCCTCCTCCCCGCAGGCGCCGCCAACGCCCACGGCACGATGTCCAACCCGCCGAGCCGCGTCTACGTCTGTAAGAACGAAGGCCCCGAAGCGCCCAAGTCGGCCGCCTGCAAGGCCGCCGTCGCCGCCGCGGGAACCCAGGCGTTCTATGACTGGAACGAGGTCTCCCTGCTCGAAGCGGGAGGCCAGCACCGCGAGATCATTCCCGACGGGAAGCTGTGCAGCGCGGCACGCGACAAGTACAGGGGACTCGATCTGCAGCGCGCCGACTGGCCCGCCACCTCGGTACGGCCGGGCAGCTTCACGCTCACGTACCACGCCACGGCGCCGCACGCCAACAGCAACTTTGAGTTCTACATCACCCGTGACGGGTGGAACCCGACCATGCCCCTGAAGTGGTTGGACCTCGTGCACATCAAGACGTTCAACAACCAGAACCCCACGACGTTCACCAACTGGACGATCAACCTGCCGCAGCGTTCGGGGCGGCACATCCTCTACTCGATCTGGCAGCGCGTCGTCGGCAGCAACGAGGCCTTCTACACCTGCTCGGACGTCGACTTCGGCGGAGGCGGCGGCACCCCGACCCCCACTCCCACGCCGACCCCGACGCCCACTCCCACGCCGACGCCCACGCCGACCTCGACAGTCCCCGCGGGCACCTGGCAGGCTGGCAAGGCCTACAAGGGAGGTGACCGCGTGACCTACGCCGGTCTGTCCTACGAGTGCCTGCAGCCGCACACGGCCATCGCCGGCTGGGAGCCGCCCAACGTCCCTGCGCTGTGGAAGTGCGTCTGATCGCAGCCCTCGCCGCGGTCCTGCTCCTCGGAGCGGGCTGCGGCGAGCAGCCGCGGGAGCAGGTCAACGCCGACGACGTGATGTTCCTGCAGATGATGATCCCGCACCACAAGCAGGGCATCGAGATCGTACGGCTGGCGGGCGGCAAGGCCACCACCGCCGAGATGAAGACCCTCGCGGCGGCGATCGAGAGCACCCAGGCGGTCGAGGTCAACACGATGACCAAGTGGCTGACCGAGTGGGACCAGCCGCTGACCGCCCCCTCGGACGCCCATGCGGGGCACGGCGGCCTGCCGGAGACCGACAGGGAGCGGATCGCCGCGGTCAAGAACGAGAGTGACCTGGTGAACCTGCTGATCGCGCACCAGGACGACGCGATCCAGATGGCCAGGGTGGAGGTCTACAACGGGTTGAACCCCAAGGTGAAGGAGTGGGCAGGGCAGGTCGAGCGGTCGCGCGAGGCGCAGATCGACCAGATGCTCACCTTCCTCGACCCCAACCCCTAGGGCGGGCGGGGGCGAGGGCTTGAGGGATCTCTGCCGGGCGGCGGGTGCTGGTGGCGTGTGCGGCGCGGCGGGCTGGTGGAGGGCGAAGACCTGAAGGATCTCTGCGGGCTGGTGCCGGTTGAGTGTGCGAGGGATCGGATCCCTGAGGGGTGGGGGCGGCTCGAGGGTCAGGGGTGGGGGGTGACGAAGGCGGTCAGGGCCTTCTCGTAGGCGGTGGGGGAGACGTTCCAGGAGCCCGTGTGCCCAGCCCCCGATGTCCTGAAAAATCGGGTGATGTCGGGTCGAAGGCGGGCGAACTCCACCGCAGGCCCCACCGGCACCGTCTGATCAGCTGTGTCGACGAACAGCAGCACGGGCACCCTGAAATCCCCGGCATGCGCCACGTGGTCCAACTCCTCGAACGACAGCCCGGTCCGCCGCTCGACCACGAACATCCCCACCGAAGCCAGCCACGACGGCACCCCCTTCTGCCGAGCCCCCAGCTCGATCGGGGCCCGCCAGTCCATGACGGGGCTGTCGAGGATGAGCCCCTTGATCGGCTCGTCCGGCAGCATCCGCGCCGCCATCGGCACGATCGCGCCGCCCATCGACCACCCGTACAGGTAGACCCCGGTCGCACCTGAGGAACGCGCGTACGCGATCGCGGCCGCGACCTCCTTCCATTCCGTGGCTCCGAGGTGGAGCTTGCCGTCCTGGCTCGCGGGCGCGCCCTCGTCGTTGCGGTAGGTGATGCTCAGCACCGGCATCCCCAGCCTGTGGAAGAGCGGGAGCACCCGCAGCGCCTCGGCGGGGTGCGCGTTGCGTCCGTGGACGGCGATCACCCAGGTCCTGCCGTTCCCCTCGGTCCGCCAGGCGGGGAAGTCGCCCAACTCCGATCTGATCCGGACCGCCCTGTACGGCACGCCGACCGCCGACCGCGGATCCTCGTGCCCCCACATCCACCTGTCCAGGTAGGCGTGGACGCCGGGCCCGAGCGTGCCCCGCCGTACGGCATCGACCTTGCGGGTGACGGTGCCGGGCCCGCGCGCGACCACGTCGCCGAGGATCGCGTTGCCGGAGGCCCAGGTCAGCCCGTAGCTGCCGGGGGCGTCGGTGTCGCCGCCGCCTCGGAGGGTCACCTGGGAGCCGTCGTAGGAGACCACCTCCAGCGGATACGAATCGCCGTGGGAGGGGTCGATGACCATGCCGGAGTAGTACCAGCCCGCGCCCCCGACACCGGCCGCGGCGAGCAGCGCTAAAACCGCGGCCACCCAGGCGATTCTCTTCATGACGTGAAAATACAGCAGATAAGTGATCTAATCATTAGATGATGGTTGTCCGGCCTTCCCTCTCCGGCGTACTCACCGAGCAGGTACTCGGCCTGATCGCTGAGAGCGGGCTGCAGCCGGGCGACCGGCTCCCCACCACGCGTGAGCTGGCGCAGCGGTTCGCCGTGACCACGCCCACGCTGCGCGAAGCGCTCCGCCGCCTGGAGGCGACGGGCGCGATCGAGATGCGGCACGGCTCAGGCCTCTATGTCGGCGCGGACATCGAGCGAGTCGTGCTGCCCAACCCCAACATGCGCACGATGCCGGGCGGGCAGCTGCTCGACCTGCTCGACGCGCGCATCCTCATCGAACCGCCGCTGGCAGGGATGGCGGCGGGGCGGCCAGGCGTGCAGGAGCTACGTGAGGTGCTCGGCCAGGCGGCCACGCACCTGCGCGGCGACGACGCCGAGCTGCACGAGGCGAACATGACCTTCCACAGGGTGGCGGCCAGGCTGGCGGGCAACAGCGTGCTCGGCGAGGTCGTCGACTCGCTGCTGCGCGTGCACGCCTCCGAGCAGCAGGAGATCCTGCGGCTCTTCGACGACCGGCGCCGTGACTACGACGAGCACCTGGCGATCCTCGAGGCCATCGAGGCAGGTGACGCCGGGTCGGCGGAGGAGCTCATGCGCGCCCACCTGATTGACGTGAAAACGGTGATCCAGCACAGGCTCGTGTAGAACAGGAGGCCGGTCATGATCCGGCGAACCCCCATCCTGATGACCGCCTTCCTCCTTCTGGCCGCGTGTGGGAGCACTCCCGCCCGCCAGGCCAAGACGGAGCTGACCCTCTACAACGACAAGGGCGCGTGGAGCTCGTACTTCACCGAGATGGGCGCCCTGTCCAAGCAGCAGATCGGCCTGAGCATGAAGCCGGTCGGCTACACCGACGAACCGACCTACCAGGCGTTCATCAAGGCCTCGTTCCGCACCAACGTCAAGCCCGACCTCTTCACGTGGCAGACAGGGGGGCTGCTGAAGGAGATCGTGGGCCAGAAGCAGGTGGCGGACACCAGCGCCATCTGGCAGGAAGCGATCAAGAACGGCGACCTGTCGAAGGACGTGGCCACCTACTACACCGTGGACGGCAAGCAGTACTGCGTGCCGCTGAACGTCGCCTACTGGGGGATGTTCTACAACAAGAAGATCTTCGACGAGCACGGCCTGAAGCCCCCCACCACCTGGGACGAGCTCGTCACCGTCGCCGAGACCCTCAAGAAGGCCAACATCAAGGCCTTCTACCACACCTCGGTCCTGTTCTCCTTCGTCTGGTTCGAGCAGCTCCTTGCCGGGACCGACCCCGACCTCTACGACCGGCTGTCGACGGGGAAGGCGAAGTACACCGACCCCGGAGTGGTCCAGGTGATGGAGAAGTGGAAGTCGCTCATCGACGCGGGGTACTTCAGCCACCCGGGTGACAAGACAGATCCGGCCGACGCGTTGAAGAACGAGAAGGTCGCCATGGTGTCGTTCGGCACCTGGTTCAACACGAGCATGACCCAGCGCAACCTGGACGCCGGGTTCTTCCCCATCCCCAACGTCAACGCCTCGCTGCCCAAGACCTCGATGATCTTCGAGAGCGGGCCGCTCTGCTCGCTGGCCAAGGCGCCCGACCCCGAGGCGAGCATGAAGTACCTCAAGTGGTGGACGGGCACCCAGGCGCAGGAGAAGTGGTCGACCGCCCGGGGCGACGTCAGCGCCAACCCCAGGGTGACCATCAAGAGCGAGGTACTCGGGCAGGTCACCAAGGACGCGGGCAGCGGGAAGTACCGCCTGGTCAACCGCTACTTCGAGGCGACGCCGCCGCCGATCCTGACGGCCGCGCTCGACGGGTTCGGGCTGTTCGTGACCAAGCCGGACACCTACCGGCAGGTGCTGGAGGACATCCAGAAGAAGGCGGACGAGTACTGGAGCACGCACCAGTGAGAGGAAGAACGGCGCCGCTGCTCGGCAGGTTCCGCGCGGGATACGTCTCCCCCGCGGTCCTGCTGGTGGCGGGCCTGCTGTACGCGCCCTTCGTCTGGACGGCCTACCTCAGCCTCACCCGCTACGACGGTCTGGCCCCGCCTGAGTGGGTGGGCTTCGCGAACTTCGTCAAGCTGCTCGACGACCCCGCGCTGCTCACCGCGACCCGCAACACGCTGCTGTGGGTCGTGGGGACGATGGTGCTCCCCGTCGGACTCGGCCTGCTGGTGGCGGTGCTGTCGTACGACATCAAGGGCGGCGCGTGGTTCCGCGTGCCGTTCATGCTGCCCTACGCGCTGAGCGGGGCCGGGCTCGGACTGGTGTGGAGCCCGATCCTGTCCCATGACGGCATCGCCAACAACCTGCTCGGCGTGGACACCGCCTTCCTGCAGGACGCGCCGCAGAACACGATCGCCATGCTGCTGGTCTGGACGTGGCAGCAGCTCGGCGTCAACACGCTGCTGTTCGCGGTCGGGCTGCAGTCGATACCCAAGGAGCCGATCGAGGCGGCGCGGCTCGACGGGGCGTCGGGATGGCGGCTGTTCCGGCACGTCATCTGGCCGCTGTTGGCGCCGCTCACGGCCGTGGTCGTGGGCCTGGCGCTGGTGGCGAGCCTGAAGAGCTTCGACATCGTGTGGGTGATGACGCAGGGCGGTCCAGGGCGCAGCTCGGAGACGCTGGCCGTCACGATGTACCGCGACACGTTCGTGGCCAGCGAATACGGGTACGGCTCAGCCGTCGCCGTCGTGCTGACGGTCGTCACGGGCCTCGCCTCTTACCTGTATCTGCGGAGGCGCGCATGATCAGGCGGTTCGTCCTCGTCGTGCTGGGACTGATCTGGCTCGGCCCCACGTACCTGCTGCTCGTCAACGCCGCGCGGCCCGCCGACACCTACGACCCCTCGCGGGCCTGGGTCCCCTCGCCCGACTTCGCGCTGATCGAGAACTTCTTCCGGGCATGGGACGCGGCCGATCTCTCGCAGAGCCTGGCCAGCACCGCCCTCTACAGCGTCGTCTCCCCGGCGATCGGCGTGCTGATCGGCGCGCTGGCCGGGTACACGATCGTGGTGCTGCGGCTGCGCCACGGCTTCTTCTGGTTCATGGTCATCTTCGGCGGCACGGTCTTCCCGTCCCAGATGCTGCTCGTCCCGCTCTTCGTCGGCTACAGCGACGCGGGGCTGTACGACACGCGCCTTGGGATGATCATCGTGTACACGGCGATCAGCGTGCCGCTGTCGGCCTTCGTGCTGCGCAACTTCTTCACCGGAGTGGCCTTCTCGATCTTCGAGGCGGCCAGGATGGACGGCGCGTCCACCCTGCGCATCTTCTTCCGCGTCTACCTGCCGCTGGCCGTCAGCGCGCTGGCCGCCGTCTTCATCCTCAACTTCACCTTCATCTGGAACGACCTGCTCTTCGGGCTGACGCTGTCGCAGACCGCCGAGGTCCGGCCGGTGATGACCGCGCTGGCCGGGCTGCTGACCGACGTCTACGCGGGTACGCCCGTGCCTGTCGGCCTGGCGGCGGGGCTGGTCGTGTCACTGCCCACGGTGGTGCTGTTCGTGGCCACCCAGCGGATGTTCGCCCGTGGACTCGCCCTTGGAGGTCTGTCATGACGAGTCGGCTGCTGCAGCCGAGCCTTGGTTCCCCCGACTACGACGGCATACGGCAGGCGTTGCGCGAGGACACCTCGACTCCGGTGATCTCCGTCAGGGGCCTGGAGGCGAGGGCCTCGGTGCTGCCTTTGATCACCCATGACGGCCGTCAGGCGGTCAGGGTGTCGGTGACCGGCCTGGTGCCCGCGTACCTGGAACACGTCCTGGTCGGGGTGGACAGGGCCGAGGGCGCCGACGTGACGCTGCTCGTGCCCGAGGTGTCGCAGCCGCAGGACTTCACGCTGGAGTTGCGCGACGGTGAAGGGTTGATCGGCGAGGCGGTGATCACCGTCATGCCGCAGCGCCACTGGGACGTCTTCGTCGTCCACCACTCCCATCTCGACATCGGCTACACCGATCCGCAGGGCACCGTGCTGCGCCACCACCTCGACTATCTGGACGCGGCGCTGCGGCTGACCGAGGAGAGCGCGGACTGGCCCGACGACGCGAAGTTCCGGTGGACCGTGGAGTCGTCGATGCCCGCGTTGCGCTGGCTCGAGCTGCGGCCCCGCGACCTGGTGGAGGCGTTCAAGGAGCGGGTGCGCGAGGGGCTGATCGAGGTGACCGCGCTGCCGTTCCAGCTGCACACCGAGGCCTGTTCGACCGAGGAGCTCTACCGGCAGCTGCGCTTCACCGAGGAGCTGCCCGCCCGTTCGGCGATGCACACCGACGTGCCCGGCGCGGTCGTCGGGCTGGTCGACGCGCTGAACTCGGTGGGGGTGCGCTACCTCGCGGCGGCGCACAACTGGGCGGGGCGGTCGGTGCCGTACCTGCACGGCGGGGACAAGCTGACCAGGCCGTTCAGGTGGCGGGCGCCCAGCGGGAACGAGCTGCTGGTCTGGTTCACCGACACGCCGCACGGCATGGCCTACATGGAGGGCAACACGGTCGGTCTCGCCGACTCCTTCGAGCTGGCCGACGACCTGCTGCCGCGCTACCTGTGCGCGCTGGCGGGCAGGGGCTATCCGTACGGCCCCGGCACGTTCGGCTGGCAGGGGCCGGACGCGGAGCGGGAGCCGTACGCGCTGGACGCGCTGCACCTGCGGGTGCAGGGGGCGCACGCGGACAACGCGGGGCCCTCGATCGTGCCCGCCTCGATCGTGCGCGAGTGGAACGCCAAGTGGGCCTATCCCCGTCTGCGCTCGGCGATCAACAGCGACTTCTTCGCGCACGTCGAGGAGCGCTACCACGACCGCCTGGCCGTACACGAGGGCGACTGGACCGACTGGTGGGCCGACGGGCTCGGTTCGGGCGCGCGCCCGCTCGGCTACGTCCGCAGGGCGCAGAGCGCGCTGCGCGCCGCCGAGACGCTGCACACGCTGGCCGGCGCGGACGCGACCGAGCCGATCAACCTGGCCTACGACAAGGTGGCGCTGTTCAACGAGCACACCTGGGGCGCGGCCAACCCGTGGGAGGACGCCGAGGAGGCGGGCGACTCGGGCGGGCTGCAGTGGACGCGCAAGTCGGCCGGCGCCTACGACGCGCAGGACGACTCCGCCGACCTGCTGCAGGCGGGCATGCGCAGGTTCGGCCGGCGCTTCGGCGGCACGGGCTTCGTCGTCGTCAACCCCGGCACGCAGCGGCGCACGGACGTGGTGCGGGCCTTCCTGCCGCGTGACGTGGTGCCGCTGGATGAGCCGATCTCGCTGGTGGACGAGCGGACGGGCGAGCGGGTCCCGCACCACGAGGAGGTCGTGCACCCCGTCGACTGGCCCACGCGGCCCATCGGCCGCCACGTCAGCGCGGTCATCCGCGACCTTCCCGGGTACGGCTACGCGTTCGTGTCGATCAGGCCCGGCGAGGCCGTCACGACCAGCGACATCGAGGAGACGATCGAGAACGAGTTCTACCGCGTCGTCTACGACGTCAAGGAGGGCTACATCCGCTCGATCTTCGACAAGGCGGCGGGCAGGGACCTGGTCAACGCCGACGCCGCCGCGGGGTTCGGGCAGTACGTCTACGACCGCTACGCCACCGCGCCCCACTTCAACCACATGTCGGGGCACGTCGGCGCGCACGACAGGACCCTGCTCGGCGACCGGGCGATCGGCCGCCACGCCGCGGTCGTCAAGGCCGAACGGACCGCCATCGGCGAGAAGCTGGTCGTGGAGCTGCAGGCCAAGGGCGTCGACTGGGTGCGCACGACGATCGAGCTCTACGACGGGGTGCCCAGGGTCGACCTGACCTACCAGCTGGCCAAGCAGGGCACTCCCGCCAAGGAGGCGGTCTTCCTGGCCTTCCCGTTCGCCTGCGCGGGGCCGCCCACGGCGTGGGAGCTCACCGGAGGGGTGGGCGGCGGCCCCAGCGTGCCAGGCTCGGCCGCCTACATGCTGCCGATCAGGCACTGGATCGCCTTCGACGACCCCGAGCTCTCGGTGGCGTGGGCGACGCTCGAAGCGCCGCTGGTGCAGCTCGGCACCATCCACATGCCCTACGCGCCCTTCCCCGCCACGCTCGACGAGGAGCCTGGGACGATCTACTCCTGGGCGCTCAACAACATCTGGGACACCAACTTCCCCACCCAGCAGCAGGGGGAGACGACCTTCCGCTACGCGGTCACCTCCTCCTCGACCATGAAGAGCAGGGTGCTCGGCCCGCTGGCGGCCTCCGGGATCACCGATCCCTTTCTCGGCATCCTCGCGACGGGGACCGCCGAACCCAGCAAGGAGGGCGTCTTCGCGACCGTGGACCACCCCGAGGTCCAGATCACCTCGCTCGGCCGTACGAACGAGGGGATCGTCGTGCGGCTCCAGTCGCTGGCCGCTACCGAGGTGGAGGTCACGGTCGGGCTGCGCGGGCTGCGGTCCGCCGTGGTCGGCGGGACGCCGCTGGAGGTCCACGAGGAACAGGTCAAGGTACGGCTGCCCGCCTGCGGGGTGGCCGCCGTTTGGGGGGCTTGTGAAGATCGTTGACATCAGGGCCACCACGGTGGCCGTCCCGCTCGAAGCGCCGCTGCGGCACAGCAACGGCGCCCACTGGGGCAGATTCGTCAGGACCATCGTCGAGGTCGAGACGGACAACGGCCTGGTGGGGCTCGGCGAGATGGGCGGCGGGGGAGAGGGCGCCTCCGCCGCGTTCCGCGGGCTGCTCGACTACCTGGCGGGCCACGACCCCTTCCAGCTCGAAGCGCTCCGCTTCAAGATCGCCAATCCGACGGCCTCGCTGTACAACAACCGGACCCAGTTGCTGGCCGCGCTGGAGTTCGCCTGCCTCGACCTGATCGGGCAGCACCTCGGCGTGCCCGTGCACGACCTGCTCGGCGGGAAGATCAGGGAGTCGGTGCCGTTCGCCTCCTATCTCTTCTTCCGCTACCAGAGCGAAGGGGCGGCCGAGGTGCGCACGCCCGACCAGCTCGTCGAGCACGCGAGGGCGCTGAAGCGGGTGCACGGCTTCACCGTCCACAAGCTCAAGGGCGGGGTGTTCCCGCCCGACTACGAGCTGGAGTGCTACAAGGCGCTGGCCGCCGCCTTCCCCGGCGACCGGCTGCGCTTCGACCCGAACGCGGTGCTGTCCATGGCCGAGGGGCTGCGCTTCGGCAGGGCGATCGAGGACCTCGACAACGACTACCTGGAGGATCCGGTCCTCGGGCTCGAAGGGCTGCGGCTGATCCGCGAGCGGGTCAACGTGCCTCTCGCGACGAACACCGTCGTGGTGAACTTCGAGCAGCTGGCCGCCAACGTGCTGCGGAGGGGCGCCGACGTCGTGCTGCTCGACACCACCTTCTGGGGCGGCATCAGGCCGTGCGTCAAGGCGGCGGCGGTGTGCGAGACGTTCCAGCTCGGCGTGGCCGTGCACTCCTCGGGCGAGCTGGGCATCCAGCTGGCGACCATGCTCCACCTGGGCGCCGTGTTGCCCAACCTCACCTACGCGGCCGACGCCCACTACCACCATCTCGTCGACGACGTCATCACAGGAGGGAAGTTGGCCTACAGGGACGGGCGCATCGCCGTACCGGACGGGCCCGGTCTCGGAGTGCGCCTGGACAGGGAGCGGCTGGAGCGCTACGCCGAGCTCTACAGGGAGCTGGGCGGATACCCGTACGACCGCGATCCCGGCAGGCCAGGCTGGTACGCCCAGGTGCCCAACGAGCGTTTCGCCGACCCCGAGGCGGGGCCCTGAGCTCAGCCGAGCAGCCGCCTGATCCCGTCCGCGTACGCCCGCGGATGGGTCAGGTTGCCGTTGTGGCCGCCGGGTAGTTCCTCCAGCTCGGCGCCGACCAGTCCGGCCAGTTCCACGGCGCACAGGTAGTCGAACACCCCCCGAGGCGTCGTACGGCCGGCGACGGGGACGATCCGCGTTGAGGTCGCCCGCACCGCCTCGGGGTCGAGCATGTCCTCCCTGATCGCGGTGAGGTCGTGGCGCAGGAAGAACGCGAAGTTGGCGACCCGCTGTGGCGTCATGGGGAACGCGGAGAGCCCAGGCTCCTTGTCGGTGCTGTGAGGGTCGATGCCGAGGATCTCGGCCACCTGCTTGATCGCGGGTGCCAGCCCCTCGCGCTCGAAGACCTCCTGCACCTCGGCCAGCTCCCGCACGTGGAGCTCCCTCGCGGCGTCGGGCAGCAGCCAGGGCGCGACGGGTTCGTGCGCGATGAGCGTGTGCAGCAGCCCCGGGTACCTGGCGGCCACGTGGAGCCCGAGCGCGGCGCCGAAGCTGCAGCCGAGCATGGCCGCGGGCTCGTCGGTCACCTCCGCGAGGAGCCTGCGCACGTCGTCGGCGTGGACCGCCATGGTGACCGCGGGGTCGTCGAGCGTGCTGCGCGAGAGCCCCCTGCGGTCGTAGGTGACGACGGTGAAGTCGGCCACCAGGCGGTCGGCCAAATCCTTGCCCCTGTCGGCGTCGCCTTCGCCGCTCTGCCCGAGCAGCAGCACGGGCCCTTGGCCCCTGACCTCGTAGTAGATCTCCGCGCCCGGCACCCGCATCGTGTGGTTCGTCATGAGTCTCACCATAAAGCATCAAACCTGATGCATCAAGCCTGATGTAATATGGAGACATGGATGGAGTGGAGCTGTTCCTGCTGGGCCGCACGCTGATGAAGATCGGCGAGGAGAGCATGCCGACCGAAGGGATCGGCCCCCGGACCACGAGCGTGCGCACGGTGCTGATCGTCGTCAGCGACCTGCGCGCCCACCCCGAGACCACGGTCGGCGAGGTCGCGGCCCGCACGGGGCTGCCGCAGAGCGCGGTGTCGGCGGCCGTCGCCAGGCTGAAGGAGGCGGGCTCGATCGTGACCGAACCCGATCCCGCCGACCGGCGGCGTCAGGTGATCAAGCACGCCCCCGAGCTGTCCGCCAGGGTGGCGGAGGTGCGATCCGCGCCGATCGAGGGCCCGCTCGCCACGGCGCTGGGCACCACGGACCCCGACGAGATCGGCGAGGTGATCGCGCTTCTGGACAAGCTCGCCCACCGGCTGACGCCCGGCTCGGTGGCGAGGCTGCGGTGAGGGCAGGCAGGCGGTGACGTCAGTCGGGCGCCGAGATCAGTCGGGCAGGGCGGCGGGGTTGCGGGCGAGCAGGCCGCCGTCGACGCGGTGCTCGGCGCCGGTGATGAACGACGAGCGCGGTCCGGCGAGGAAGGCGACCAGTTCGGCCACCTCCTCGGGCTTGGCCACCCTGCCCAGCGGGTGGGCGCGGCCCCACTGCTCGATCTGCTCCTCCTGCGACATCGGCCCCCGCCACAGGTCGGCGGCCCAGCGCAGCATCGGCGTGTCCACCGAGCCGGGGCAGACGACGTTCACCCTGATCCCGTCGGGAGCGTGGTCGAGCGCCATCGCCCTGGTCAGGCCGTTCAGCGCGGCCTTGCTGGCGGTGTAGGCGGCCACCTGCGCCTGGGAGGCGAAGGCCTGCACGGACGACATGACGACGATCGACCCGCCGCCGCGCCTGCGCAGCGCGGGCACGGCCGCCTTGCACGTCAGGAACACGCCCTTGAGGTTGATGTCGAGCACCTCGTCCCACACCTCGACGGGCGTGTCCTCCACGGTGCCGTAGCGCTGAACGCCCGCGCAGGTCGCCACGATGTCGAGCCCGCCGTACCTGGTCTCGGCCAGGTCCACCAGGTCGCGCATCCGCCCGGCGTCGCGCACGTCCGCCACGACGCCCGTGACGCGCTCGCCCTCGAAGGGCGCCTCCATCCCGCAGTAGACGACGGACGCGCCGGCCGAGGCCAGCCGGTCGACGACCGCCTTCCCGATGCCCAGCGACCCGCCCGTCACCAGGGCCACCTTGCCGTCGAACTCGCTCATGTGATCACCTCTGCCCGCAACCGCGCGGTTCTCGACTCGCCGGGCCCGAGGAGCATCGCGGTCCCGTTGTCCACAGCGGTGGACAGGCCGTCGGTCGGCATGCTGGAGAACGGCTCGAGCCCGAGCACGTACGCCCTGCCCCACCACGGCCAGTCCTTCGACGCGCCGACCTCCTGCCACAGCCACAGGTACGGCATGACGTCCGCGTCCCACTCCACCCGCACCCCGATGTCGGCGAGCACCTCGTACCAGCCGTCGTCGAAGCCCGTCAGATAGACGATCTCACTCGGCGCGCCCTCGGGCGGCGCCACGAACAGCTCCGCCGCCCGTCGCCCGAGCGGGTCGATGGAGGAGGCGTGCGGGATCACCGTCACCCCCTCGGGCACCCTGATCCGCGCGCCCGGCCGCAGGAACGGCCTGCCGTAGACGAGATGGTGGCCCCACATCGCGTGCAGCGCCACCCCCGCCTCGTTCGTCACCCGCCCCTCGACCTCTAGCGCGGCCGTTCCCGAGGCGATCCTGAAGACCTTCTCCACCCGGTACGGCAGGCGCCGCGTGCGCACCGCCAGCCGTACCGCCACCTCGTCGGGCGAGTCGGACAGCACCTCGACCGACCACGGCAGCCCGGCGACCTCCCCGTGCTGGGCCAGCCGCGCGCCCCGGTAGACGCTGGGCGCGCCGCCGTTGGGGAACACCTCCTGCCAGCCGCCCTCGTAGTGGTCGAGGAACGCGCCCACGTCATCGGCCGCCTGCTGCGGGAGCGGCCTGCGCAGCCCCTGCGGCGAGAGCCACACCAGGTCGGTGTCGGTCGGCTTGTGCAGGAACTCCACGACGTCGCCGCCCTTGTCGGCCAGCACGGTCACCCGCAGCCGCTCGTTCTCAAGGACGAGCGCGCGCATGCCCTCGATCGTGATCTCCCGCAGCCTGGCGGCCCAGTTGCGCGTCACCCGAACGTCAGGTCCAGGAATCGCGGCCGGTAGATCGTCACATCGCGGTAGTGGTCGGTGTTGACGAAGCTGTTGACGTTGTAGGAGACCACGAGCCCTGGCCCGGCGACCTCGGGGTGCGCGTGGGCGTTGTAGGTGAAGATGTTCCCGCCGGTCTCGGGGGTGGTGTACACGGTGGTCTTGTTCCCGAACGGCCCGTACGGCGTGCAGGCGGTGTAGGCGACGATCCTGGAGCTCAGGACCTCCGTCGTGTCATGCGTGATCAGGACGTACCCGCTCCCGACGCGGCTGACCGAGTACTCGTTGGCCACCCCCTCCATCACGCGGGCGGAGTCGGCCTGGTTCCTCGACCAGGTGCCGTCTGCCTTCAGGTACTCCCACGTGCCGAGCAGGCTGCTGCCCCTGACCCTGGCGAGATGCATGTACTTGGGCGAGCCCAGGTCCTCCACCCCGTAGACGTAGGTGAAGCGGGCGTCCCTGTGGATGCCGGACGCCCACGCCACCTTGTGGTCCGAGGGCAGGTCGTGCACGCTGATCGGCCGGTCGAGCCGCCCGGGGGCGAAGCGGGCGACCACGTTGCGGTGCCAGCGCCAGTCCCATGGACCGGTGCCGTACCGCTCGTACTCCTGGTAGGTCACCTCGACGACGCCGCCGGCGAGGGTGGCGTCGCCCGCCCAGTACCAGTGGTCCTTGTCGCGGGGCGGCATCACGGCCTTGGGGTCTTCGGGGGTGCCGCCGTAGATCGTCGACAGCCTGCCGCTCTTCTCCACGGCGAAGGTGTTGTTGAGGAAGACGGTCGTACCGCCCTCCTCCCTGACCGGCGGCCTGGAGCCGTCGGGATTGACCTGGCCGAGGAAGGTGTCGGAGAACACCCACAGCTCCTTGCCGTCAGGGAGCCTGACGGAGTAGGTGCCGTCGGCGCCCGTCCAGTCGTCGAGCCGGCCGTTGTCGTTGCCGTACGCGGTGAAGAGGGAGGTCAGCCTGGCGTCGGTGCCCGCGCCCTGGAAGGTGGGCAGGTCGCAGGTCGTCGCGAGTGCTGCTGCGGGGGTGCTGGTCAGAGTGGTGAGGACGAGGACGAGGGAGAGCAGGAGTCGCCGCATCACAGGCCCCTATCGGCTGGGGGATGTCCTCATAGTTCTAGTCATCAGATCACTTATTGTCCAGGAGTTCTGGTAAAACGGCTTATGCCGTTAGCCCTGGCCGCGATCTTCCTGTCCGCCGCCCCCGTGTTGATCGGGCCGTTCCTCGTCGTGCAGGTTGGGTGGTTCGCCTACGTCCCCATGCCGGAGCCCCCGGTCTGGGAGTCGATCGCGTGGGAAGCGCTGTCGTGGCTGGAACGGGTGCTGCCCGCCCTCCTCGCGGCCCTGGCGATCGGGCGACCTCGATGGCTCGGCCCCCTCGGCGCCCCCGTGACCGCCGTGGCGCTGGCACTGGAGATCCTTACACCGGTCCTGGGGACATCGGGCGCTCTCAACTGGCCGACGATCGCCTGCCACGCGGCGGCGCTGGCGGCCCTGGTGGTGCTGTGGCGACGGCCCCTCGTCACCCAGCCGCCCGGACTCGCGGCCATTGCCGCCTGGGCGGTCGCCTACCTCGCCGTGCTGTGGCCGCCGCTCGCGAACCTCTACCCCGCGATCCCGCCCAGTGGCATCCTCGCTGCCCCCGGTGACGGCATCATTCTGGAGCTCACCTGGCGAAACATCCTGATCGAGACGGGCTTCTTCTGGGCCGCCGTGCTCCCGGTGATGGTGGCCGCGTGCCACTTCACCGGCCGCCGCGTGGCCGGCGTGCTCTCGGGGCTCGTGCTGCTGGTGCCCGCGGTCCTGTGCGGGCTTTCGTGGGGGGCGCTGCCGTACCTGGTGGCGGCGGCCCTGGTCCCGCTCGGCCAACTCCGCTCCGGACAGCCCCGGTAAGTGCCGCCACTGATGGCGCCGGCCCTCGAGAAGAGGCGGGAGGACGGCTGCCGGGCCGTACGTCACCGCCAGGAGGTCCGTGAGTGGTTTCGCGACGATGGTGTCCATGTCGGCGCGGATGAGACGCAGGTTGCCATGCCGTCTCTCAACGGTCAGCCCGGCGCCGGAGAGCCGATCCGCCTCGCGGCTCACTGTCGACTGCGACGCGCCCACGTGCGTGGCGAGGTCGGTCGTGGAGTATCCGCTCTCCGGATGGAGGTACAGCCAGGCGAGCATCTCGCCAACAGTGTTGGATCGTAGCAGGGGCAGCAGCGCCGGCGGGGTTGCCCTCATAGATATCATGCAAGATTCGCAAGTTCGCTACGTTGGGTGACAGGGTCGACACATAGGCTCCGGCTTACCGTCGCGTCGATCTTGTCGAAAGCGCCTCACCGGCTGTGCCGTACTCGGCGGAAATCGGGATGCCCGGACGCATCGAAGTCGCGGGCGTCTTGGGGAAGAAGGGGCTTCTCGCCGATCGCCTGACGGCTGAGGAGTTCGTCGCGGCCGTTCGGGTCATTGATGAGTTCGGGGTTCGCGTCCACCAAGGTCGACGTAGACAGGCTCGAGAGAGCCGCCGCTCTGGCGGTGCGGCTCACCCTCCGCATGTATGACGCGATCTTCGCCCAACTGGCGCTCGACAGAGCTATTCCGTTGCTCACAACCGATGCCAAGCTCTGCCACGCGGTCGAGGGAGTCGTGAAGACCGAACTTCTCCGAGGTGTGGTCGATCGCAGGAGCTGAAAATCGGATGCCCACCCGCGATTCGCCCCTGTAGCCTGCGCGAGGACTCAGGAGGAAATCGTCATTGGACACGTCGAGGTAGGACCCCACGTGCAAGCTATGACCCTCATGAAACTCCTGCCATCGATAAGGTCGTTCTTCTCCTGGCCGTGGACATGCGGCACGTACACTCAGACACATGACCGCCGCTCCGGATTATGAAGACATGCACCGGCTGGTCGACGAGCTGACGCCGGACCAGTTGCGGGTCGCGCACGCTCAGGTTCTGAGCATGGTCCGGTCTCAGATGGAAGCCGATGAGAATGATCTTCCCTTGTGGTTCGGTCGCTACCGGGCGGGTCGCACGGATGCCGCTCGGGCAACGGAAGAAATCCTTCGCGAGGGGTACGGGCAGGAGCGTTGATCGTTGTCGATACCGGTCCCATTGTTGCGGCCGCCTTTGGCGACGACAATGATCATGAGCGTTGCGTCGCCGAGTTCGCACGGCTGAGAAAGGCGCGCTCTCCCCTGTTCGTGCCGAGCTTCGTAGCCGGTGAAGTGTGTTACATGCTCGCCAAGCTTGGCGGGCCAGAGGCAGAAGCAGATTTTCTGCGTTCTCTGGAGTCGGGCTGGTTCACCCAGATCGATCTGACCCGGGGAGACCTGGCGCGGATTGCGACGCTTGTGGAGCGGTATCCCAACCTGCCACTCGGCGCCGCGGATGCTTCGGTCGTGGCTGTGGCGGAGCGCTTCCACATCGCAGCCGTGCTCACCCTCGACACGAGGGATTTCTCCGTGGTTCGTCCATCACACGTGCCGGCGCTCACGCTTCTGCCTGGTTTCTGAGGTCGTGTAGCGAGCAGCGCTGCCGTCCCGCTGGATATTCGGATGCCGAACCCTGAAACCGGCAGATACCCTGCGCGAGGACCTCAGGAGGGAATCGCCATGGGACACGTCGAGGTAGGACACCTCACCTACGTCCTGCCCGACGGGCGGCCGCTGCTCAACGACGTGTCCTTCCGGATCGGCGAGGGCGTCAAGGCCGCGCTCGTCGGGCCGAACGGCGCGGGCAAGACCACGCTGATGCGCCTGATCGCCGGCGATCTGCAGCCGGTCGAGGGCAGCGTGGCCGGCTCGGGAGGGCTGGGCGTGATGCGCCAGTTCATCGGCAGCATCCGCGACGGCAGCACGGTGCACGACCTGCTGCTCAGCGTCGCCCCTCCCGCGGTACGGCAGGCGGCGGACAAGCTCGACAAGGCCGAGCTGGCGATGATGGAGCGCGACGACGAGAAGACCCAGATGCGCTACGCCCAGGCGATCACGGACTACACCGACGCCGGGGGCTACGAGATCGAGGTGCTCTGGGACACCTGCACGATCGCGGCGCTCGGCGTGCCGTACGACAGGGTGAAGTATCGGGAGACGTCCACGCTGTCGGGCGGCGAGCAGAAGCGGCTGGTCCTGGAGGCGCTGCTGCGCGGGCCCGACCAGACGCTGCTGCTGGACGAGCCGGACAACTACCTCGACGTGCCCGGCAAGATCTGGCTGGAGCAGCAGCTCAAGGAGACGCCCAAGACCGTGGTGCTGGTCAGCCACGACCGGCGGCTGCTGGCGAACTCCGCCGACCGCATCGTCACCGTCGAGTCAGGAAACATCTGGATCCATGGTGGCGGGTTCGGCACCTACGCCGAGGCTCGCAGAGCCCGCAACGAGCGCCTCGACGAGCTGCGCAAGCGGTGGGACGAAGAGCACGCCAAGCTCAAGGCCCTGGTCAACATGCTCAAGAACAAGGCCAGGTACAACGACGGCATGGCGCCCGCCTACCACGCGGCGCAGACGCGGCTGCGCAGGTTCGAGGAGGCGGGGCCGCCCGAGTCGGCGCCGGGCGACCAGAAGATCAACATGCGCCTGCGCGGTGGCCGCACGGGCAAGCGCGCGGTGATCTGCGAGAGCCTGGAGCTGACCGGGCTGATGAAGCCGTTCGACCTGGAGGTCTGGTACGGCGAGCGCGTCGCCGTCCTCGGCTCGAACGGATCGGGAAAGTCGCATTTCCTCCGCCTGCTCGCCGAGGACAAGGTCAGGCACACGGGCGTGGCCAGGCTCGGCGCGCGCGTCGTCCCCGGTCACTTCGCGCAGACGCACGCCCGCCCCGAGCTGCACGGCCGCACGCCGTGCGAGATCGTCATGACGGAGCACGCCAGGCTCAAGAACGAGGCCATGAAGATCCTGGCCCGCTACGAGCTCGCCGGGCTCATCGCCGACCAGCGCTTCGAGACGCTGTCGGGAGGGCAGCAGGCGCGGTTGCAAATCCTGCTGCTCGAACTGTCGGGCGCGACGCTGCTGCTGCTCGACGAGCCGACCGACAACCTCGACCTGGCCAGCGCCGAGGCGCTCCAGGACGGGCTGAACGCTTTCGACGGCACCGTGGTCGCGGTCACGCACGACCGCTGGTTCGCCGATGATTTCGATAGGTTTCTGGTGTTCGGCTCCGATGGAAATGTGTACGAATCGCCCGAGCCGGTATGGGACGAAACTCGCGTGGTCCGTCAGCGCTGACGTTATAGGGCGCTAGTGCGGGCACATTAAAGAGTTGGTACGGCAGGCGCGTGTCCGCGCTTGCCGTACCCATGAAACCGGTTATCACGGCACAGTGATCCCGCGTATCCGTACCATCGCCGCCCTTGCCCTGGTCCTCGTGACGGGTTGCTCCGCGGCGGAGAAGCCGCCCGTCCAGATGAAGCCGCTCGTTCTCAAGGAGCAGGCTTCGACGGTCGCCAAGAGTGCCGACGGGTACGTCGTGAACTGGGCGGGCGTACTGTCCAACAGCAACCCGTGGCACTTCGGCGAGCACGTCGTCGCGACCGTCGTCGGGCGCGACGCCAAGGGGGCCGAGGTGGTCCACATGGACCAGCCGCTCGACGCGGTGCCGCCCGCGGGGACGCTGGCGTTCACCGGGCAGGCGCTGGCCTCGGCCAAGCCGGTGAACGTGACGATCCAGTACCGCTCGACGCAGTGGCGGCAGGTGGCGCGTGTTCCGTCGTCACTGCGCAAGTTCCCCGTGACCAGGGTGCAGACCTTCAAGCAGAAGGACGGCACGTACCTGATCACCGGTGAGGTCGGCAATCCGTACGTGCTGCCCGCGAGCAGCCTCGTCGTCAGCGCGCTGCTGCGCGACAAGGCGGGCAAGCTGTTGGGCGGCGCGAGCACGTTCGTCGATGACGTGAAGCAGGGCAAGAATCCGCGCTTCATCCTGACCGTCGAGGGGCTGCCGACCTCGGCCCAGGTGGCGAAGACGGAGGTGGTGGCCAGGACCTGGGGTTCGACCGGGCGGCCTTACGAGGAGCTGGCGCTGGGCGGGGCGGTGCCCGTGCACACGGTCAAGCCGACCACCGCGCCGTTCGCGAAGGACAGGGGTCGCCAGGTGCTGCCGGGCGGGAGCAAGCCGTGAAGACTCCGTGACTGACCTCACGACGATGGCCCGCGGTTTTCCGCGGGCCATATTTTTGCGCCTTCGCTCAGGAAATTTCCGGATTGGTTTTCTTTCGTGGTCCGCTCGCCGATAAGCCGATAAATCGGTCATGCGGGAAGGGTTTTCTTTGCGGACACGAATGAAAGGGTAGAACTACAAGTTACCAATCCATTACCTTCGGTCACGTCGGCAACTTGCCTTCGCGGTCCCTCTGGCTGAAGGGAGGCCGGTCACGTGTGCGCGTCCGTGGCGCCGCACCAGGGCCTGTACGGCAGGCCCGCCGGGAAACCACACCTGCCGCAAGAGCGTCGAAAGGAGGGTGGCGCTTCCCCCTGCCCTGACGTCATGGGCTTCGCGCCACACAACAGATGAACGACCGTGTCCTGGTCGAGGCTCTCCGCGCCCGCGACCCAGGTGCCCTCGCAGCGCTCTACGACTCGCATGCCGAGAGCATCTACCGATATTGCTGGACCCTCCTCAACAGTCCCGACAGCGCCCAGGTCGCCCTGCGCGACACCCTGATCGCCGCCGACGCCCACGTCGGCGCGCTGGCCGAGCCCGACAGGCTGCGCGGCTGGCTCTACGCGCTGGCCAGGCAGGAATGCCTGCGACGACGCACCGCCGCGGTCGAGGACGTGACCGAGACGCTGGTCGCGGTTCCTCCCGTCGCCGACCCCGCCGACGCCGACCTGCGCTTCATGGCGTGGAACGCCGTCCGCAGCCTGACGGCGGCAGAGACCGAACTGCTCGAACTGACCGCCAGGCACGGTCTGTCCACCTCCGATGTGGCGGCGGTTCTCGGGGTCACGCCGCGCCAGATCGAGGTCGCCCACGAGAGTGCGCGCGAAAGGCTCGGCGACGCGATCACCGCCGAGGTCCTCGCGCGGAAGGAGCTCTACGACTGCGCCCAGCGGGCCGCCATCCTCACCGGCTTCTCCGGCGAGCTGACCGCGGAGATGCGTGAGCAGGTGGTCCTCCACCTGGGCAGGTGCGAGATCTGCGCGCCGCACAGGTCCAGGCAGGTCGCGATCGCGAAGGTCTTCGAGCTGTTGCCGACCGTGGTGCTGCCGGAGACGCTCAGGGTCAGGGTGATGAGCTGCTTCGTCGACCCTGAGCTGCTGCCGTACAGGAGCTATGTGGCGCGCAGGTCGGCGGCGCTGGACGCGGCCGGATTTCCCCAGACCGGAGAGGGGAGGGGGCGCCGCTGGTCGCAGGCGCTGGCGGGTGCGCTCGCGGCGGTCGCCACCGTCGCCGCCATCGGGATGATCTTCAGCTACTTCGGCAAGGAGGGCGACGGGATCACGGGCATCGCCTCGGGGGCGTTTCCCGCGACCGGTCAGCCGCCGGGGATCAGGCTGCCGTGGATGCCCGAGCCGCAGGAGACGCCGATCATGGTGGAGCCCATCCTCGACAGCTCGGCGACCTACCCGATCGGGGCGTACCGGTCGACGGCGCCGATGACCGTGACGACACCGGACCCCGTGCCCGCGCCGCCCCGCGACAACCCCGTGCCCTGGCCGACCCGCACCGGGCCGGGGCCAGCGCCGACAGGGCCCCGGCCGACGGGGCCGGGCGAGCCGCCGCCGACGCTGTCGCCGGGGGAGTCGCCTTCGCCGTACCCGCCGCGTGACCACCACGGCAGGCCGACCAGGACACCGTGCCCCTCGAGAACGCCGACCCCCCGGCCGACGCCTCCCTCCACCCCGACGCCGACACCTCCGCCCCCGCCGATCGTGACGCCCACAACGGGGCCGACGGCCCCGCGGGTGCCGACGGAGCCCCCCAACCCCGACCCCACACCGACGCCCGCACCGAGCGACCCACCGGCGACGAAGGACCCGCAGCAGAGCTCGGGCGGCTCCGGCTCGGCCTCGGGGGCCTCCGGAGGATCGGGCGGCTCAGGCTCCGGCTCCGGCGGCTCCGCGGGCCAGGGCGGGTCCGGCGGCTCGGACGGGTCCGGCGGTGGTAGCGCGCCCGTCGTCACGGCCGCAGGGGAGCCCCAGGTCCTCAACGAGTCGTCCACGCAGGAGAACGCGTAAGCCCGGTGGAGCGCTTCACCGTCAAGGGGCACCGGGTCTGCCCTCTCCCCGTCCCAGGGGAACTGGCCGACCTGGTGCCCCGCGTCCATGAGATCGACTGGCCGACCTGGCTCGACCCTGGCCCCCGCATGCTGCGGGACGTGCTCGACCTGTCCCGCCTGCTCACCGCGCGCTCGCTGGCCACGCTCTCGTGGCTGGCCCTCGGCGATCAGCCCGCCGACCTCGACTGGCTGTGGACCAGGCGCAGGCTGACGGGTCCCCGCCAGGAGCGCATGTACGGCGCCGCCGCCCTCGTCCCCGACCCCGTCCTCGCGCTCGTCGTCGCCGACTGGACCTGGGTGCTCGGCACCACCTACGGCGGCAGGGTCACCGCCCCCTACCTCGCGGGAGCGGCCTATCCCCGCGTCGGCCACCAGGCCGCCCACGCCACGATGACCCTCTACCAGACCTACGACCGCCACCCCGACGCGCGGCCCGCGATCGCCGCGGCGTGGGCCGCCGCCCGCGTCACCGCCGACTGGTGCAAGGCCGCCGAACTTCACGCTGCGTATGGGAGCGAGGCTCCCGTTTTCGCCTATCCGAGGGGTGCGATACCTGCCCCAACAGGACTTCGGCCGTGGATGGAACGCCTGTTTCGCCTGCGATGATTACGTTACGTGAGTTTCATGTGTGCGGAGTGTTACCACTGGGAATTGTGTGCATAGAGTGACGACGCATGCGCAAGGGGGAACCTTATGCACACCGTCAAGACCCGGCTGACGATCGCCTGCTACTTGGTGGTGACGATGTGCCCGCCGGCCGCCGCCGAACCCGCGCCATCCGCGGGGGAGGTCGCGAGGGCGCGCGCCACCGTGCAGGCGAGGGCCAAGGCCCTCGGCGACGCCAGCGTACGGCTGGCCGCCGCCAACACCCGCCTGGACGAACTGAACGCCGAGGCGGGACGGCTGGTGGAGGCGTACAACGGCCAGCTCGTACGGCTGGCGGAGGCGCAGCAGCGTCACGCCATCGCCATGGAACGCCTGAAGGCCGCCGAGGCCAAGGTGAACGAGACCAAGGCGGCCGTCTCGATGCTTGCGGCCCAGTCCTACGGCGGCATGGATCTCAGCAATCCCATGGTCAGCCTGTTCAGCGGCGGCGGGGGATTCGAGGGCTACCTGCACAGGGCGGCCATGCTCGAATCCATCGGCCACGAGCAGAGCGAGAAGCTGAAACAGGTGCGCGACACCCAACAGGTGGCTGCCGTGCTGCGCGCGCAGGCCGCCGACGCCTACACCGAACAGCAACAGGCCGCGGCGCAGGCCGAGCAGGCCAAGGCAGCGGCCGAGGCGGCGGTGGCCAGGCAGCAGCGAGAGGCCGAGCTGATCAAGGCTGAGAAGGCGGAGCTGGAGGAACGCGCCGACGCGGCGCGCACCCAGGCCGAACGGCTGGACAGGCAACGGGCGGCGGCGCTGGAGCAGGCCAGGCTGGGTCGGGCAGGCACCGGCGGAGTGGCGGCCAGGTGGATGACTTCAAGCGAGTCGGCAGGGGACATCGCGGCCAACTGGGCGCTCTCGCAGCTCGGCAAGCCGTACGCGTGGGCGGCGGACGGGCCGGCGAGCTACGACTGCTCGGGGCTCACGATGCGGGCGTGGGAGAAGGTCGGGGTTCGGATAGACCACTGGACCGGCACCCAGTGGACCTCGGGGCCGCACATCCCTCTGAACCAGCTGAAGCGGGGTGACCTGCTGTTCTACGGCAGGGCCACGAGCAATCCCGGCGACATCCACCACGTGGGGCTCTTCATCGGGGACGGGATGATGGTGCACGCTCCGCAGACGGGAGACGTGGTCCGCGTCGCCTCCATGTGGCGCAGGGACCTGGTCGGCGCGACCCGTCCCCGCTAGCCCGCTCATGGTGAACAGGGAGCCGCGCACGGCCTGCGCGGACGGAGGGGCCCGCGTGACGGGAGGTTCCGTGAGACGCGAGTCGTCACGAAACCCCGCGTCCCACGGGAGAACGATCAGTGAGCGGTGTAGCCCTGGTCCTTGGCCCGCTGGAACGAGCGCACGATCTCGGCCTCGGCCTCGACGCGACCCACCCAGTTGGCGCCTTCGACCGACTTGCCGGGCTCGAGGTCCTTGTACACCTCGAAGAAGTGCTGGATCTCCAGCCGGTCGAACTCGGCCACGTGGTGGATGTCACGGATGTGCTCCATCCGCGGGTCGGTGGCGGGCACGCACAGGACCTTGTCGTCGCCGCCCTTCTCGTCGGTCATGCGGAACATGCCGACCGCGCGGCAGGTGATGTAGCAGCCGGGAAAGGTCGGCTCCTGCAACAGCACCAGTGCGTCGAGCGGGTCGCCGTCCTCACCGAGGGTGTGCTCGATGAAGCCGTAGTCGGCGGGGTACTGCGTGGAGGTGAACAGGAGCCGGTCAAGCCTGATCTTTCCGGTCTCGTGGTCCACTTCGTACTTGTTCCGTTGTCCCTTCGGAATTTCAACGACAACGTCGAACTCCACCGCGGTTCCTCCGCTCGAGCCCCCCGGGCAACCCCGGTTGGGCGTTAATGTCTCGTAGGCGAACTGAGAGAGAGGTCGGCGACGTGGTGCGGCGCGAGCGATGGGTGGCGTTGACCACACTCGCCATGCTCCAGGCGGTGACGATCGTCATCGGCGCTTATGCGATGACGAACGACTTCAGCCTGGGCGCGCTGACGAGGCCTGAGCCACTTCCGACCGAGCGTGCTGAGCCTTCGCCCGTCCCTGTGGTCACCTCGGGGCCAGTGCTGGCCACAGGTGGAGACGGACCTCTCCCCACCAAGGGTACTTTGGCCGCGCGGCTCACCGACGCCCTGGGTGACGAAGCGCTCGGCGACAGGGTCGGCGCGGTCGTCATCGACGCCGCGACCGGTCAGCAGATCTTCGCCTCGAACGCGGCCACCGGCATCACCCCCGCTTCCACCACCAAGGTGGTGACCTGTGTCGCGGCGCTCGCCTCCCTCGGTCCCGACGCCCGCCTGAAGACCTCCGTCGTCCAGGGCGCGAAGCGCGACTCGATCGTCCTCGTCGGCGGCGGCGACCCGACGCTCGCGGGCCCTTCCGCCAAGCCGGGCGCCTATCCCAAGCAGGCGTCGCTGGTCCAGCTCGCCTCCCGCACCGCCGCCGCGCTCAAGGCCTCGGGCGTCACCAAGGTCACGCTGTCCTACGACGCCTCCCTCTTCACCGGCGGCTCCTCGGCGCCCGGCTGGAAGCCCAACTACATCCCCGAGGGCGAGGTCGCTCCCGTCCACGCGCTGGAGATCGACGAGGGCCGTCAGAACCCGTCCTCCTCCAGCCCTCGCGCCGCCGACCCGGCCGCCTCCGCGGCCTCCGCGTTCGCGAGAACCCTCGGCAAGTACGGCATCGGCGTCGGCAAGTCGATCCGCCCCGCGAAGGCGACCCCCGGCGCGGACGCGCTCGCCACGGTCGAGTCCGCGCCCGTCTACGCGCTCGTCGAACGCACGCTGACGCGCAGCGACAACGACCTCGCCGAGGCGCTGGCCAGGCACGTGGCCATCAAGGAGGGCCAGCCCGCCTCCTTCGAGGGGGCCTCCCGCGCGGTCCTGTCGGTGCTCAAGCGGTTGGGCGGCGACAAGGGCGTCGTCGTCACCGACGGGTCGGGGCTGTCCATCAGGAACAGGATCAGCGCCGACGCCCTGGCCCGCCTGCTGGCCATCGCGACCAAGGACGAGGCGCTGCGGCCCCTTCTGTCCGGCATGCCGGTCGCGGGGTTCACCGGCACGCTCGGCCACCGCTTCACCGACGCGTACAGCAAGACGGAGGTCGGCCTGGTCCGCGGCAAGACCGGCACCCTCAACAACGTCAACACGCTCGCGGGCTTCGCCACCACCCGCACGGGGCGGCTGGTCACGTTCGCGTTCATGGCCGACAAGGTCCCCTACACCGCCGAACCCATCCTCGACCGCCTCGCCGCCATCGTCGCCCGTTCCTGACCGGCGAACCCCGGCCCGCCGGAGCCCCGTCGCGCGCGGTCCTCGCCCGGAAATCCGCAGGTGAGCCGCCGTCGACTTCGGCCAGGGGCCCGCTCGGCACAGGACGACGGGTCAGTTCTTCGCAGCCGACGAGCGAAGCACGTACGGTGGACGGTATGCAGGTGATCGACTGGGATCTGGCCGTCTCCACCGGAACGCGCCTCGTGCGCCCCGGACCACAGGTGAGTCGTGAGGAGGCCCGCCATGCCGTCACCGAACTGCGCACGCTCTCGCGAGAGGCGGAGGGCCACGTCCGCGAGTTCACCAAGATAGATGCGGCCACTCCGCCGCAGCCCGCCACCATCGTCGACAGGCCCGGCTGGATCAGGGCCAACGTCGAGGGGTTCCGCGTCGTGCTCGAACCGCTCACCGAGCGGATGGCCAACCGCGACAACCCGCCGCCCGCCATCGTCAGCGCCGTGGGCTCCCGTATCACCGGCGTCGAGGTGGGCGCCGTGCTCGCGTTCCTCGCCTCGCGCGTGCTCGGGCAGTACGAGCTGTTCCTCCCGCCGGACCCGACGGGAGTCGAGCCGATCGGGCGCCTCACCCTCGTCGCGCCGAACATCGTCAACGCCGAGCGCGAGATGGGCGTCCACCCGCGTGACTTCCGCCTGTGGGTCTGCCTGCACGAGGAGACCCACAGGGTGCAGTTCACCGGGGTGCCGTGGCTGCGCGAGTACGTCAGGTCGCAGATGACCGAGTTCCTGCTCGCCTCCGACCTCGACCTGACCACCCTGCTCGAACGGCTGCGCGCCGCCGCCGACACCGTGGCCGACGTGGTGCGCGGCACCGGCGACGGCAACCTCATCGACGTGATCCAGACGCCGGAGCAGAAGGAGATCCTCGACCGGCTCACCGCGGTGATGACGCTGCTGGAGGGGCACGGCGACTTCGTGATGGACGCGGTCGGCCCTGCCGTGGTGCCGTCCGTGGCCGACATCAGGGCGAAGTTCAGCCAGCGCCGCGAGGGGACCTCCCGCCTCGACCGCACGGTGCGCAAGCTGCTGGGTCTCGAGATGAAGATGAAGCAGTACGCCGAGGGGTCGGCGTTCGTCCGTCACGTGGTCGGCCAGGTGGGGATGGACGGGTTCAACCGCATCTGGACCTCGCCTGACACGCTGCCGATGTCGGACGAGATCGCGCAGCCCGACCGGTGGATCGCGCGCGTCGTCCCGCAGGGCCCGCCCGCCATCCCGGCGCAGGCCCCTGAGCCTGAGGCCTGACCTCTCCTCCCGGACCTTCACGAGGGGAGCCGGTCTTTCGGGATCCAGGTGACCGGGTGAAGGTCCGGTGGTACGGGCGCGTGCCGGCGGTTCACCGGCGTTCTGCGGTGGTGCCGTTCACCTGAGTGGTCGTGGGCGGGCGGGGCCGCGAGAATGGTGGGCATGGGTCCACACCCCGCCGTCGCGGACGTACGGCGAGCCGTCAGGGAGGCGCTGGCCGACCTCAGCCCCGGCGACCTCGTCGTGGCGGCGTGCAGCGGCGGCGCGGACTCGCTCGCGCTGGCCGCCGCCCTGGCTTTCGTTGCGCCGAGGGCGAACATCCGCGCCGGTCTCCTCACCGTCGACCACCAGCTGCAGGACGGTTCGAAGGACAGGGCCGACAAGGTCGCCGAGACGGGGAAGGCGTGGGGCCTGGACCCCGTCGAGGTCCTCACCGTCCACGTCGGCACGGCAGGCGGCCCCGAAGCCGCCGCCCGCGACGCCCGCTACCACGCGCTGGCCGAGGCGGCCGACCGGTTGGGCGCCGAGGCGGTCCTGCTCGCCCACACGCGTGACGACCAGGCCGAAACCGTCCTGCTGGGCCTGGCGAGGGGCAGCGGGCCGAGGTCGCTGTCGGGGATGGCGCGACGGGCGGGCCGCTACCGCAGGCCGTTCCTCCACCTGGGCAGGGACGCCACCGAGAACGCCTGCGAAGCGCTCGGGCTCGACTTCTGGGACGACCCGCACAACGCCGACACCCGCTACACGCGGGTGAGGGTTCGCACGCGGGTCCTGCCCGTGCTGGAGAAGGAGCTCGGTCCCGGCGTCGCCCGGGCGCTCGCGAGGACCGCCGATCTGGCGAGGGACGACTCCGACGCCCTTGACGAATGGGCCGCGAGAGCCTTCGACGATTGCGCTCTTAGCGATATCGGGGGAGCCGTGACGCTTGCCGTACCGGCGCTCGAAGGCCTTCCCGCCGCCGTCAGGCGGCGGGTGCTGCGGCGGGCGGCGATCGCCGCGGGCGCGCCCTCGGGAGCGCTGTCGGCCGGCCACGTGATGGCCGCGGAACGGCTGATCACGGCCTGGAGAGGGCAGGGAAAGGCGGACCTACCCGGGGGAGTTGGTGTGGTTCGACGGTATGGCACCCTTGTGTTCGCCCCCGCGCCCGAGAACCAAGCGTAAGGACACCCAGGTGGACGCAGCCGACATGGGCAAGGACCTCGAGAAGGTCCTCATCTCCGAAGACGAGCTCCAGGCCAAGATCAAGGAGTTGGCGGCTCAGATCGACGCAGACTACTCAGGCAAGGACCTGCTGCTCGTCGGCGTGCTCAAGGGCGCGGTGATGGTGGTGGCCGACCTGGCAAGATCCCTGCACCTGCCGGTGCAGACCGACTGGATGGCGGTGTCCTCGTACGGCGCGGGCACCAAGTCGTCGGGTGTGGTGCGGATCCTGAAGGACCTCGACACCGACATCACCAACCGCCACGTGCTGATCGTCGAGGACATCATCGACTCCGGCCTGACGCTGAGCTGGCTGCTCGACAACCTGAAGTCGCGCAACCCCGCCTCGCTGGAGATCTGCACGGCACTGCGCAAGCCCGATGCCATCAAGGTGCCGATCGAGGTGAAGTACGTCGGTTTCGACATTCCCAACGAGTTCGTCATCGGCTACGGCCTCGACTACGCCGAGCGCTACCGCAACCTTCCCTTCATCGGGACACTGGCTCCTCACGTCTACAACGGTTGACAGAGGGGGAATAGCCGGGAACATCGAGCGACCTGACGTACGTTGGTAGGGCAAGGCCGGAGGAGCGGGCAGTGACCCTGCGCCTCCCCCGGTGTACCTTCTGAACACCAACGGGATGACCGCGTGTCGCCCCCTGGTAGTCAGTAGGAGCGGTGTCGGATGCCGCAGCCCCGGATAGCTCCGGGGTTCCAGGCCATGGTCAGGAAGGGACGGGCCCGCAGGGGTTCCGCATCGGATGGATCTCAAGCGATTTACACGTGGGCCACTGCTGTGGATCCTGGGCATCGTCGTGCTGCTCCTGCTTGTCACCACTATGTGGAGCGGTGACGGCAACTTCAAGACTGCCGACACGTCCACGGTGCTCAAGCAGATCCGCGACGGCAATGTCTCCAACGCGAAGGTCGTCGACAAGGACCAGCGCATCGAGCTCACTCTCAACAGCCCGATCACGGTCGGCGACGCCTCCACCAACCGCATCCAGTCGAGCTGGGTCGCGGGGCAGGGCGTCCAGCTCGTCGACGAGCTGGAGAAGCAGGATCAGGCCGGCAAGCTCAAGAACGGCTTCAACGTCGAGGTGCCGCAGGAGAACTTCCTGATCGGCCTCCTCGTCAGCTTCCTGCCGATCGTCATCATCGTGCTCATCTTCCTGTTCATCATGAACCAGATGCAGGGCGGCGGCAGCCGGGTGATGAACTTCGGCAAGTCCAAGGCGAAGCTGATCACCAAGGACACTCCCAAGACCACTTTCGCCGACGTCGCCGGCGCGGACGAGGCCATCGAGGAACTGCAGGAGATCAAGGAGTTCCTGCAGGCTCCGGCCAAGTTCCAGGCGATCGGCGCCAAGATTCCCAAGGGCGTGCTGCTGTACGGCCCGCCCGGTACCGGCAAGACCCTGCTCGCCCGCGCGGTCGCGGGTGAGGCGGGCGTGCCGTTCTACTCCATCTCCGGCTCCGACTTCGTCGAGATGTTCGTGGGTGTGGGCGCCAGCCGTGTTCGCGACCTGTTCGAGCAGGCCAAGGCGAACGCCCCGGCGATCATCTTCATCGACGAGATCGACGCCGTCGGCCGCCACCGCGGCGCAGGCCTCGGCGGTGGTCACGACGAGCGCGAGCAGACGCTGAACCAGCTGCTCGTCGAGATGGACGGCTTCGACGTCAAGGGCGGCGTGATCCTCATCGCCGCGACGAACAGGCCCGACATCCTTGACCCCGCGCTGCTGCGCCCTGGCCGGTTCGACCGCCAGGTCACCGTCGACCGTCCCGACCTCGAGGGCCGCAAGGGCATCCTCAAGGTCCACGGCCGCGGCAAGCCGTTCGCGCCCGACGTCGAGCTGGACGTCATCGCGCGCCGCACGCCCGGCTTCACCGGCGCCGACCTGGCCAACGTGATCAACGAGGCCGCGCTGCTCACCGCACGCGCCGACCAGAAGCTGATCACGATGGAGATCCTCGAGGAGTCGATCGACCGCGTCATGGCGGGCCCGGAGCGCAAGACCCGGGTCATGTCCGACAAGGAGAAGAAGATGATCGCCTACCACGAGGGCGGTCACGCGCTCGTGGCGCACGCGTTGCCGAACAGCGACCCCGTGCACAAGATCACGATTCTCTCCCGTGGCCGCGCGCTCGGCTACACCATGACCCTGCCGATGGAGGACAAGTTCCTCGCCACGCGGTCGGAGATGATGGACCAGCTCGCGATGCTGCTCGGCGGCCGCGCGGCGGAGGAGCTCGTCTTCCACGAGCCCACCACCGGCGCCTCCAACGACATCGAGAAGGCCACCGCCGTCGCCCGCCGCATGGTCACCGAGTACGGCATGAGCGAGCAGCTCGGCGCCCGCAAGTTCGGCACCGGCAACGCCGAGGTCTTCCTCGGCCGCGAGATGGGCCACGAGCGCGACTACTCCGAGAAGATCGCCTCCACGATCGACGAGGAAGTCCGCCGGATGATCGAGACGGCACACGACCAGGCGTGGGACATCCTGGTCGAGTATCGCGACGTCCTCGACAACCTGGTGCTCGAGCTGATGGAGAAGGAGACCCTCTCCCGCCAGCAGGTGGTGGAGATCTTCTCCTCGGTCGTCGTCAGGGAGCACCGCCCGTCCTACGCGGGCTACGGCAAGCGGCTCCCGTCGGACCGCCCGCCGGTGCTGACCCCGAAGGAGCAGTCCGGCAACGGTGCTCTGACCGCCGGTCACGCGGACAACGCTCTCCCCTCTGGCGAGGGTGCGTGAAGCCGCGCGACGTCGACCACGCTCGGATCGAGAAGGCCGTCCGGGAGATCCTCTACGCCATCGGCGAGGATCCGGACCGTGACGGCCTGCTCGACACTCCCTCCAGGGTGGCCCGCGCGTACGCCGAGCAGTTCTCGGGGCTGAACCAGCGCCCCGAGGACGTGCTGAACAAGGTGTTCGACGTGGACCACGACGAGATGGTGCTCGTCCGCGACATCGAGGTCTACTCGACGTGCGAGCACCACCTGGTCCCCTTCTTCGGGATGGCCCACGTCGGCTACATCCCCAACGACAAGGGCCAGGTCACGGGGCTGTCGAAGCTGGCCCGCCTGGTCGACGTCTTCGCCAGAAGGCCGCAGGTGCAGGAGCGGATGACCTCGCAGATCGCCGACGCGCTCATGCGGGTGCTGGAGCCGCGCGGCGTGATCGTGGTGCTGGATTGCGAGCACCTGTGCATGACCATGCGAGGGGTCCGCAAGCCTGGCGCGAAGACCCTGACGTCCGCGGTGCGGGGTGACTTCCGTACCAGCGAGAAGACCCGCGCCGAGGCGATGGCCCTCATCATGGCTCGCTGACCCTTTCTTCCCTCGGTCCGTTTCTCACCCTGTACGGCAAGCCAGGACAGGCGCCGCTCACCGCACGTGGCCGGCGTCTGTCCAGGGATACGCGTCACCGAGCGCGCGTGGCCGGGGTGGGCGACGGACCCAGATCGTTATCCACAAAGGGGAGACCCGGCGGGGAGACGACACGAGTGATACACCTAGGCTTGGGGACATGAAGATGGGGCTGCCAGTTGAGGAGCGCTGTCTCGTCATGGGCGTGGTCAACGTGACGCCTGACTCCTTCTCCGACGGCGGCCTGTGGTTCGACGAGCGCGCTGCCGTCCGTCACGGTCTCGAGCTGGTCCAGGAGGGCGCCGACCTGGTCGACGTCGGCGGCGAGTCCACCAGACCCGGCGCGGCGCGGGTGTCGCAGGAGGAGGAGCTCGCCAGGGTCGTCCCCGTGATCCGCGCGCTGACGGCCGAGGGCGTCACGGTGAGCGTCGACACGATGCGGGCCGAGGTGGCGCGGGCGGCGGTCGAGGCGGGCGCCACGCTCGTCAACGACGTGAGCGGCGGCCTGGCCGACCCTGACATGTCGAGGGTGGTGGCCGCGACGGGCGTGCCGTACGTCGTGATGCACTGGCGGGGCCACAGTCACGAGATGGAGAGCAGGGCGGTCTACTCCGACGTCGTCGCCGAGGTGCGCGAGGAGCTGGCCAAGCGGGTCGCGCTCGTGATGGCGGAGGGCGTCGCGGAGAGCCAGATCGTGCTGGATCCCGGGCTGGGTTTCGCGAAGAACGCCGAGCACAACTGGGCGCTGCTGGCCGGCATCGACAAGCTGGCCGAGCTGGGCTTCCCGCTGCTGGTCGGGGCTTCGCGCAAGAGGTTCCTCGGCAGGCTGCTGGCCGATCCCGACGGCACTCCGCGCTCCTTCAGCCGCAGCGACCACGCCACGACCGCGGTCACGGCGCTGGCCGCGCGGGCGGGCGCGTGGTGCGTGCGGGTGCACGAGGTGGGTCCCAACGCCGACGCCGTCCGTGTGGCGGCCGCCTGGAAGCGAGGAGGAGGCCGATGAGCGTCGACACCGCTGCGATCGAGACGGTCAACCAGGCCTTCTACACCGCGATCGAGGATGCCGACCTCGACAAGATGACCGAGATCTGGGCCGAGGACACGGCAGACGGCCGCGTCTCGTGCGTGCATCCGGGCTGGTCGATGCTGGCGGGCAGGGCCGAGGTGCTGCGCTCGTGGGCGCTCATCATGGCCAACACGACCTACATCCAGTTCGTGCTCACCGACGTCCAGACGACCGTGCTGGGCGACCTGGCGGTGCTCACCTGCGTGGAGAACATCCTGACCGCGGGCGAGGAGGGTGAGGCCAGCTTCGCCGCGGGCAAGGTCGTGGCCAGCAACGTCTATGTCAGGTCGAGCAGGGGCTGGCGGCTGTGGATGCACCACGGCTCGCCCGTGCTGCAGAGCGAGGACGAGGACGAGGAGGAGGAAGCCGAACGTGACCGCTGACCGGATCACTCTCAAGGGGCTGCGGGCGCGGGGCCGCCACGGCGTGCTGCCCGCCGAACGCGAGCTCGGCCAGGAGTTCGTGATCGACGCGACGCTCTTCCTCGACACCAGGCCCGCCGCCGACACCGACGACGTCACCAGGACCGTTCACTACGGCGAGCTGGCCCAGGACCTGACGAAGATCGTCGAGGGCGAGCCGGTCAACCTGATCGAGACGCTCGCCGAACGCCTGGCCGAGCTCTGCCTCGCCGACGAGGCCGTCCAGGCAGCCGAGATCACGGTGCACAAGCCGTCGGCCCCGATCCCGCTGCCCTTCGACGACGTGGCCGTCACGATCCTGCGGAGCCGTGTATGAAAGTGGTCCTCGCTCTCGGCAGCAACCTGGGAAGCCGGTTCGAGACCCTCCAGGGCGCGATCGACTCCCTGTTCGACGCGCCGGGGCTGCGCTTCGTCGCGGTCTCGCCGGTCTACGAGACCGACCCTGTCGGCGGTCCTGACGACCAGAAGCCGTACCTCAACGCGATCGTCATCGCCGAGTCCAAGCTCACCCCCGAAACGCTTCTCGACCGCGCCCAGAGCGTCGAGAACGCCTTCGGCAGGATCCGCGCCGAGCGCTGGGGCCCGCGCACGCTCGACGTCGACATCATCGCCGCGGGCGACGTCGTCTCCGATGACCCGGACCTGACGTTGCCGCACCCCCGCTGCCACGAGCGCGCCTTCGTGCTGGTGCCGTGGTCGAACGCCGACCCCTCGGCGGTCGTGCCCGGTCGCGGCCCTGTCGCCGACCTGCTGGCGGCCCTCGACCAGTCGGGCGTACGGCTGCGCCAGGACCTCAAGCTGCAGGGGCCGGATTGAAGCCCACCCGTCCCGCTGTCCTGATCGGCGTCCTGGTCGTCGTCGCCCTGGTGTCCTGGCTGATCGTCAAGCAGTTCTACGCCAGCCTGCCGCTGGTGCCGTGGACGGCGATCCCCACCGTGCTGCTGCTGGCCGTCGGCGAGTTCTACAGCGGCTGGATGACGCGTGCGCGCATCGCCCGCAAGCCCGACACCAAGCCGGTGGAGCCGCTGGCCGTGGCCCGTCTCGCGGCGCTGGGGAAGGCCTCGGCGTACGTCGGCGCGGTCTTCGCGGGGATCTTCGCCGGGTTCTCGCTGACGACGGTCCAGCTGCTGACCAGGGAGACGCCGCGCGGGGAGTTCTTCGTCTCCACGGGGTCGTTGCTGTCCTTCGTGGCGCTGATCGCCGCGGCCCTCTACCTGGAGAACTCCTGCCGCGTCCCCAAGGACCCCGAGGACGAGCTTCAGAGGCCGAGGTAGCGCCCGACGGCGTCCTCGATCTCGGCCATCTCATCTCTTCCCAGGTAGCAGACGGGCGCGCCATGGATGAACGCGGTGTCCACACTCCGGATCTGGTCGACGAGGAAGCACGTCATCGTCCCGCAGAGCTCGATCTGGGGGCGGAACACGGTCGGCTGTGCCTTGGTGGAGGTGGGGATGATGGTGGCAACGCTCCAGGCGTCGGGTGAATGGCTCAGCACGAGCCCATATCGACGGCCGCGTTGTTCGTGTCCGCGTTTCGATTCTCCGAGGTCGACCCGGTAGACCGCGCCGCGTATCACCAGGCGTCCTCTTCGTCGGAAAGGTCTTCGTCGGCGAGCCGTTCCATGTCCGCCCATGCCCGCTCGCGCCAGACCTCGCGTTCGAGGAGGCGGAGCGCGCGGCGGATGACGTCGCTGGTCCGTTCGCCCTCCCGCATGGCCGCCCTGATGATTTCCTCGTCCTCGGATGTCGCCCGGAACCCGATGTTCGCCATCATGGCTTGATTTTAGCTTCGGCGTTCAACATCTGTCATGCATTTGTTGTGCACCCTAGGTGGGTGTGGGGGTGCGGTCTACGCGCTTTCCCCTGGAGAAGAGGTAGATGACCGGGAGGGTGCACAGCAGGGGGCCGACGATGGCGAAGGGCCGCTCCAGCCACCACATCAGGTTCGGCCGCGGATCGGCCGCGGGGAAGCCGAACAGCCCCCACCACGCTCCCAGCGCGATCGCCATGCCCGTGGTGTGGAACAGGAACAGCGGCAGCGCGAACCGGTTGACGATCTCGTTGGCCCGTTTCCATCGGGGCCGCTCAAGCACCCGCTCCATCGTCGGTCTGAGCACCTCCACCAGGCCGATCTGGAAGATGAGCAGCGCCACGATGACGAAGGTGGGCGGGGCCATGTTCGACAGCTTGTCGCCGGGCACGCCGACCATCGACCCCGGGTACAGGCCCGAGTAGACCAGACCGAACAGGCCGAACAGGCCGGTCCACAGGACGGCGAAGTCGTAGCGGCGGGGCAGGATGACGACCCTGTCGTAGAAGAAGCCGGCCTGGTGGGCCAGGCCCCACACCAGGATCATGTTGAGCCAGCCGACCCACTCGACGTGGTAGCGCAGCCGGATGACGTCGACGACCAGGGCGGCGCCGCCGAGCCAGATGAGGGCGAGCACGTCGTAGCGGCGGTGCAGCCACAGCGCGACGGGCAGCAGCGCGATCAGCATCAGGTAGACGATGAGGAACCACAGCGGGCTGAGCACGAGCAGCACCACCCGCCACATCCAGGGCACGTCGAACAGCATGGTCACGACCGCGCCGACGGCGAGCCACACGCCGGACAGGGTCAGGCCGGGGATGGCCAGCGCCTTGATGCGCCGCCAGACGAAGGATCCGACGCCCGTCCCTCGCTCGCAGGCCCGTTGCCAGGACAGGAGGTGGACGTGCCCGCCGACGTAGAAGAACAGCGGCAGCACCTGGAACAGCCAGGTGAGCATCCACAGGCCGGAGGTGAAGCCGAGCGGGCTGGTCGGGGAGGGGCCCTCGGGGGTCCAGACGAGGATGGTGAAGGCCCAGTGCCAGACGACCACGGTGATGAGGCTGACCGCGCGGAGCCAGTCGACGTATTTGTCCCTCACTTGTCGATGTCACCCACCACGAAGAACATCGAGCCGAGGATCGCGACCATGTCGGAGACCAGGTGGCCCGGCAGCATCTCCCGCAGCACCTGGACGTTGTTGTAGGAGGCCGAGCGCAGCTTCATCCGCCACGGCGTCTTGTCGCCCTTGGAGACCAGGTAGTAGCCGTTGATGCCGAGCGGGTTCTCCGTCCAGGCGTAGGTGTGGCCTTCCGGCACCTTCAGCACCTTGGGCAGGCGCTGGTTGATCGGGCCGGGAGGGAGCGAGCGCAGCCGCTCGACGCAGGCGTCGGCCAGTTCGAGGGAGACCTTGAGCTGGTCGAGCAGGACCTCGAAGCGGGCGTGGCAGTCGCCTGCCGTACGGGTGACGACCTTGACGGGCAGCTCGTCGTAAGCGAGGTACGGCTGGTCGCGCCGCAGGTCGATGTCGACTCCCGAGGCCCTGGCGATGGGGCCGCTCACGCCGTACTGCATGATCGTGTCGCGGTCGAGGACGCCGACGCCCCTGGTGCGGGCCAGGAAGATCTCGTTGCCGAGGATGAGGTCCTCGATGTCGGGCACCTTGGCGCGGGTGGCGGCGACGGTCGCGGTGACGCGGTCGAGCCAGCCCGCGGGCAGCTCCTCCTTGAGCCCGCCGACGCGGTTGAACATGTAGTGCATCCGGCCGCCGGAGATCTCCTCCATGACGCCCTGGATGCGTTCGCGCTCGTTGAAGGCGTAGAAGATCGGGGTGATGGCGCCGAGCTCGAGCGGGTAGGAGCCGAGGAACATCAGGTGGGAGAGCACTCTGTTCAGCTCGGCCAGCAGGGTGCGGGCCCAGACCGCGCGGGCGGGGATCTCCATGCCGAGCATGCGCTCGGTGGCGATCACCACGCCGAGCTCGTTGGCGAAGCCCGCCAGCCAGTCGTGCCTGTTGGCCAGCATGATGATCTGCCGGTAGTCGCGGACCTCGAACAGCTTCTCCGCGCCCCTGTGCATGTAGCCGATGATCGGTTCGGCCGTGGCGATGCGCTCGCCGTCGAGGGTGAGGCGGAGCCGTAGAACACCGTGCGTCGAGGGATGCTGGGGGCCGATGTTGAGGATCATGTCCTCCGTGGCCAGCTCCTTGGCGCCCGCTCCGATGCCGACCACGCGTTCTTCCATACCGTCATGCTGCCACTGGCGCTGATAGTGATCCAGTCAAGGAATGGTCTATTTGCGCATTTCGCCAGGTGGTGCGGGGACATAGGGCCCATGAAGCGAGCGGTTTTCGACCTGGCCGTGCTGGTGGCGCGGGTGGTAATCGGCGTGATCTTCGTCGCCCACGGCTGGCAGAAGTTCCAGGGCGGACTCGGCGCCGTCACTCAGATGTTCACCCAGATGGGGATCCCGCTGGCGGGGCTGTCCGCGGCCTTCGCCGCGGCGGCCGAGCTGGTGGGCGGCGCCTTTCTGATCGTCGGCCTGCTGGTGCGCCTGGCGGCGCTCGCGCTGGTCGTCGACATGGTGGGCGCCTTCGTGTTCGTGCACGGCGGCAAGGGCATCTTCGTGACGAGCGGCGGCTGGGAGCTGGTCGGCGCCCTCGCGTCCGCCTGCCTCCTGCTGGTGGCGGTCGGCGGGGGACGCTTCGGTGCCGACGGCCTGCTCGTACGCGCCCGCGGGCGGAAGGCCGAGCAGCGCGAGGCCGAGCGAGAGGCCGAGCGCGCCCCCATGGACATCTTCGACGAGCCGCGGCGCGACGAGGACCTGCCGCCCGACTCGCCGACCCGGCCCTAGCTAGCGGCGGGCGACCAGATCGTGCAGCGCGCCGACGAGCCGGTCGACGTGCTCCTCCGTCGTGCCGATGCCGATCGAGGCCCTGACGGCCGACGCGGTGTCGTCCTCGCAGCCGCCGTCGTTCTGACTGTCGCGCCCGCTTCGGTCCTCGTTGGCTCGTGCCTCGCTCTCTCCGCCCGAGCTCCTGCGCTCGGGGATGTCGAGCAGGTGCCGCACGAACGGGTGCGCGCAGAACTTCCCGTCACGCACGCCGATGCCGTACTCGGTGGAGAGCGCCTCGGCGACCTGCCTGGCGGTGTAACCGTCGACGACGAACGACACGATGCCGACCCGCGGGTGGTCAGGCCCCCAGAGCGACAGCTCGCGGACCCCCTCGACGGCGTCCAGCCCTTCACGCAGCCTGGAGATCAGCCGCTCCTCCTCGTGGACCAGCGGCGTCCATCCCGTCGCGGTGAGCGCGTCGCACGCGGCGGCCAGCGCGATCGCGCCCAGCACGTTCGGGGTCCCGGCTTCGTGCCTCGGCTCTGCGTCCTCGTGCCACTCGGTGGTGCCGTCGGCCAGGGTGCCCACCGACTTCACCGCGCCGCCCCCCTTGAGGTACGGCTCGCCGTCCGAGAGCCAGTCGCGCCGCCCGACCAGCACGCCCGCGCCGAAGGGGGCGTAGAGCTTGTGGCCGGAGAAGGCGACGTAGTCGAGGTCGAGCGCGGTCAGGTTGAGCTTGCGGTGAGGGACGAGCTGGGCGGCGTCGACGAGGATGCGGGCGCCGTGCCGGTGGGCGATGTGCGCGAGGGCGGCGATCGGCCACAGCTCGCCCGTCACGTTCGAGGCGGCGGTCACGACGAGCAGCTTGGGGCCCTCGATGGCGGCCAGCGCCTCGTCGGCCTGCCGTACGGCCTCGCCGGGGAAGGCGGGCGGCGCGAGGCGCACGACGCGCTGCCACGGGAGTAGGGACGCGTGGTGCTCGGTGTCGAAGACCACGGTCGTGGCGCCCTTGGGAAGGCACCTGGCCAGCAGGTTGGTGGCGTCGGTCGTGTTGCGGGTGAAGACGACCGCGTCGTCGGCGCGGGCGCCGACGAAGGCGCGGACGGTGTGGCGCGCCTGCTCGTAGCGGGCGGTGGTCAGCTGGGAGGCGTAGCCCGCGCCGCGGTGGACGCTGGAGTAGGCCGGGAGCGCGGCGGCGACGGCCGCGCTGACCGGCTCCAGACAGGGGGCGCTGGCGGCGTAGTCCAGGTTGGCGTAGGAGACCAGGCGACCACCCTTGACGGGCACCTCGAGGTCCTCGCCCAGCACCTTGACCTGAACGGGGTTGAAGATCGTCGCAACGGACACGGCACAGCCCTTCTAGGGTCATCGGACCCCTGGCCATGGCGCATCGGAGCCCGCGCTTGCCCGCCACACCTCGTGGCGGACCAGGTCTTCACCCGGGGCACCCCGCCGCGGACGCGAGGGTTGCCGGCCAGCAAGCCGGGGCTAAGCGCTGGCACTCATGACCTACGCCCGAACTATAACCGACATGGGGTGCCGTTTCGCAAGCCGCGAACTTCTGGGGCGGTGAGCTCGTTGGGGATGGGGACAGCGAACAAGGAGGCACATGATGCTGGACTGGGTGGCAGACCCACAGATCTGGATCGGGTTCTTCACCCTGGTCGCCCTGGAGATCGTGCTGGGGATAGACAACATCATCTTCATCTCGATCCTGGCCGGGAAGCTCCCGCCCGAGCAGCGCGACAGGGCCAGGGTCCTCGGCCTCGCCGCCGCGCTCGTCTCGCGCCTGCTGCTGCTCCTCGGGCTTTCCTGGGTGGTACGGCTGACGGAGCCGCTCTTCGAGGTACTGGGGCAGGAGATCTCGGGCCGAGATCTGATCCTCATCCTCGGCGGCCTGTTCCTGCTGGCCAAGAGCGTGCTGGAGATCGGCGAGAGCATGGAGCTGAAGGACAAGGAGGGTAAGCAGGGCAAGGTGACCTCCTTCACCTCGGTCATCCTCCAGATCATGGTGCTCGACGTCGTGTTCTCGCTCGACTCGGTCATCACCGCGGTCGGCATGGTGGACGAGCTGGGTGTGATGGTCGCGGCGGTCATCGTCGCGGTGCTGGTGATGCTGTTCGCCTCGGGGCCGATCAGCAGGTTCGTTGACAGGCATCCGAGCATCAAGATGCTGGCGCTGTCGTTCCTGGTGCTGATCGGTGTCGTGCTCCTGGCCGAGGGCTTCGACCAGCACATCCCCAAGGGCTACATCTACTTCGCGATGGCGTTCTCGGTGGTCGTCGAGCTGCTCAACATCAGGATGCGGAGCAGGCACGCGAAGGCCGAATCTAAGATGCAGTAGTGCGCTTTGATCCTTGGAATCCGGATTTTGTAGCTTCGCCGTACGCGGTCTATGACGAGCTGCGGCGCGACGCGCCCGTCAGCTTCTTCGAGCCCACGGGACAGTGGCTGATCGCCAGGCACGCGGACGTCAACGCGCTGCTCAGGGATCGCCGCCTTGGCAGGTCCTACCTGCACCTCGCCACGCACGAGGAGTTCGGCCGCGAGCCGGAGCCGGAGTTCCAGGATCCGTTCTGGCGGGTGGTCAGGGCGGGCATGCTCGACGTCGAGCCGCCCGTCCACACCCGCCTGCGCCGCCTGGTCTCCAAGGCGTTCACGCCCCGCATGGTCGAGTCGATGCGGCCCAGGGTCCGCGCGATCGTCGAGGGCCTGGTCGACGACTTCGTCGAGAAGGGCGGCGGCGACCTGATCGCCGAGGTGGCCGAGCCGCTGCCGGTCACCGTCATCGCCGAGATGCTCGGCGTCCCCGACGCCGACAGGCATCTGCTGCGCCCGTGGTCGGCCGACATCTGCGGCATGTACGAGCTGAACCCCTCGCAGGAGGCCCAGCACACGGCGGTCAGGGCCGCCTCGGAGTTCTCCGACTACCTCAAGGACCTCGCCCGCGCCCGCAAGGCGGACCCGGGCGAGGATTTGATCAGCGCGCTCGCCCAGATCGGGGAGCTGACCGAGGACGAGCTGGTCGGCACCTGCGTGCTGCTGCTCAACGCGGGCCACGAGGCGACCGTGAACGTCACCGGCAACGGCTGGTGGTCGCTGTTCCGCAACCCCTCCGAGCTCGTACGGCTGCGCGACGACCTCTCGCTGCTGCCCACCGCGATCGAGGAGCTGATGCGCTACGACACCCCGCTGCAGATGTTCGAGCGCTGGGTGCTGGAGGACATCGAGGTCGGCGGCGTGGCCATCCCGAAGGGGAAGGAGGTGGCCCTGCTGTTCGGCTCGGCCAACCGCGACCCCGAGGTCTTCGACGAGCCCGACAGGCTCGACGTCGGCAGGGCGGACAACCCGCACATCTCGTTCGGCGCGGGCATCCACTTCTGCCTGGGCGCGCCGCTGGCCAGGATCGAGCTGGTGGAGTCCTTCGGCGCCCTCCTGAGGAAGGCGCCGGCGATGGAGCTGACGAGCGAGCCCGTCTGGAACCCCGGCTACATCATTCGAGGGCTTCGGTCGCTGGACGTTTCCTGCGGTTGAGCGAACCGAGTGAGCCAGTGGACCCGGCAGGTCCTTCTCACGGGGCCGACGAGGGAGGCCGCGTGAGAAGAGGTTCGACCAGCTTGGCGGCCAGCGGGCCGAAGGCCGCGAGGATCAGCACGTAGGTGGCGGCGAGGGGGCCGAGATCGGGATGGGCTCCCGCCGCCACCGCCAGTCCGGCGATGACGATGTTGAACTCGCCGCGCGGGACCAGCGCGATGCCCGCGCGCATCCGGCCGGCCCTGGCGATGCCCGCCCTTCGCGCGGCGTAGGCGCCGGTCAGCAGCTTGGTGACGATGCTGACCAGGGCGAGCAGCAGCGCGAGCAGCGCCACGGGCGGGATCTTCGTCGGGTCGGTCTGCAAGCCGAAGAAGACGAAGAACACGGCGGCGAACAGGTCGCGCAGCGGCATCAGCAGCGCCCTGGCCTCGTGCGCGAGCTCGCCCGACAGCGCGATGCCGACGAGGAACGCGCCGACGGCCGCCGACACCTGGAGCTCCTGGGCGAGGCCCGCCACGAGCAGGGCCAGGCCGAGCACCTTCAGCAGCAGCACCTCGTTGTTGGGGCTGGAGACGAACGCCTCGATGAACCTGCCGAAGCGCAGCGCGATCACCAGGACGACGGTGACCGTGCCCAGGGCGATGCCCAGGGAGATCGCCCCTGTCATCAGCGAGACGCCGGCCAGCATCGCGGTGAGCAGCGGCAGGTAGACGGCCATCGCCAGGTCCTCGAAGACCAGCAGCGACAGCACCACGGGTGTCTCGCGGTTGCCGATCCACCCGAGGTCCGACAGCACCTTCGCGGTGATGCCCGAGGAGGTGGCGTAGGTGACGCCTGCCATCGCGACCGCGGCCACGGGGCCCCAGCCGAGCAGCAGCGCTGCGATCGCGCCTGGGGCGGCGTTGAGGACGATGTCGACCAGGCCCGCTCTGGCGTTGCCGCGCAGGCTGGAGACGAGCTCGCCCGCGTTGTACTCCAGGCCGAGCGTCAGCAGGAGGAGCACGACGCCGATCTCGGCGCCGATGGCGATGAACTCCTCGCTGGTCGCCAGGGGGAGGATGCCGCCCTGCCCGAAGGCGAGGCCGGCGATGAGATAGAGGGGGATGGCGGAGATACCCGCCCGCAACGCCAGCGCGCCGAGCACGCCGAGGCCGAGGATGATGCCGCCGAGTTCGAGGAAGACTATCGCCGTGTTGTGCGCTTCGACCGCGAGAACCCCCATCAGGTCGCCTCTGATGGGCTGACGAGCAGGTGGCGCATCAGCCGTCCGTCAGGATGTCGGCGGCCGCGGCGGTCGTGTCGGCATCGCCGACGACGACCACGACATCTCCCGCCTCGAACCTGAAGTCGGGGGTGGGGCTCGCGTTGACCTGCGGACCGCGCACGACGGCGACCACGGAGGCGCCTGTGCGGGTGCGGATGCGCGCGTCGCCCAGCGTCCTGCCGTCGTACGGCGAGCCGGGCAGGATCGTCAGCTGGAGGCTGACCAGCCCTTCGATCTCACGGTGGAGCGCGTTGAGCCGCTGGACGATGCGCGGCGCGCCGAGCAGCTCGACCAGCGCGTCGGCCTCTTCGTCGTTGAGCTGTATGGCCTCGCACGCCCGGTCGGGATCCGACCGGTCGTAGATGATCAGGTCGCGTCGCCCCGAGCGGTGTGAGACGACGGCGACACGGCGGCCCGATTGGGTGCCGAACTCGTGTTTGAGCCCGATGCCTGGAAGCGCGGTCTGTTCGATCTCCACACGTTTTAACGTACCTGGCTAAGCCAGCCGAAACTGCCCAAGCCTGCCGGATCGACTAGTTCGGCTTCCTGTGAGGCGCGGGCCAGGGCCCTCAGATAGCCGGTCGGATCGGTTCGCGCGAGGTCGAGCGAAGGGCGGACGCCGGTCACTCCGAGAGTGCGCAGAATGTCGCGCTGTGTGGACAAGGTTGTGGATATCGCACCGGCTCGTAGGCCTGCGTCCGCGCACGCGTCGAGTGCGACATGTGCGGTGATGTCGCAGGTCCCGTCGGGTATGGGCGCGACGACCCAACCGTCCCTGTATCCGGTGAGCGTGCCGCGGGACGGCCGGTTATCCACAGGGTGTGCATAATCGACGGCGATCGCCTGACCCCTGGCCAGCCGTCCGACCACGGCCGCCCACGCCGCGCACCGCGACCTGCCGACCTCGGCCCGCTGGCCCACCCGCCGCAACGGCCACCATCGTTCGAGCCATCGCAGATCTTCCTCGCAGGGCGGGGGGCCGAGCCGCTCCTCGCCCGTCTCGATGTGGACGAGCACCACGCGAGGCCCGTCGGCGGCCTGCTCCACCACGTCGAAGGGGATGTTGTCCAGCCATTCGTTGGCGATCGCCATGCCGGTGATCCCCCGCGGGATGGTGTGGCTCCACGCGATCGCCTCGGGCAGGTCGGCGGGGCGGGAGGAGAGGTCGACCGCCGTGACCCTCAGCCGGTCGCGCAGCGCGGGCGGGGCGGCGGCCAGCACGTGAGAGGACAACGCTCCGTCACCCGCGCCGACGTCGACCAGGTCGAGCCGGTCGGGCCGGCCGAGCTCGCTGTCGAGACGCAGCAGCAGCGTCAGGACGGCCCCCGCGAAGACGGACGAGGCGCCGACCGAGGTGCGGAAGTGTCCTGAGGGCCGTTCGCGCAGGTAGAAACCGCTCTCCCCATAGAGCGCCCGTTCCATCGCCGCCCGCCAGGTGAGCCACATGTCACGGACTATCTCATGACCTTCCGGTGGCACGCCCGGTGATGGAATGACTACTCCCTGTCGCCGCTTTGCGCTACGGTTACCCGGTGTCATCAGACGATCGCCCCGACCCTTCCCCCAATGGGCCCGGTCCGATCGTCGACGCAGGCACCCGTACCGCGGCCGCGTGCCGCGCAATGAGAGGACAACCCATGCTGAAGAAGTCTGTCGTCGTCGCCGGTGTGCTGGCCATGATGGCGCTCGGCGCGCCTGCCGCCCACGCGGACAACGTCACCAGCGGCGACAGCGGCGTGCTGTCGGGCAACCAGATCTTCGCGCCGATCTCGATCCCCGTGAACGCGTGCGGCAACGCCGTGGCGATCCTCGGCGTGGCCGTCGCCGGGTGCAGGGGTGGCGCCGGGGTCGTCAACCACTGGTGATGTGAGAGCCGCGCGCCCGCCCTGCGACGAAGCAGGGCGGGCGCGCTTTCGCACCCCCGGGGGCCGGCCCGTCGGCGGAGGGTCGGCCCTCTTGTGTGGGAGCCGGCGCCGGGTCACCGTGGCTCGACGCGCGCCCTGACGGGGATGTCTCCTATATGTGCCCTTGCCCGGCTTTGTCCCAGCCCAACATGCGGCAAAAGAGCCGTGACGGTGGCTGCCGAGGAGCGCCGGTTACCCTGGTCAGCAGTGTCGGATGACAGGGGAGCGCGACGTCATGGACGCAGGGGATCGCCCGGGACGGCTGGCCGTCGGCGTGCTGGGCGCAGGCAAGGTGGGCTCGGTGCTCGGCGCCGCGCTGGCCCAGGCCGGCCACAGGATCGTGGCCGCGAGCGGTGTCTCCGACGCCTCGCAGCGCTGGTCGGGCGAGCGGCTCGGCGTGCGCACCGTCAGCCCCGACGAGGTCGTCGGCAGGGCCGAGCTGATCCTGCTCACCGTTCCCGACGACGCGCTGCCCGACCTGGTCGCGGGGCTCGCGGCCACGGGAGTCGACCTTCGCGGCAAGCTGCTCGTCCACACCAGCGGCGCCTACGGCCTGGCCGTACTCGACCCCGCCACTCAGGCAGGCGCGCTGCCGCTGGCCCTGCACCCCGTGATGACCTTCACCGGCAGGGATGACGACCTCAACAGGATCACCGGCATCTCGTTCGGCGTCACCTCGCCCGACCCGCTGCGCCCGATCGCCGAGGCGTTGGTCATCGAGATGGGCGGCGAGCCCGTCTGGATCGCCGACGCCGACCGCGCTCTCTATCACGCGGCCATCGCGGGGGCTGCCAACCACATGGTCACGCTGATCGCCGAGTCGTCCGAACTCCTGGGGAGGATCGGTGTCGAGCACCCTGGCAGGATGCTGGGCCCGCTGCTCGGGGCCGCGCTCGACAACGTGCTCAGGCTTGGCATCTCGGGGCTGACGGGGCCCGTGGTGCGCGGCGACGCGGGCACCGTGCGCAAGCACGTCGACGCGCTCATCCTGGCGGCGCCCGAAGCGGCCGACGCATACGTGGCACTCGCTAGGCTCACGGCGGACCGGGCGCTCGCCGCCGGGTTGCTGAAGCCCGAGGCGGCCGAGCGACTGCTCGACGCGCTCGGGGGGAACATTTGGACCTGATCGGGCCGGGACGTTCCGCCTGGACCTGATCAGTCTAGGAGGACATCGATGGAACTGATCGTCGCGCACGACCGCGCCGGCCTCGACAAAGCCCGCTCCTCGGGCAGAGTGGCGCTCGTCCCGACCATGGGCGCCCTGCACGAGGGGCACCGCTCGCTGATGCGGGCGGCCCGCGCGCTGGGCGACCAGGTCGTGGTCAGCATCTTCGTCAACCCGCTGCAGTTCGGCCCCGGCGAGGACTTCTCCCGCTACCCCCGCACCCTCGACACCGACCTCGACGTCTGCGCGGAGGAAGGGGTGGACGTGGTCTTCGCCCCCTCGGCCGACGACATGTACCGCTCCGACCGGCAGGTCGGAGTCTCGGCCGGCGAGATGGGCACGATCGTCGAGGGCGCGGTCCGCCCCGGGCACTTCGACGGCATGCTCACCGTGGTGCTCAAGCTGTTCAACCTGGTCCAGCCCGACGTCGCGGTCTTCGGCCAGAAGGACGCCCAGCAGCTCGCGCTCATCAGGCGCATGGTGGCCGACCTCAACGTGCCCGTGGAGATCGTGGGCGCTCCGACCGTGCGCGAGCCCGACGGCCTGGCGCTGTCCAGCCGCAACCGCTACCTCACCCCCGACGACAGGCAGTCCGCGCTCGCCCTGTCCCGCGCCCTGCGCGCGGGAGCCGCCGAGCGCACGCCTGCCTCCGCGCGCGCGGCCGCCACCGGGGAACTGGCCGCGTCGGGGCTCGCGGTCGACTACCTCGTCCTGGTCGACCCTGCCACGTTCGCCGAGGTCCCCGACTCCTTCAGCGGTCAGGCGGTCCTGGCGGTGGCGGCTAGAGTCGGCACCACCCGCTTGATCGACAACGTCCATGTGACGTTCTGAGGAGGCCCCCGTGTTCAGGACCATGATGACGTCCAAGATCCATCGAGCCACGGTCACACAGGCCGACCTGCACTACGTGGGCTCTCTCACCATCGACGAGGACCTGATGGAGGCGGCCGGCCTGCTGGAGGGCGAGCAGGTCCACGTCGTCGACATCGACAACGGCGCCCGCCTGGTGACCTACGCGATCACCGGACCACGCGGGTCGGGGATCATCGGCGTCAACGGCGCCGCCGCCCGGCTGATCTCTCCAGGCGACCTGGTGATCGTCATCGCTTACGGCCAGCTCGACGACGCCGAGGCGCGATCCTTCACGCCTCGAGTGGTTCACGTCGACCGCGACAACCGCATCGTCGAACTGGGCTCCGACCTGGCGGCGGCCGTAGAGGGAGCCGTACGGGGCGACGCGGTCCTCCGATGAAACATGGGGGGCGGGAAGGGAGCACGGGCCGCCGGGCGTTATCGTCATACTGACGAAATCTGAGGAGGTCCCCCCATGAGTGCACCGGCGATCCCGATGAAGCTCACCGCACCCGCCCCCGGGTGGACGGTCGAGGCCGACGTCGTCGTGGTGGGCTCGGGTGTCGCAGGGCTGACCGTGGCCCTGCGCTACGCCGAGCTCGAACCCACCGCGAAAGTCCTGGTCGTCACCAAGGACGTGCTGTCGTCAGGCTCCACGAGATGGGCGCAGGGCGGCATCGCCGCCGTGCTCGACCCTGCGGACTCGCCCGCCGAGCACCTGGGCGACACGCTCGTCGCGGGCGTCGGGCTCTGCGACGAGCAGGCCGTCAGGACGCTGGTGACAGAGGGTCCGGGCGCGCTGCGGAACCTGATCGCGAGGGGCGCCAGGTTCGACACCGACGAGCGGGGCGAGCTCCAGCTCACCCGCGAGGGCGGGCACCACCGCGACCGCATCGTGCACGCGGGCGGCGACGCGACGGGCGCCGAGGTGCAGCGGGCGCTCATCGAGGCGGTGCTCGCGCACGCCACGATCGAAGTGATCGAGCACGCGCTCGTGCTCGACCTGGTCAAGGACGCCAGGGGCCGAGCCAGGGGCGTGACGCTGCACGTCATGGGAGAGGGCGCGCGCGACGGCGTGGGCGAGGCGCGAGCCAGGGCCGTGGTGCTGGCCACCGGTGGCATGGGCCAGGTCTACGCCTCCACCACCAACCCCGTCGTCTCCACGGGCGACGGAGTCGCGCTCGCGCTGCGCGCGGGGGCCGTCGTCAGGGACCTGGAGTTCGTGCAGTTCCACCCCACCGTGCTGTGGCTGGGGGAGGAGTCGACCGGCCAGCAGCCGCTGATCTCCGAGGCGGTGCGCGGCGAAGGCGCCTACCTCGTCGACGCGGAGGGCGAGAGGTTCACCGACGAGCTCGCGCCGCGCGACGTGGTGGCCAAGGCGATCATGCGCAGGCCGGGCCAGATCTACCTCGACGGCCGCCACTTCGGCCTCGACAAGTGGAAGAGCCGCTTCCCGACGATCTACGGGATCTGCCTCGACCACGGGATCGACCCCGCCACCGAGCTGATCCCCGTCATGCCCGCCGCCCACTACGCCAGCGGCGGCGTCAGGACCGACCTGCGCGGGCGCACCTCGATCGAAGGTCTCTACGCCTGCGGCGAGGTCGCCTGCACGGGCGTGCACGGCGCGAACAGGCTGGCCTCCAACTCGCTGCTCGAAGGGCTGGTCTTCGCCGAGCGCATCGCCGAGGACATCCACCTGGTACGGCCGGCCCCCGGCGAGCCCGTGACCTCCACGGCCGAGGAGGGCCTCGTCGACCCCCGTGCCCGCGCCCGCGTCCAGGCCCACATGAGCAGCGGCGCCGGGGTGCTGCGCAGCAGGTCCTCGGTCGCGCGGACGGGGACCGCGCTGCGGGACGCCAGATGGACCCCCGTGGCCGTCCAGCCGTGCGTGGAGTCGTGGGAGAGCACGAACCTGCTCACCGTGGCCTCGGTCCTCGTGGCCGCCGCCCACGCACGCCTGGAGACCAGGGGCTCGCACTGGCGGGAGGACTTCCCCGACCGCGACGACGAGAACTGGCTCGGGCATCTGGACATCACGCTGACACAGGAGGGGCTGGCCATGACGTACACGCCGCACGGGACGGGGTCGCGCCTGGCGGAGGAACTGGAGGCCGCGGGGCTCGATCCCGCCGCCGTCGACGAGGTCGTCTCGCGCGCGCTCGCCGAGGACCTGCGGGAGGCGGGAGACGTCACCTCCCTGGCCACGATCCCCTCAGGACAGATCGCGACGGCCGACGTGGTGGCGAGGGCCGACGGCGTGGTCGCGGGCCTGGCCGTCGCCGAGGTGGTCTTCCGCAGACTCGGCGTCACCTCCGTCGAGCGCACGGTCAAGGACGGCGAGCGGGTGCGCCGAGGCGACGTGCTCATGACGGTCGAGGGCGGGACGCGCGCCCTGCTCACCGCCGAGCGCACGGCGCTGAACCTGCTCACCCACCTGTCGGGCATCGCGACGCTCACCGCCCGATGGGTCGCGGCGGTCGAGGGGACGGGCACCAGGGTGCGCGACAGCCGTAAGACGCTGCCGGGGTTGAGGGCGCTGGAGAAGTACGCGGTCAGGGCGGGCGGCGGGGTCAACCACCGCATGTCCTTGTCCGACGCGGCGCTCATCAAGGACAACCACGTGGTCGCCGCGGGCGGCGTCGCCGAGGCTTTCCGCAAGGTGAGAGATCTGTATCCAAATCTCCCGATCGAGGTGGAAGTGGACAGGATCGACCAGATCGCGCCCGTCCTCGCCGAGGGCGCCGAGGAGATCCTTCTGGACAACTTCACCGTGGAAGACCTGCGCCGAGCCGTCGAACTCGTCGCGGGAAGGGCACGGCTGGAGTCGAGCGGCGGGCTGACCTTGGAATCGGCCCGTGATGTAGCCGAAACTGGCGTGGACTACGTTGCTGTGGGAGCGCTCACGCACTCGGCACCTGCGCTTGACATAGCCCTGGATCTACGGGGGAACTAAATGCTGCTCGCGATCGACGTCGGCAACACTCACACGGTTCTCGGCCTCTTCGAGGGCGAGGAGGTCATCGAACACTGGCGGATCGCCACCGATGCCCGCCGTACCGCCGACGAGATCGCGGTCGTCGTGCAGGGGCTGCTGACCCAGTCGCCCCTGCTGAAGGGCGCGGACGTGAGCGGCATCGCGATCTGCTCGACCGTGCCCTCGGTGCTCAACGAGATGCGCGAGATGTGCCGCCGCTACTACGGCGACGTCACCGCGGTCATCGTGGAGCCCGGCATCCGCACCGGCGTGCCGGTCAGGATGGACAACCCCAAGGAGGTCGGCAGCGACAGGATCGTCAACTCCCTGGCCGCCATCGACCAGTACGGCGGGCCCTGCATCATCGTCGACTTCGGCACCGCGACCTCCTTCGACGCGGTGTCGGCCAAGGGCGAGTACGTCGGCGCGGTCACCGCGCCCGGCATCGAGATCTCCGTCGACGCCCTGGCGGCCGCGGGAGCGCAGCTGCACAAGGTCGAGCTGATCAGGCCGCGGTCCGTCATCGCGAAGAACACCGTCGAGGCGTTGCAGTCCGGCATCATCTACGGCTTCGCCGGGCAGGTGGACGGCATCGTCGAGCGGATGGCGGCCGAACTCGCCGACGACCCCGACGACGTCACGGTGGTGGCGACGGGCGGCCACGCCTCGCTCGTGGTCAGGGAGTCGCGCTCGATCGACGTGCACGAGCCGTGGCTGACGCTCATCGGGCTCAGGCTCATCTACGCCCGCAACACGACGTGAAGAAGGGCCCCCGCGGGAAGGGGCCCTTCTGTCCTGAGGGTCACACCTCTTCGGCGTCGTAGATGTCCCACCACTTGCCGCACTTGCTGACGTGGTGGCTGTAGGGGTCGTACTGGCAGACCTTGACGCGAAGCGCGTAGACGTCCTCCTCGTGGAACTGGAAGGACTTGGAGCCGGGGTAGCCGCAGTAGTAGCGGGAGTAGACCTGGTTCCAGTCGTACTCGTCGTCGGCCGCCTCGAACTTCACGAAGGCGCACTTGCCGCCGTGGCTGTACTTCCTGTTGTCCAGGTCGTAGAGCCGGCCCTTGACGTGCACCGAGTTGCCGTCCTCGTAGTCGCCCTCGACGCCGATCCAGCCGCTCGCCTTGGCGAGTCCGTACTTCGAGTAGTAGGGGCCCCAGTAGTCGTCGTAGTCGTAGCCGGAGGCGCTGGTGGTGAAGGAGGGGGAGGTCGAGGCGTTGGCGGTGGCGGGGAGCGACAGAGCCAGTGCGCCGGTGGCGGCCACTGCGAGGAAGCCTGTCGCGAGCTTCTTCATCATGATCTCTCCTTGAGCCCCACGGTTCCGGCTCCCTGCCGGATCCCCCCTGGGCTCTGTGTCTCATTGATAGCCCCGCCTGCTTGCACTCCCTTTGCAATAAGCTGACGAACTCTTGCATTGCGCCATATCGGTACCCTTTGGTGTTGTGAGCGACGAACTTCCCGAGCAGATGCGCATCCGGAGGGAGAAGCTCGACCGCCTTCGCGACGAGGGCGTCGACCCTTATCCGGTGACCTTTCCCCGTACGGCTACCAACGCCGAGATCAGGGAGAAATACCAGGGCCTCGACCCTGACACCGCGACCGGCGACAAGGTCGGAGTCGCGGGGCGCGTCATGCTCAACCGCATCGGCGGGAAGCTCTGCTTTGCCACCCTGCGTGACGGCGGCGGCGACCTGCAGGTCATGATCTCCCTCGACAAGGTCGGCGAGGAGTCGCTGGCCGCCTGGAAGCGCGACGTCGACCTCGGCGACCACGTCGGCATCGAGGGCGAGGTCATCACCTCTCGCCGCGGGGAGCTGTCCATCCTGGCCGACAGCTGGCAGATCACCTCCAAGTGCCTGCGCCCGCTGCCGGAGAAGCACGTCGGGCTCACCGATCCCGAGGCCCGGGTACGGCAGCGCTACGTCGACCTCATCGTCAACGACGAGGCGCGCAAGATGGCCCACATCCGCAGCGCCACGGTCCGCGCGGTGCGCGACTTCTGGCACGAGGAGGGCTACCTCGAGGTCGAGACCCCGATGCTGCAGCCGATCCACGGCGGCGCGGCGGCGCGTCCCTTCAAGACGCACATCAACGCCTACGACATGGATCTCTATCTCCGCATCGCGATCGAGCTCTATCTGAAGCGGCTCGTGGTCGGCGGCATCGAGAAGGTCTTCGAGATCAACCGCAACTTCCGCAACGAGGGCGCGGACTCCACGCACAACCCCGAGTTCACGATGCTCGAGGCCTACGGCACCTACCTCGACTACGACGATATGGCCGATCTGACGCAGCGGATGTACCAGAAGGCGGTCGTGGCCGCGCTGGACACCACCGTGGTCGTGCACGACGGCGTCGAGATCGACCTGGGCCTGGAGAGGTGGCCGCGGATCACGCTGTACGGCTCGGTCTCCTCGGCGCTGGGTGAGGAGATCACCACCGAGACCCCGCTCGACCAGATCAGGAAGCACGCCGACAAGCGCGACATCCACTGGGACCCGAAGTGGGGCCAGGGCAAGCTCGTCCAGGAGCTCTTCGAGGAGCTCGTCGAGCACACGCTGATCCAGCCGACGTTCGTCATGGACTACCCGCTGGAGACCTCGCCGCTGACCAGGCAGCACCGCGACAACCCGCTGCTCACCGAGAAGTGGGACCTGATCGGGTTCGGCACCGAGCTCGGCACGGCCTACTCCGAGCTGGTCGACCCGATCGAGCAGCGCCGCAGGCTCACCGAGCAGTCGGTGCTGGCCGCGGGGGGCGACCTCGAGGCGATGCAGCTCGACGAGGACTTCCTGCAGGCGCTCGAGTACGCGATGCCGCCGACGGGTGGCATGGGGGCGGGCATCGATCGGATGATCATGGCCTTCACCGGCAAGAACATCAGGGAGACGATCCTGTTCCCGCTGGTGAAGCCCACCCACTGACCCCACGGTGACGTCGGGCGCGGCGTGTCGCCGGCCGTTCTCCGCGAACGGCCGGCGTCGTGTTCTCGTGGGTCGAGCCGCTGGTGCCGTACCCGATCAAGGAGTCAGGACCAGGCGGCCGCGCAGGCCGCCGGCGGCGAGGCGGGCGTGCGCGTCGGCGGCCTTCTCCAACGGGTAGGTGCCGGCGACCCTGGCGGTGAGGCGGCCGAGGCCGGCCAGCCGCGAGATCTCGGCGAGTTGGCGCGGCTCCTCCCTGAAGAACACGGTCGTCACGTCCGTCCCGCGCAGCGCGACCGGCGCCACGCCCGCCGTCAGCGTGATGAACACGCCGCCGTCGCGCAGCGCGTTCAGCCCAGCCAGCCCGGTCACCGCGGCGTCGATCACGGCGTCGACCCCGTGAGGCACCCGCTCTCTGACCGCCTCGCCGAGGTCCTCATCCCGAGAGACGAACCACTCGGCGCCGAACCCTCGCACCAGTTCCTCGTCGTCCCTCCCCGCCGCGGCGACCACCCGCAGGCCCCGGGCGGCCGCCAGCTCCACCGCGAACCCGCCGACCGCACCGGCGGCGCCCGTGACGAGCACGGTCCGGCCCTGGTTCAGATTGGTCCTGTCGAGCGCCTGCCAAGCGGTCAGCGTGTTGAGCGGCAGTGTGGCCGCCTCGACCGCGGAGATCCCCTGCGGCGCGGGCGCGACCGCGTGGGCGTCGACCACCACGTACTCCGCCTGGGCCTTGGTCGGCAGTTCGAGCCGGCCGACGATGGCGATCACCTCCTGGCCGGGTGTGAAGGCGACGCCGTCGCCCACCTGGTCGATCACGCCTGCCGCGTCGAAGCCGAGCCCGTAGGAGTCGAGTTCGCGGGCGACGCCGTAGTCGGTGAGCGTTCCCGCCGCGACCGCGAGGTCGAACAGGTTCACACCCGCGGCCGCGACCTTGATCCGCACCTGGCCCTTCCCCGCCTGAGGGATCGGTGCGTCGATGAGCTCGGGAGAGCCTGACCCCCCGATGAGTGCACGCATTGTCGTCATGCCGCCGACGCTAGGGAGTGTTGCTCTCTTCTGGTAAGAAGGCACCTGGAAGTGCGTTACTCACCCGAGGGAGCTCCGTTGGCGACCATGACGGCGGCCGCGCGCCGCGCCGAGGCCAAGCAGGCCTATGACGCCTATATCGCCCAGTGCCCTTCAAGGAAGCTGCTCGACGCTCTTAGCGACAAATGGGTCAGTCTGGTGCTCACCGCTCTTGCCAATGGGTCGATGCGTTACAGCGATCTGGCCAGGATGGTGGCGGGCGTGAGTCAGAAGATGCTGACCCAGACACTTCGCGGGCTGGAAAGGGACGGTCTGGTCTCCAGAACGGTGACCGCGTCGGTGCCCGTGCGGGTCGATTATCGCCTCACACCACTCGGAACGAGCCTGTTGCCACTCATGGCAGCGATCAAGGAATGGGCCGAGAGTCACATCGAGGACGTCGAGCTCGCCCGCGAACGCTATGACGCCCAACTGGACGGCGAACAATCAGGGCGAAATTCCGGATAAGGACAGTTTCCTGTAAGGCGGTTGTGGATCGTTCTGCGCACCACGCGCCATCCGAGTTCTTCATATAGAAACGATCAAGTCAATAGCCGCCGTCAAGCGTCGAGCGAATCGACCTTGACGACCTTTCCCGTATGCGTTTACCGTCTGCGAGACGAGCGGCTTGCTCGGGCCGAGACGTCGCAGGGTTGTGCTGTTGGTGGGAGGGCTCCCGATGGATGTGCTCACCGACGACGGAGTCGTGCTGAGCCAGGATGACCTGGAACTCCTCGCGGAGTTGGCCAAGGGCGTCACGGTCGACCGCGTGGGCAGGACGCTGGAGATCAGCGGCCGCACGGTCCGTCGTCGCCTGCGCGTCATCTGCGACAGGATCGGCGTGGCCACGGCGATCGAGGCGGTGGCCTGGGCGGCGCGCCGAAGACTCATCTAGCCGACGCTGATCGGCGGCGCGGCCGGGTCGGTGGTGTGGACGGGTCCCGCCCAGTCGGCTGCGGACGGTCCCGTCTAGTCGGCGATGCGGACGGCTCCCGCGAACGGCCTGTTGCCGATCGCGGCGATCCGGACGACGTCGCCGGTCTGGGGCGCGTGCACCATCATCCCGCCGCCGAGGTAGATGCCCACGTGATGCAGGTCGCTGTAGAAGAAGACCAGGTCGCCGGGGCGCAGCTGCTCGCGCGTGATGTGGGTGCCGGCCGTCCACTGGTCGCCGGTGTAGTGCGGCAGGCTGATGCCGACGCGCTGGTAGGCGGCCATGACCAGCCCCGAGCAGTCGTAGGAGCCTGGACCCTCGGCACCCCACACGTACGGCTTGAGCTGCTGCGTCAGCGCCCACCGCGCGGCCTCCGCCGCCTTGCCGCTGCCGATGATCGGCAGGTTGACCCTGGTGGCGCGGGTGCCCGGCCGGCCGGCCTCGCCGATCGCCCTCTTGAACAGGCTGCTCTCGACCTTGGCCACCATCGAGGTGATCTTGTCGCGCTTGCCGCCGAGGTCGTCGACGAGCTTCTGGACCTCGGCCAGCCGCGTCTTGGCCGTCGCCTTGGCCTTCTCGGCGGCGGCGATGGAATCGGCGAGCGCCTTGACCTCCTGGCCCTGCTGCTGGTTGAGGGCGAAGGAGGTGGCGGCGGCGTCGAGGAAGGCGTCAGGGTCGGCCGAGTTGGCGAAGGCGAGCCCGTCGGTGAGGCCGCCGGACATGTAGGTGCTCTCGGCCAGGAGGGTGGCCCGCGCCCGCTTGGCGGCCAGGTCGGCCTCGCTGGTGGCCAGGATCTTCTTGGCGTTGTCCGCGGACTTCTTGACGCTCTTGAGCTTCTCGCGCTGGCCGTTGTACTGCTCGGTGAGCGTCTCGATGTCGTTGTGGAGCTTCTCGACGCGCTTGGAGAGCTCCTTGAGCGACGGCTTGGGATCGGCAGTGGCCGAGCCCAGAGGCGTGGTGAGGGCCAGCACGGCCATCGCGGCGCCCACGATCGCGAACCGTTTCCTGTAGGAACCCGGTTCGTGGGGGCGGGCGTGCTCGCCCGCGGACTTCCCCTCGCGGATGCGCCTGCGCTTCACCAACCAGCTCCTCTCGTAGTCGCCGACCGGGTTAGCTGACGGGTTCGGGCCGGAGCAGCCCTACCGAGCGCGAGCTCGGACTCACCCCTTGACGGCTGGTGGCCGCCGGCGGGTCCCCGGCTCCCCGTGTGGGGGATTAGGCGTGTCTCCACGCCTGGCGCGTGGGGGACATCGTCGGTGGACACTAGTGCAAGCAAGGTTCGTGCTCAACCAGAACTGCCAATCCAGTAGAGGAAGCGCATCCGAAGGATCACGGGCAGATCACACAAAAGGCCGATCGACCAGGAGGTTGCAAAGCCTTTACTGAGATTCACGATGGTTTGTCGGGCTTGTCGTGCAGAGATGCGGACTGTGCTCGCCTCGCTACAGAGCGCCATGTGACGGCAGTTAAGGATGGGCCGAAACGGGCTAGGTACGCTGAAGGGCCATGGAGCAGGTCGTCGAGCGCGCAATGCAGGACACCGAGATCGTCGTACGGCGAGCCCGCACGCCGGACGTCAGGTCGATCAGGCGCCTGGTCGACATCTACGCGGGAGCGGGCCGAAAGCTGCTGGAAAAAGCCACGGTCACGCTGTACGAGGATGTCCAGGAGTTCTGGGTCGCCGAGCGCGGCGGCCAGGTCGTCGGCTGCGGCGCGCTCCACGTGCTCTGGGAGGATCTCGCCGAAATTCGCACGGTCGCCGTGGACCCCGCGGTCAAAGGTTCAGGTATCGGTCACCGTATTGTTACCGCGCTGGTGAGAACGGCCCGCGACCTGGGGCTTCGGAGGGTCTTCTGCCTGACGTTCGAGGTCGACTTCTTCACCCGGCATGGCTTCGTCCCGATCCAGGGAACTCCGGTATCGCCCGAGGTCTACGCCGAGTTGCTGGCCTCCTACGACGAGGGTGTGGCCGAGTTTCTCGACCTCGAGCACGTCAAGCCCAACACCCTTGGCAACACCAGGATGCTGCTCCATCTGGAAGCAGTTGACTATGGCGTTGACCAAGAGGAAAGGTGATTGTTGATACTCATGTCGATACGTTGGGCAACAGCAAGCATGTGTCCTGACATGTGCCACATGCGCCATCGAAGCGAGGTGACACGGTGAGCACCGGACAGCCGCCGTATCCGCAGGATCAACCTGATGAGAATTCCGGATACGGTCAGCAGAACGCAGGACGCCCGGGCGAGCAGCCCGATCCTGACGTGACGATCGTCGGCTACCGCCAGGACGGCGGCGGCTACGGTCAGCCGTCACAGGCGCAGCAGCCCGACTACGGTCAGCAGCAGGGCTACGGCCAGCAGCAGCAGGGGTACGGCCAGCAGGGCTACAGCCAGCCCGGCTACGGTCAGCAGCAGGGCTACGGCCAGCAGGCCGCGTCCTCGGGCCAGCAGCCCGGCTACGGCCAGCAGCAGCCTCCCTATGGCCAGCAGCCCTCCTCCTCGGGGCAGCAGCCCTCCTACGGGCAGCCGGACTACGGCCAGCAGCCCGGCTACGGACAGCAGCAGCCCTCCTACGGCCAGCAGCCCGGCTACGGCCAGCAGCAGCCCTCCTCCAGCCAGCAGCCCGGCTACGGCCAGCCGGACTACGGTCAGCAGCAGGGGTACGGCCAGCAGGCCTCCTCGGGCCAGCCGCCGGAGTACGGTCAATCCGGCTCCGGCCAGCAGCCGGAGTACGGTCAGCCCGGCTATGGCCAGCAGCCCGGCTACGGCCAGCCCGCGTCCGGTCAGCAGCCTGGCTATGGCCAGCAGCAGCCCTCCTACGGCCAGCAGCCCGGTTACGGTCAGCAGCCCCAGCAGGGCTACGGTCAGCAGGGCCAGTCGCAGCCCGGCTACGGCCAGCAGTCGCCCTACGGCCAGCAGCAGCCCTACGCCCAGCCCGGCTACGGCCAGCAGCAGCAGCCCGCCTACGGGCAGCCCGGCTACGGCCAGCCGTACGGGGCTCCGGCCGGAGTGCAGCCGCCGGGCGCGCCCGCCCCGCTCGCCGAGTGGTGGCAGCGTCTGGTCGCCCGCATCGTCGACGGCGTGATCTTCGGGATCTTCTGGTTCATCATGAGCGCGATCCTCTTCGCGGTCCTGTTCGCCAGTTACGACATCAACACCGGTGCGACGAGCGGCCTGAGCGCGGGCGTGCTCACGGCGATCCTCGCCGTCATCGCAACACTGTTCTACGTGGGCTACGAGTTCCTGCTGACCAAGTCCAAGGGACAGACTCTGGGCAAGATGGTCATGGGCATCAAGATCGTCCCGGTCGGTGGAACCGTGGGCCCCGGCGGCCTATCCAGCGACGCCGCGATCAAGCGGGCGGCCATCACCTGGGGCGGTGCCATTCTCAACCTGGTGCCGTGGTTCGGCGGGCTTCTCGCGTTCGCCGCGATGGGCGTCAACGCCGCCTCCCAGCTCTGGGACAAGCCGTTGCAGCAGACCTTCGCCGACAAGGTGGCGAACACCGTCGTCGTGAAGATCAAGTAAGGCGATACCTGTAAAACGGGGGTCGGCATGAGGCCGGCTCCCGTTTTCGTGTCCTAGGCCCTGTAATCGCGGTCGGCGGGCGTACAGAATGGGCCTTATGGTCGCGCCGCCGGCGGGAGTGCGGGCCGTACCGGCTGATTGGTGGGAACGGCTCGTCGCGCGAAGCATTGAGGCCCTCGTCATCGGGGTCTTCTATTACATCCTGTTCATCGCGGCCTGGGGTTTGTTGCGGACTGTAGGCCTTCTCGCGGTGTATGGCGACTGGCTGCCGGGGTTGTTGGCCTGGCTCGTCATCGGGCTGGCTTATGCGGGCTATGACTGCCAGGCGCATTACCGGCACCGCCGCACCTTCGGGAAGGTGATCATGAAGATAAGCCTGGCGCCCGCTCCGGGGCGGCGGCTGTCGCTGGTGGATCTGTCGAAACGCGCGATCCTCTATCCGGGGCCCATCGCCCTCCTGGAGATTCCTGGCGCCAATGTCGTCGTGGGAATCCTCGTGTTCGCCGTCGGGCTGTCTATCTTGATCGACAAGCCCTTGCAACGGGGGTTGCATGACAGGTGGGCGGGTTCCTTGGTGATCAAAGACCCTCACTGAAGTGTGCATCTACCGCCAGGAACCGATTTTTCAGGATTTTCCGGGCGATCGGGTAAGAACTCTGGAGAGACTGGCATTAGGCTAGGTGGGACACCCCGCCTGGTGGTCGCCGTCTTTGGGGGCGCTATCGTCGGGGCGGAGAGTCGACAACAGCCGTCCCGCGCCCCGTCGCCGGGCGGCTCGTGCATAAAGGGCGCGTCTCCCACAAACCCCATGAGGCGGAGTGGGGCGGAATGAGCCGCCGGGCGCCGTCCAAACAGGACGGGTCCGCCGGGAACCGGATCTGGCTGAGTTGTCAGAGAATCCGCGAAGCGCTGAATTGTCTCGTCGCCTTTTCGGGTATATGTTTGGCAGGCGAATGAAACAATGCTCCGGGAAAGGATTCCGTAGATGGCCAAGCAGATCCAGGAGATTCTCATCGATGACCTCGATGGGGGCGAGGCCAATGAGACGGTCAGCTTCGCCATTGACGGAGCGTCCTATGAGATTGACCTCAGCGACGTTAACGCCAAGAAGCTGAGGGACGCGCTGACGCCTTTCGTCTCGTCCGCTCGCAAGTCGGGCGCCGTTGCCGCCCGTCGCCGGGTGCGCGGAGGCGCACGTTCGATGAGCCGTGAGAAGAGCTCCGAGATTCGGCAGTGGGCGAAGGCCCACGGCCTCCAGGTCAGCGAGCGCGGGCGCATCTCCTCCGCGATCGTGGAGAAGTACGAAGCAGCGCACTGACATCATGCGCTTATGCCGATCGCCTAGAACCCCGGAGATCGCCATAAGCGCATGATCGTGTTTGCCCGTGAAAACCCGGGCGTGTCGTGCGGGCGATGGCCCGCGCGCTAAACGTCGTTCGCTTGCGGCGTATCGGGAACACAGCACCCCCAGTAGGTAGTTGGATGGAGGGTGAACGCCCTGCTCTCGGGGAACGTCTCTGCTATAGAGCGTGTCAGCGGCAAGAGGCATGGTTCGCCGAGCCAGGGCTAGCATGCGGGAGGACGGGACCGGATTTACCGGCCTGACTGACCGCTCTGTGAGGAGCGACGAGATGTTCGAGAGGTTCACCGACCGAGCAAGGCGGGTTGTCGTCCTGGCCCAAGAAGAGGCCAGGATGCTCAACCACAACTACATCGGCACTGAGCACATTCTTCTTGGTTTGATCCATGAAGGTGAGGGCGTAGCCGCCAAGGCTCTGGAGAGCCTCGGCATCAGCCTTGAGGGTGTGCGTCAGCAGGTCGAGGAGATCATCGGCCAGGGCCAATCGGCTCCGTCGGGGCACATTCCGTTCACCCCGCGGGCCAAGAAGGTTCTTGAGCTGTCGCTCCGTGAGGCTTTGCAGCTGGGTCACAACTACATCGGCACCGAGCACATCCTGCTCGGGCTCATCCGCGAGGGTGAGGGTGTGGCAGCCCAGGTGCTGGTCAAGCTTGGAGCCGATCTCAACCGTGTCCGGCAGCAGGTCATCCAGCTGCTCCACGGCTACCAGGGCAAGGAGCCGGCCGCCGCGGGCGGCCCGCAGGAGTCCGCGCCTTCCACCTCCCTGGTGCTCGACCAGTTCGGCCGCAACCTGACCCAGGCGGCCCGCGAGGGCAAGCTGGATCCGGTCATCGGCCGTGAGAAGGAGATCGAGCGGGTCATGCAGGTCCTCTCCAGGAGGACCAAGAACAACCCCGTTCTCATCGGCGAGCCCGGCGTCGGCAAGACCGCCGTCGTCGAGGGCCTGTCGCAGAAGATCGTCAAGGGCGAGGTCCCCGAGACGCTGAAGGACAAGCAGCTCTACACGCTTGACCTCGGCGCGCTGGTGGCTGGATCCCGCTACCGCGGTGACTTCGAAGAGCGCTTGAAGAAGGTGCTCAAGGAGATCCGCACCCGTGGCGACATCATCCTGTTCATCGACGAGCTCCACACGCTCGTGGGTGCGGGCGCGGCGGAGGGCGCGATCGACGCCGCCAGCATCCTGAAGCCGATGCTGGCCCGCGGCGAGCTGCAGACCATCGGCGCCACCACTCTTGACGAGTACCGCAAGTACCTCGAGAAGGACGCCGCGCTGGAGCGCCGTTTCCAGCCGATCCAGGTGGCCGAGCCTTCGCTCAGCCACACGATCGAGATCCTCAAGGGTCTGCGCGACCGCTACGAGGCGCACCACCGCGTGTCCATCACCGACGACGCGCTGGTGGCCGCCGCGCAGCTGGCCGACCGCTACATCAGCGACCGCTACCTTCCCGACAAGGCGATCGACCTCATCGACGAGGCCGGTTCCCGGATGCGCATCCGCAGGATGACCGCTCCGCCGGACCTGCGCGAGTACGACGAGAAGATCGCCAACGTCCGTCGCGACAAGGAGTCCGCGATCGACGCGCAGGACTTCGAGAAGGCGGCTGCCCTCCGCGACCAGGAGAAGCAGCTCCAGCTCAAGCGCGAGCGCCGCGAGAAGGAGTGGAAGGCCGGCGACATGGACGTCGTGGCCGAGGTCACCCAGGAGCTCATCGCCGAGGTCCTGGCCACCGCCACCGGCATCCCTGTCTTCAAGCTGACCGAGGAGGAGTCCCAGCGCCTGCTCCGCATGGAGGACGAGCTCCACAAGCGGATCATCGGCCAGGACGACGCCATCAAGGGCCTGTCGCGGTCCATCCGGCGCACCCGCGCCGGTCTGAAGGACCCGCGCCGTCCCGGCGGCTCGTTCATCTTCGCCGGCCCCTCGGGTGTCGGTAAGACCGAGCTGTCCAAGGCCCTGGCGGAGTTCCTCTTCGGCGACGAAGACGCTCTGATCATGCTGGACATGTCGGAGTTCATGGAGAAGCACACCGTCTCCAGGCTGTTCGGCTCCCCGCCCGGCTACGTCGGGTACGAAGAGGGCGGCCAGCTGACCGAGAAGGTGCGGCGCAAGCCGTTCTCCGTGGTCCTGTTCGACGAGATCGAGAAGGCCCACCCCGACATCTTCAACTCGCTGCTGCAGATCCTGGAAGACGGTCGCCTGACCGACGCCCAGGGTCGGGTGGTCGACTTCAAGAACACGGTCATCATCATGACCACCAACCTCGGCACCAGGGACATCTCCAAGGGCATCGGGGTCGGGTTCGCGAAGTCCAACGACGCGGAGTCCAACTACGACCGGATGAAGTCGAAGGTCCAGGAAGAGCTCAAGCAGCACTTCCGGCCCGAGTTCCTCAACCGTGTCGACGACATCGTGGTCTTCCACCAGCTCACCCCGAAGGAGATCATCAAGATCGTCGATCTGATGCTCACCCAGGTGGACGAGCGCCTGAAGGACCGCGACATGGGGCTCGACGTCTCGCCCGCCGCCAAGCAGCTGCTGGCCGACCGCGGCTACGACCCGGTGATGGGCGCCCGTCCGCTCCGCCGTACGATCCAGCGCGAGCTGGAGGACTCTCTGTCGGAGAAGATCCTGTACGGCGAGCTGCGTCCCGGCCAGGTGGTCAAGATCGACATCGAGGGTGAGGGCGACAACGCCAAGTTCACCTTCATCGGCGAGACCGCCTCGCGCGTTCCCGACTCGGCCGCCGCCATCGCGGAGCCGATCCAGAACTAGCGCAGGGTTGCGACAGGGCCCGCGTGGGACTTCCCACGTGGGCCCTGCCTTTTCGTGGGGTCCTCTCGAGAGGCCGGGGCGTCCGCGTGACGGCTCCGTTCGTCTCCCCTCGGGAAGCCGGGTCATCCGGGTAGTGGGTTCTTCTGGTGGGCGTCGCCCCGACATGCCCGGTCGTTCTCCACGGCAAGCCCCGCCAGGCGCCTCCGTCCGGCACGTGGTGCCGTCCGTCGAAGGCGCGCCGCCCAGCAGGACTTCGCTTCTCGCCGCCACGGCGCACATCAAACCGCGCAACAGGTCGGCTTCTGTCGGATGCTCTTGGGGGCGCGGGATGGGCGGTGGCAGGCCGGATGGCGGGCTTGGTTGCATCGGTTTGGTGTCAGATCGGTGACTCCAGGTCGAGATCCGCTACACCGCCACGGGAAGTAGTACTACAATCTGTAGAGTAAAGACTGCCAAGTCCCGCACAAGTGACCCACAAGACGGCGTCCTTAGGTTGGGGCTAATCCCTGAGGCGTAGTCAGGAATCAACTCAGGGCGGACGCGGAGGCCCCCGCCGGGCGGGCAAGCTCGGCGTATGTCCGGGCGATGGACACAACACCCAGTGCAAGCCGTGGAGGAAGCCGATGCGCCTGCGTCACGACGACGGAACGCTCGTTCACTTGGCCTACAACGCAGGCGTGCACCCCGCCGAGGACCTCGAAAACCTGATCGCCCACCTGACCCGCTACGCCGTACCTGTGCGCAAGCGCCTCGCCGTGGAGCGGATGGGCGTCGGGTTGTGGCTCTCGCCCGCCGTGGCCGACCACCTGATCGCCGACCGTATCGAGCTGGTACGGCTGCGCCGCTCCCTCGAGGAGCGCGGTCTCGAAGTGGTCAGCCTGAACGGCACCGGCGGCCGCAACCAGGAGGTGCCGGGCCCCGACTGGGCCAAGCCCGAGCGCTACCGCTACACGATGTCCCTCGCCAAGATCCTCGCTTTCCTGCTGCCGGAGGACGTGCGGTTCGGCAGCATCTCCACCATCCCGATCGGGTGGCGCCGCGACTGGCCCGCCGACCTGCACGCCATCGCCACCCGCAGGCTGGAGCGCCTGGCCCGTGAGCTGCGCGGCATCTACAGCGTCACGGGGAAGACGATTCGGGTCGGCTTCGAGCCGTGGCCCGGATGCGTCCTGGAGACGACCGAGCAGGCCCTCGAGCGGGTGGGCGGCATCGACTCCGAACACCTCGGCGTATGCCTCGACGCCTGTCACCTCGCGTGCGGTGGTGGCGAGGAGCCTGGTGCGGCGCTGCGCGGGCTTGCCGAGGTCGGCGCGCCGGTGGTCAAGCTGGGACACGTTCACAACCACACCGACACCGGCGCGGTCCTGCACGACACGCTGACCGCCATCCTGTCGGGCGCCGTGAACGGCACCGCGCACATCGAGGTCGAGACCCACAACCTGATGGTGCCGGGTCGCGCCAAGGGCCCGGGGGCGCTGGTGTCGATGCTGGCCGAGGAGCTCGACTGGGCCCGCACCAACCTCACCTCCCTGGGCCTCCAACTCGCCGCCTGACCCCGCCGCACCGGACTCCGGGTCCCTGCGCCGGGGCTCGGTGTGGTGGTTCAGGTGGGTAGGCGGTAGGTGCCGTCGTCCAGGACTTCGGCCAGGCCGTCGGTGATGAGCCCGTCGAGGGCGCGTTCCCGCTGGACAGGTTCGTCCCAGGCCGCGTCGAGCGCCGTCTTCGGGACCGGGCCGTGCGCCGCGCGCAACACCGCGAGCAGGCGTCCCCTGCACTGCCGGTCCGTGCCGTCATACGTCTGGCCCTTGCGGGCCTGGCCAGGAGGCTTCCCCGCGAGGCGCCAAGCGCACTGCGCCTGGACGGGGCAGCGCTCGCACCGGGGGCTGCGTGCCGTACAGACCAAGGCGCCGAGCTCCATGACCGCCACACCCCAGACGGGCGCGCCCACGAGGGGCAGCAGGTCGTGAGCGAGGCGGCGTTCGGCGGCCGTGGTGGCGGTCGGCGGGTACTCCTCCGCACGGACCGTCCGGCCAAGCACGCGGCGGACGTTGGTGTCGAGCACGGGGTGGCTGCCGCCGAAGGCGAAGCTGGCCACGGCCGCGGCGGTGTACTCGCCGATGCCGGGCAGTGCCAGCAGCGTCGCGTGGTCGGAGGGCACCTCGCCGCCATGCTCGGTGGTGATCGCCTTGGCGCAGGCGTGCAGGCGCAGCGCCCTGCGCGGGTAGCCGAGCCGACCCCAGTGGCGTACGGCCTCGCCGGGGGGTTCGGCCGCGAGGTCGGCAGGGGTGGGCCAGCGCCGCATCCACTCCTCCCACACCGGCAGGACACGGACGACGGGGGTCTGCTGGAGCATGATCTCGCTGACCAGGATTCCCCACGGGGTGGCGTCGTGGCGGCGCCAGGGGAGATCGCGGGCATTGTCCGCGTACCAGTCGAGAATCGGCTCTCGTAGGAGGTTCGGGTCGGCCACCCGCTCAGACTAGTGGGTTACGGCGTGTCGTCACCCTCCGTGCGTGGGGCTTCAGCATCCTGTGAGTATGGATCCGGATACCCTGCGTGGCGGCACTGGGGATGTCTACTGGCGGCGGCGCATGACCGTACTCGTCGGGGTGCTGGTCGTGGTGGCCTTCGTGGCGTGGGCGTGTTCGGCCACAGGTGGACCGCAGCACGCCGCGAACACGGAGAAGGCGTCCGCGCCGTCGGGGGAGCCGGTGCTCGCAGGGTTGCCCTCCGTGACGATGACGCCGACCCCCAAGCCGCCGAAGGCGCGCGCCACCCCTTCCCCTTCACCGTCTCCTTCCCCCTCTCCGTCGCCGACGCACCAGGTGCGCAGGGCGGGGATGCCGTGCGAGGAGAAGGACCTGGTGCTCAACCTGGAGCAGCGGCAGGAGGTCTACACGTCCCAGACCCAGCCGAACTTCATGGTCACCCTGGTCAACACCGGTCCTGTGATGTGCACGGCCGATGTGGGTCCGCGCGCGATGGAGATCCGGATCACGTCGGGCAGCGATCGGGTGTGGTCGACGTCCGACTGCGTGAGCGGTGAGGGGGTCGAGATCCACAAGCTGCAGCGCGGCATCCCTTACGTTCGCAGCCTCGACTGGGACCGTCGCCGCTCGGGCACCGACTGTTCGGCCAGGCGGGCCGACGCGCTGCCGGGCACGTATGTCGCGGTGGTGCGGACGGGCGGGATGCGCAGCCCCAAGGCGGTCTTCCACCTCCGCTGAACGCGCCGCACGCCGGGCTCGTCCGGGAGGCGATGGGGTCGTTTCTCCGGGGCGAGCCACAGGGAGCGGCGGGCTCAGACGTAGCGTTCGAGGATGCTGGACTCGGCCAGCCGCGACAGCCCCTCGCGAACGCTCCTGGCCCTCGACTCGCCGACCCCGCCCACCGCCTGCAGGTCGTCGACGCTCGCGGCCAGCAGCTTCTGCAGCCCGCCGAAGTGGTCCACCAGCCGGTCGACCACTGTCGCCGGCAGCCGGGGGACCTTCGCCAGCAGCCGGAACCCGCGCGGGCTTGCCGGGCTGTCGAGCGTCTCGTTCTCGCCGCGCCCCAGCACCTGCGCCACCGCCGACAGGTCGAGCAACTCGCTCGCCGACAGCCCGTCGAAGTCGTGCAGGATGTCGGCGACCCTGCGCCTGGTCCGCGCCGACGACGCGGGAAGGTAGTCGCGCACGATCAGCTCGCGGTCGGAGTCGACCCCGGCGACCAGTTCGTCGAGCTGCAGGGACAGCAGGCGGCCGTCGGTGCCGAGCTCGACGACATAACCCTGGATCTCCTCGGAGATCCTGCGCACCATCTCGAGGCGCTGGGCGACGGCGGCCACGTCGCGGACCGTCACCAGGTCCTCGATCTCCAGCGCCGACAGGGTGCCGGAGACCTCGTCGAGGCGGTGCTTGTAGCGTTCGAGCGTGGCAAGGGCCTGGTTGGCCCTGGACAGGATGGCCGCCGACTCCTCCAGGACGTAGCGGATGCCGTCGAGGTAGAGGGCGATGATCCGCATCGACTTGCTGATCGCGATGATCGGGAAGCCGGTCTGCCTGGCGACGCGCTGCGCCGTACGGTGTCGGGTGCCTGACTCGTCGGTCGAGATGGACGGGTCGGGCACGAGGTGCACCGCGGCCCGCACGATCTTGTGATCGTCGGGGCGGAGCACGATGGCGCCGTCCATCTTGGCCAACTCGCGCAGTCGCGTCGCGGAGAACTCCACGTCGAGCTCGAATCCGCCGCTGCACAGCTCCTCGACCACGCTGTCGTAGCCGAGCACGATGAGGCCGCCCGTCTGGCCGCGCAGGATGCGCTCCAGGCCGTCTCTCAGCGGAGTGCCCGGAGCAACCGAGGCGAGGGCCGCACGACGACGGTCGTCAAGACTCCTGTCGATTGCCACCTGACCCCCGTGTTCTAGTCAAATTCCAGCTTACCGGCCAACCTGTGTGCCGTACCCGCAGTCTCATCAACCCCATCCTCATCCGAGAGCTCCCTCTCGGACGGGCAGGCCGTTCTCGCAGGACAACCTCGCCTCCGTCTCCCGGCGAGCCGCAGTCAGGGGGACAACCCGCTCCTGTCTCTACGGCAAGCCGACGATAGGCCACCGTGGTCCGTCGGTCCCGCGCTGTCCATCACGCTACTGCGGGCCCACGGGGCTGGGCGCCGTCACGTCAGATCCCTGGAACCGCTCTTCCTCCTGCCCGTCCCGTGCGATTTCATCTCCCTTACTGACGTTGGAGACCGTGATGGGCGTCGTGGAATCCGCGCAGTCGTTATCCAACCGTTGCCGTGACGATCAGGTGACGTGGGTGAGGGCGTCCCAGACGTTCTCCGCCTCCATCACCTCGAACCCCGGTGCGAACGCGACCGGCCCCACCGGGACGAGCGCGCGTTGCTCGCCAGGACGGCGGCGGCCGTCGTCCTCCAACGAGCCCCGCGGGACGAGCGCCCGCTTGAAGCCCAGCCGCGCCGCCTCCGACAACCGGCGACGGACGTCGCGCACGGGCCTGAGCTCGCCGGCCAGCCCCACCTCGCCCAGGGCGATGAGCCCTTGGGGCAGCGGCTTGTCGCCCGCCGCGCTGGCCACCGCGAGCATGACCGACAGGTCGACCGCGGGATCGGCGAGCTTGATGCCGCCGACGGTGGCGGTGAAGACGTCGCAGCCGCCCAGCCTGGCGTTGAGCCTGCGTTCGAGGACGGCCAGGATCATCTGCACCCTGAAGGGGTCGAGGCCCGAGGAGGTGCGGCGCGGCTGCTGGGCCTCGGTGCGCGCGACCAGCGCCTGGACCTCGGCGGGAAGCGGCCTGGTGCCCTCGACGGTGACGGTGACGCAGGTGCCGGGGACGGGCTCGCTGCGGCGGGAGACGAACAGGCCGCTCGGGTCGGTGATGCCCTCGATGCCGCGTTCGTGGAGGTCGAAGCAGCCGACCTCGTCCGTCGGGCCGAACCTGTTCTTGATCGCGCGGACCATGCGCAGCCTGGAGTGCCGGTCGCCCTCGAAGCTGAGCACGACGTCGACGAGGTGCTCGAGCGTGCGGGGGCCCGCGATCGAGCCCTCCTTGGTGACGTGGCCGACCAGGACGGCGGCCATGTTGCGCTCCTTGGCCAGCCGTACGAGATTGGCGGCCACCTCCCGCACCTGCGTCACGCCCCCAGGGACGCCCGTGGCCTGGGCGGAGCCCACGGTCTGCACCGAGTCGACGATCAGGAGCTGGGGCTGGACCTTCTCCACGTGGGTCATCAGCGCCGACAGCTCGGTCTCGGCCGCGAGGTAGAGGTTGTCGCGGATCGCGCCGATGCGGTCGGCGCGCAGTCGGACCTGGGCGGCGGACTCCTCGCCCGTGACGTAGAGGACGGTGGCCCGCTCGGCGATGCGCGCCGCGGCCTCGAGGAGCAGGGTGGACTTGCCGATGCCGGGCTCGCCCGCCAGCAGCAGGACCGCCCCCGGCACCAGACCGCCGCCCAGCACCCTGTCGAGCTCGCTCACGCCGGTGGTGCGGGCGGTCGCGATCTCCGCCTTGACGTCGCCGATCGGTACGGCTGGGCCGCTGGTGGCACCCGGCTGCACCACGTGGACGCCCGCTCTCGCGCCCTCCTCGTCGACCGTGCCCCACGCCTGGCACTCGCCGCACCTGCCGACCCACTTGGTGGTGCGCCAGCCGCACTCGGCGCAGCGGTATCCGGGCTTCTGCGCGGTCTTGGGTGCCATGCCGAGCAGGCTAGCCTGCCCCGCCGACAATCCGCCGCATCCGGATCAGGCGTCCCGGGAGCCACGGTCCTCGGTGGATCCGTGAGCCACGACGAAGCGCGATCAGTTCTCCCGCACGGCGTAGCTGAGAACGCGTTCTCCCAGCACGTCCTCGATGGCCTCCAGCAGGACCAGCACGGCCTCGGCGATCGTGTCGGGGCTCTGGCCCGCCGCGGTACGCGTGCCGATCTCCGTGTAGACCAGTGAGTGGAAGCCGCCGACCTGCCAGGCGACCACCCGAGGCAGTGGATCGTCCGGCGCGGCCCCTGTCTCCTCCGCGAGGACGGTGGCGAGCGCGTCGGTCATCTGCTGACCGAGGGCTTCCAGCCTCGCGGTCAGGGTGGGGGCGGCCCGCATCATCTCGAAGACCCGGCCGAACCCCTCGGTCAGCCCCAACCTGCGGTCACGGCCGCGCACCTCGTCACGCAGATGGGCCAGCACGGCCCGTACGGCGGGCTCGCCGACCGGGCGGTTGCGCACGATGTCGGCGAGCCGCTGCGGAGACGCCTCGTCGGGCGGGAGGACGAGGTCCTCCTTGCTCTGGAAGTAGTTGTAGACGGTGTTCACCGACACCTGCGCGGCCTCGGCCACCTCGGCGATCGTGACCTGCTCGAAGCCCCGTTCCACGAACAGGCCGGTCGCCACGTCGGAGATGTGCCGGCGTGTCTGCCGCTTCTTCCGTTCCCTGAGCCCTTCCACCACGACGGCAGCCTAACTCGACTCCAGCGCCGACTCCCGGCGACGGGGTTGGCAACCGATGGTGACGGTGACGGTGATCGTGACGGCGACCGCAACGGCAACGGCGAAGGTGATCGTGACCGAGACGGCAACGGTGACGGTGATCGCGACGGCGACGGGGGGAGGGCCCGCCCCGCCGACGCCTCCGCGTGCGTCAGCGCAGGTGGATCCCCTTGACGATCTTGTCCAGTTCCGGCACGAGCGGCTGGCTGGCCATCACGGTGACCACGACGCCTTCGCGCTCGACCCAGCCGACGTACTTCCCGTGGCCGAGGGCGCCGTCACCGTCCTGGATGAGCACCTCGCGACCGCCGATCCTCGCGGTCTTCGGGTCCCCTGTGAACGTCCCGATGTCGAACGGGCCCTTCTTCAGCTGGGAGAGCTTCCGCGCCTGCGGCCAGCAGACCACCCGCACCCACAGGGACCTCTGCTTCAGGTCGACCTCGCTGCGGTCGTCGGCCCACTGGTAGCCGTACTCCGAGATGCCGCCGTGCTTGCTGGTGACGACCTGACCCGTCTTGAAGCCCGACGGGATGTGGTCGACGCGGACGCCCTTGAGGGCGGTGGCGCCCTTCGGCGGCTGGTCGGAGGCGGACGCCATGGATCGCTTGATCTCCGCCTTGCTCGGCACGGGACAGCCGGGCTTCGCGACAGCAGCGTGGGCGGGCGAGGCGATCAGCGTCCCAGCCGAGACGAGTGATGCCACGGATAGCACGAGGCTTTTCTGAAAGCTATTCATGTAGGTGTTTGATGCGCCGTCTGGGGCGAAAGTTCACGGTCGACACCCACCGGCGCTCTTCGACCGCGCGAGGGGCTGACCGCACCTCCGGTCACGCGCTTCCGCCGCCGGCCATGGGATGGGAAGGGGGCCGACGGCGGACCGCGGGGTTCGGGAAGGGCTCAGGACAGGCCGAGTTCGGCTTCCAGCATGCGCTTGGGCTTGGCGCCGACGACCTGCTTCACCGGCTCGCCGTTCTCGAAGAGCAGGAGGGTGGGGATGCCCATCACGCCGTAGCGAGTCATGATCTCGGGGTTCTCGTCGGTGTTGAGCTTGCCGATGGTCAGCCCGCGCTCCGCCTCGATCTGGTCCAGGACCGGCGCCACCATCCTGCAGGGCCCGCACCACTCCGCCCAGAAGTCCACCAGGACGGGCTCGGAGCTCTTGAGCACGAGCTCCTCGAAGTTCTCAGTCGTCAGCTTGATCACGATTCTCCTTCACGAAACATCCTGGGCAGGCCGCGGTGAGCTGGCCCGCCACCTCCGCCCGCCTGCCGAGCAGGACGCGGATCTCCTCGTCGATCTCGGCCAGCTTGCGCCGGTAGACGGCGACCGACTCCGCGCACGCGGCGCCCGTCGCGTGACCCGCACGCAGGCAGTCGACGAACGGGCGGGCGTCCTCGAGTGTGAACCCGACCGTGAGCAGGGAGCGGATCTCGCTGACCAGCTTCACGTCCTCGAGGGAGTACTCGCGGTAGCCGTTCGGCCCCCTGCGCGCGCTGAGCAGCCCGTGCTGCTCGTAGTAGCGCAGGGAGCGGGCGCTCACGCCAGTCCGTTCGGCCAGCTCTCCGATCCGCATGCCTCCCACGCTAAACGTTGACGTTGGTGTCAAGGTCAAGCAGGGTCCCGAAATGCCGACAAAAGGGGAGTCAGAAGTAGCGCCAGCGAAGGACGTTCGGGTAGGCGAGCGTGACCCCACTCGTCTCCCTGATCGCCTCCTCCGCCACCTCCGGCGTGAACTCGATGCGCAGCACCGCCTCGAGGTCGGCTCTGCGCTCGAAGACCATCCGCAGATCGAGCTCGTCCCGCTTCCATCCCTGCCGCGACCAGAAGTCCTCCACGTCCTTCGGCGCATACGTGGGCACGGTCCGCTGGAACCATCTGCCGAACGAACCTCGGGAAGCGTCCAGGTCGATCACGAACGCCGCGCCGCCCCGCCGTACCACGCGGGAGAGCTCGCGCAGCCCGGGCTCGCACCCGGGCCCGAAGAAGTACGCCCACCTGGCGACGGCCACGTCGACGCTCGCGTCGGGCAGCGGGAGCGCCTGCGCGGTGGCCGCGTGGACGGACACGTTGGCGAGACCCGAGCAGCGGCGGCGGGCCAGGCCGACCAGGTCGCCGTGGGGCTCGACGCCGATCACCCTGGCGGCGGAGGCGGCGAAGGAGGGCAGGTGGTAGCCGGTGCCGCAGCCGATGTCGAGCACGGTCGCGCCGTCCCATGGGCGGATCGCGCGCATCGCGGCGTTCGCGACGCCCTCGGGGTCGACCGCGCGGTTCTCCAGCTCGTAGATCGCGGGGGTGTTCCAGATGTTCGGGCTGGGGATGGCTCCGTTGGCGATGCGCGGCATGGCCCCACGGTACGGCCTCGCGCGTAGGCTGGCAGCGTGGCAGATGTCATCCGCGTGCCCAATGCGAAGATCGCATTGTCCACGGCTTCGGTATATCCGGAACGTACCCCTGACGCCTTCGAGCTGGCCGCGCGCCTCGGCTACGACGGCGTGGAGATCATGGTGGGCGCTGATCCCGTCAGCCAGGACATCGACGTGATCGAGCGGCTGTCGGACCACTACCAGGTGCCGGTGCTGGCGATCCACGCGCCCTGCCTGCTGGTGACACAGCGCGTGTGGGGGCGCGACCCGTGGGCCAAGCTGCTCAAGGCGCAGAAGGCCGCCGAACGGCTCGGCGCGCGGGCGGTCGTGGTCCACCCGCCGTTCCGCTGGCAGCGCGACTACGCCCGCGACTTCGAGAACGGCCTGGCGAGGATGCGCGAGGAGACCGACGTGATCTTCGCGGTGGAGAACATGTTCCCGCTCAAGGCGCGGGGCAACGACGTCGTGCCGTACTCGCCCGACTGGAACCCGATGGACTACGCCTTCCCGCAGGTCACCCTCGACCTGTCGCACACGGCGGTCTCGGGCTCCGACGCGATGGAGATGGCGGTCAAGCTCGGCGACAGGCTCGCGCACCTGCACCTGGCCGACGGCCTCGGGGTGTCGAACAAGGACGAGCACCTGGTGCCCGGCAGGGGCAACCAGCCGTGCGCGCCGATCCTCGAACGGCTGGCGACGACCGGGTTCGGCGGGGTGGTCGTGCTGGAGATCAACACGCGCAAGGCGGCCAGCCGTACCGAGAGGATCGACGACCTGGCAGAGGGGCTCGCCTTCGCCAGGCTGCACCTTGCGGCGTCTAGATGAGCCCGACGTGGGGCAAAGTGATCTCATGAGTTTCACTGGCCCCTCTCGCTCGCTCGGCAGGGTGTTCGACCGGGTCGCCGACGCCTACGACGCGGCCCGTCCCGGCTACCCCGACGAGCTGTTCCGCGCCCTCGGCGAGATGTCGGGCGTGGAGCTGGCGGGCGCGACGGTGGTGGACGTCGGCGCGGGCACCGGCATCTCCGCGCGTGCCCTGCGGGAGCGCGGCGCCCGCGTGGTCGCCCTCGACCCTGGGCGCGAGATGCTCGCGCGGCTGGTGGCGCGCGACCTCTCCTCGAGTACGGCCGAGCCGCGCGCCGAAGAACTCCCCGGCGACGGCGCGGCCATGCCGGTGGCCTCCGAGGAGCCCCCCTACGACGGCGCCGCCCTGCCGGTGGCCAGGGGGCAGGGCCGCGGCACCGTGGCGGCCGTGCAGGGTGACGGCAACCTGCTTCCGATCAGGGACGGCAGCGCCGACCTGGTCACCTACGCCCAGTCGTGGCACTGGCTCGACCCGGCGGTCTCCGTCGCGGAGGCGCGGCGCGTGCTGCGCGACGACGGCGCGATCGCGGCCTGGTGGAACACGACCGACGCGGGCAGGGCCGACTGGCTGGCCGCCTACGAGGTGCGCCTGGCCGAGTCGTGCTCCACCTACTGGGGCCCCGCGCTGCCCGAGTGGAACGTGCCGCAGATCGCCGCGACGCTGCCGGTCGAGGAGCGCTGGCTGCACTGGACGCGGCTGGTCACCGTCGACGACTTCCTGCTCGACCTGCGCTCCCACTCCTACATGGTGACGATGCCGCAGGAGGCCGCCGACGAGCTGGTCGCCATGCAGCGGGCCGAACTCCTCAGGGTCTTCCCCCAAGGCGTGCTGACCGTCCCCATGCGCGTCTACCTGGCGGTCGGCCGATGACCGTCAAGCGCCGCACGGGACGCAGGCCGGGCGCCTCCGACACCCGGGGCGACATCCTGGCGGCGGCCAGGCAGGTGTTCGCGGAGAAGGGTTTCGACAAGGCGACGATCCGCGGCATCGCCCGCGAGGCGGCCGTCGACCCGGCGCTCGTGCACCACTACTTCGACTCCAAGGAGGGGCTGTTCGTCGCGGCGATGCACCTGCCCGTCGACCCCGTCGAGGTGCTGAGCCAGTTGCTGGAGGGGCCGCGTGAGGAGGTGGGCGAGCGGCTGGTCAGGCTCATCCTCACGGTCACGGCCGACGAGGAGGCCAGGACTCCCGTGCTCGCGCTGGTGCGTTCGGCGATGACGAACGAGCAGGCGGTGAACATGATGCGGGAGTTCATCACCAACGCGCTGCTCTACCGGGTGGCCGACGGTCTCGGCGTGTCACACCTGCGGATCGAGGCGGCGTTCGCCCAGCTCATCGGGGTGGTGCTGGCTCGTTACGTACTCGTGCTCGAACCGCTGGCCTCCGCCGACATCGAGGATCTGGTGGAGCTGCTCGGCCCGACCGTGCAGCGCTATCTGGCCCCGTAGAGCATCGTTCTACTATGGTCGCGGCGGGCCCGTATCGACCAAATGTTACCCGTCGGTAGGATAGTGGGCAGCCAACGCAGTCTGTGGGAGGACATGTGCTCTGGGTAGCCATCATCGGGCTCGCGATGACCGCGGCGGCGGTCGCCCTCGCGGGTCGCCGAGCGCTGTTCCTGTTCAAGCTCGCCACGGTGGGCCCGCCCGCGCCCGAGCGCGTCGAGTACGCCAAGGCGAACGTGGGCGATGAGATCAAGGCGCAGCTCGTCGAGGTCTTCGGGCAGAAGAAGCTGCTGAAGTGGACTCCCTCGGGCGTGGCGCACTTCTTCGTCATGTGGGCCTTCTTCATCCTCCTGACGGTCTACATCGAGGCCTACGGCGCGATCATCCAGGGCGCGATCACCGGCAGGCCCGACTTCCACATCCCGCTCATCGGGCAGTGGTCGGTGCTGGGCTTCCTGCAGGACTTCATCGCGGTGGCGTGCGTGCTCGGCCTGATCGCGTTCGCTGTCATCCGGATCAAGAACTCCCCGAAGGCGCTGGGCCGCAAGTCGCGTTTCTCCGGTTCGCACCTCGGTGGCGCGTGGCTCGTCCTGTTCATGATCTTCAACATCATCTGGACGCTGTTCCTCGCCCGCGGCGCGGCGGCCGCCAACGGCAACTTCCCCTACGACGGCGGCGCGTTCGTGTCCCTGGCCCTGGGCAAGGCGCTTCCCGCCAGTCACCTGCTCGAGCAGATCGCGCTGCTGCTGCACATCGGCTTCATGCTGGTGTTCCTCGTCATCGTGGTGAACTCCAAGCACCTGCACATCTTCACCGCGCCGCTGAACGTGCTCTTCTCCCGCCGGCCCGACGGCCTCGGCGGCGCGCCCGAGCTGCGCATCGACGGCAAGCCCGTCGACTTCGAGGACGAGGACCTCGACCCCGAACGGCTCGGCCGCGGCAAGATCGCTGACACGACGTGGAAGGGCTTCCTCGACTTCTACTCCTGCACCGAGTGCGGTCGCTGCCAGTCGCAGTGCCCGGCGTGGAACACCGACAAGCCGCTGTCGCCGAAGATGCTCATCCTCGACCAGCGCGACCACGCCTTCAAGGTCGCGCCGTACCTGCTGCAGGGCGGCGACACCAGCCACGCCGACACCGACGTGCTCGCGCTGCTGGAGAAGCCGCTGGTCGGCGAGGAAGGCGTCATCCACCCGGACGTGCTGTGGTCCTGCACCAACTGCGGCGCCTGCGTCGAGCAGTGCCCCGTGGACATCGAGCACATCGACCACATCCTCGACATGCGCCGCTACCAGGTGATGGTCGAGTCGTCGTTCCCGTCCGAGGCGGGAGTGATGGTGAAGAACCTGGAGAACAAGGGCAACCCGTGGGGCATGTCCGAGATGAAGCGGGCCGACTGGATCGAGGAGCTTGACTTCGAGGTCACGCTCATCGACGAGAAGATGCCCGAGGACACCGAGTACCTGTTCTGGGTCGGCTGCGCGGGCGCCCTGGAGGACCGGGCGAAGAAGACCACGAAGGCCGTCGCCGAACTGCTCCACATCGCCGGCGTGAAGTTCGCGGTACTCGGCCCGGCCGAGGCGTGCACCGGTGACCCGGCCCGCCGTCTGGGCATGGAGTTCCTGTTCAACATGCTCGCCCAGCAGAACATCGAGACGCTGAACGAGGCGGGCGTCAAGAAGATCGTCGCGACCTGCCCCCACTGCTTCAACACCCTCGCCAACGAGTACCCGCAGCTCGGCGGCACCTACGAGGTCGTGCACCACACCCAGCTGCTGGCCAAGCTCGTGGACGAGGGCCTGCTCACCCCGGTCACCCCGATCGAGGAGAAGATCACCTACCACGACCCGTGCTTCCTCGGCCGTCACAACAAGGTCTACAGCCAGCCGCGCGACATCATGTCGAAGGTGCCTGGCGTGCAGACCCAGGAGATGCACAGGCACAAGGACAGGGGCTTCTGCTGCGGCGCCGGCGGTGCCCGCATGTGGATGGAGGAGCGCATCGGCAAGCGCATCAACACCGAACGGGTGGACGAGGCGCTGACCACGAATCCGGACACCGTTTCCACCGCGTGCCCGTTCTGCATGGTGATGCTCGGCGACGCGATCAACGAGAAGAAGAACAACGGCGAGGCCAAGGAAACCCTCGAAGTGGTCGACGTCGCGCAGCTGTTGATCAAGTCTGTCAAGGGCTGAGTCGGAAGTCCGCAACACCGCGTGTTGCGGACTTTCGCATGTCAGGCATGCGACGAGGCCAAAAAGCTTTCTCCACATAACGGGAAAATCACGGTAACCTCAACGTCGCATGGCTTCATTCGACGGGGAGGGGGCTGCGGATGCGCGTCGTCGTGACCGACGCGGAAGTCACCCTGGCTGACGTGCTCTCCCTGCGACTCGCCATCGAAGGACCGCTGAGATCCGGCACGAGGCTGGTGCTGCGCCATCGCGTGTCGGGCGTGGAGCGGGAGGTAGCGCTCGGCACGTCGGGGGCGGAGGCGCGCGGAGCCACGCTGGCGGTCTCGCTGGCGCCGCTGACACTGGCGGCGGGTCGCTGGGACGCCTACTTGTTCGAAGAGGAAGGCAGGACCCGCATCAGGAGCGTCGACCCCGGCTTCTCCCTCGACCACCTCGACACCTACGCGCTGTCGAAGCGCACCATCGCCTATCGCGCCTACCGCACGAGGAACGGCTACCTGGCGCTGAAGGTCTCCGACGCCGAGCCCGCGGCCGAGGTGCGCGCGGTCTGGTTCAGGGAGGGAAGGTTCGAGGTCACGGGCCTGCTCGCCTACACCGGACTCGACGACGACGACTCCAGGCACGAGGCGAGGCTCTCCCTTCAGCGCAGGCAGCCCTCGCCGGCGGAGGACGTCCGCGACGGCGGCAGGACGGCCACGACGGTGGCCGCCGCCGCGACCGTGCAGGGCGTGCGCTTTCATGCCGCCGTCTCGCTGGTCGACGTGGTGGCCGCCGACCCCGAGGGCGTGGGGATGTGGGAGCCGTCGCTGGAGGTGGAGGGCGTGCCCACGCCGCTGCGACTGGCCTCCCGCCTCGACGACGTGGACGGTAAACGGCGCCGCCTGCACTATCCGGCGCTGCGCGTGGACGGCGTGCCGGTCCGCCCCTGCTACACCGCCGACGACGAACTGCGGATCGAGGTGGGCGCGTGAAGGTCAGCCTCGTGCTCCCTTCCGCTTACAGCATGCGCGGCGACGTCCGCTCGATCCTCAACCTCGCCTCGGACCTGGCCGAGCGGCACGAGGTCGAGGTGATCAGCGTCAGGCGGCAGAAGGAGAAGCCGTTCTTCGCCGTCGGCGGCAAGGTGCGGATGCGCTCGCTCATCGACGCCAGGCCGGGTGCGAGGCACCTGCTGCCGCGCGGGCAGATGCGCACGGAGGTGGCGCTGTGGCGGCTGCTTCGCGCGCTCAAGAGTGACGTTCTCATCACCACCAGGCCCGCGATCAGTGTCCAGGCGGCCAGGTACGCGCCGAAGGAACTGCTCAAGATCGCGCGGGAGTGGGGGCGGCCTGCCGTACCGGGTCCCGTGCAGCGGTTCTATCCACGGCTGGACGCGGTGGTGACGGCGACGGAGAGCGGGCGGGAGGACTGGGAACGGCTGCTGGAGGGCGGGCCCGCCGTCCACATGGTGCCCGACGCGCTGCCCGGCGGCCTGTGGCCGCGCTCCAGGATGGACAACAGGATCGTGGCCACCGGAGGGCGCTGGGTCGCCACCCGCGCCTACGACCGGCTGATCAGGGCGTTCGCGATCGTGGCCGACAAGCGTCCCGACTGGCGGCTCAGGCTGTACGGCGGCGGCCCTGAGGAACGCAGGCTGCGTGACCTGGTACGCGACCTGAACCTGCACAACCACGTCTACTTCATGGGGACCACTCCCGACCTCGCGGGCGAGTTCGCGAAAGCGTCGATCGTCGCGACCACCTCGCGCGCCGAGACGCTCGGGATGGCAGTCCTGGAGGCGATGGGGTGCGGCGTGCCCGTCGTCGGGTTCGACGGCGCCCGCGGCCCCGCCGAGTACATCATCACCGGCTACAACGGCGTGCTCGTGCCCGACGGTCAGATCGAGATGTACGCCGCGGCGCTGCTCACGCTGATCGACGACGACCGCAGGCGCAGGTCGCTGGCCGCGGGCGCGCTCGACACGGCCTCCGCGCACGGGGCCGCCGAGGTCTCGGCGCTGTGGGAAGGGTTGATCGCGGGCCTCCGCTGACTAGGTACCTTTGATGCATGCATGGGTATAGCGGAGACAAGCAGGCCTATCTGACCCGTCTGCGGCGGATCGAGGGTCAGATCAGGGGCTTGCAGCGCATGGTGGAGGACGACGCCTACTGCATCGACATCCTCACCCAGGTCTCGGCGGCGACCCGGGCGCTTCAGGCGGTGGCGCTCGGGCTGCTGGAGGAGCACATCTCCCATTGCGTGGCCGACGCGATCAACTCCGGCGGTCCCGAGGCGGAGGAGAAGGTCAAGGAGGCGTCGGCGGCCATCGCCCGGCTCGTTCGCTCATGACTAGTCACCCCGGGCTTCGGTGAACTATCCAGATAACCGTGTCCCGGACCCCGCGGGAGTCCGGGACTAGTCAATGTGATGGTCTTCAGCGGCTCGCCGAAGTCCGCAATCCGAGCGCGTCGTCGAGTTCATCCAAGGTGAGCCGCCGTTCACTGATGGCTACGGCGGTCAGCACCTCGGCGTAGAGTGCAATCTCGTCCAACGCGACACGATCGTGGACCCGAGAGTCCAGGTCGTCGTGCCCCACCGCGTCGTCCTTCCTTCCGCAGCCCACACCCTGCTTCGAGGTTACGGCGGAGGCCCTTCCGGCGACATGGCCCATCGGGGTCATTCCTTGCGGCGCCTTCCTGCCCCCACAAGGATCATTTCCCGATTCCGAGATCACAATTCGGCGAATTCTCGTCCTGGAACGATATTTACCGAGTAAGGGTGAAATAACGAGATTAGTGGTTTAGATGGGATCGTCGCGCTCATGGATGAGCCTGTGAACAATCGCGGCGGCCCCCGGAAAGCCGCGCTCGGGCGTGGGCGTGCGAGTGAGCCGGCACCAGGCCAGCCCCGCCGCGTAGGCGGCGCCCAGCACCGCGGCCGCGCCGTCCCTGGTCGGCGGTACGGCATCGAGCCACCGCGGGCCCACCTCGAACCCGTCGGGCTCGGTCTGCTCGCCCCTCGGCGCCGCGAGCTGGACGTGCAGCGCGTGGCGCAGCCGATGATCCAGCCATGCGGCGACGGTCGGCAGGTCCTCGGGCGCGTCGGCGTGGTCGGCGGCGAGCAGGGCGGCCGCCGTCCTGTGCGGGTCGGAGGAGAAGGCCACGGCCTCCAGGAGGTCGCCGACGGTGTGGCGGAAGTGCTCGCCGGGGTCCGTCTCGGCGAGGACGGCCCTCGCGAGGTGATCGGGCACCCTGGCCAGCCACGCCCTCCGCAGCGCCTTGTCGGCGTCCCTGGCGGCCTTGTCGTCGGCCGTGGGGCCTTCCCCCGAGCCTGCTGCGCCCCCTTGAGCGCCGGAGCCCGCGCGTCCATGAACGCCGGAGCCCACCCGTTCGGACGCGCCGGTCGAGGTCCCTCCCGAGGTGCCGGTGGAGGTCCATCCCGAGGCGTCGGTGGGGGGCCTTCCAGAGGCGCCGGTCGAGGCGGCGCCTGAGGCTCCCGTGGAGGTCCCGTTCCACTGGCCGGCGGGCGACCACGCGCCGGTGGCGTAGGGGTCGCCGGTGGCGGCTCCTGTGTGGGGTCCTGTGGCGGTCCGCCAGCTGCCCTGCTGCGGCCCTGTGGGTCCGTGGCCCGCCGTGCGCTCGAAGGGCCCTGTGGTGGCGAGAGGGGGCGGGGGAGGGAACGGGCCGGTGGCGGATCCCCGCGGCGCGACCGGACGGGGCTCGAAGCGCGGCAGCGGACCTGTGGCGGTCCGGTGGTCGAGGGAGGGGTTGCGGAGCGCGGGCTCCAGCATCGCGATGAGCGCCTCGGCCCTCGGGCGGAAGCGCGCGTCAGCGGCCACGATCCCCGCCGTGTCGGCCATCAGGGCGGCCAGGCGCAACGCCGCGCGGGGGGCGCCGGAGCGGACGCGCTCGCCGTACAGGGTGACGAGGGACCTCAGCGGCGGGGACGGCAGCCAGCGCACCCACTCGTCGCCCGGCAGCGGGCGGCCCAGGTACTCGCCGAACACCGACAGGAGCTGCTCGTTGCCGTCGAAGGCGGGCGCGTAGGCGCACCACATGATCGTCGCCCAGATCGCCGCCACCGTGCTCGGCACGTCGCCCGCGAAGACCTCGCGGAAGGAGGTCAGCGGGTACTCCTCGACGGAGCGCATGCCGTTCGCCCTGACCAGCGCGCGGATCTCCGACGTGAGCGGCGCCGGCACGTCGGGTCCGACGAACGCCTGGCTGGACCAGCGCCCGGCGGCGAAGTCCGGGCCGCTCGGCACCAGATGCGGCAGCAGGACGCCCACGTAGTGCTCGACGCGGGCGGGGCAGTTGCGTGGTGGCGCGGACAGGTGCCAGCGGCCGTCGCCAGGGTCCTGGAGATACCAGCGGGCGTGCGCGCCGAACACCCACCTGCCGCCGTCCGGGGTGGCCAGCGCCCTGGAGGCGATGGCGTTGGCCCTGGTCTGGAGGGGGAGCGTCGCCCAGCGCGGGTCCGTGACCATTGCGCGGACGTCCGCCTCGATGGCCGTGAACCGCATGGCGGCATCGTAGCCCGCCCTCGAGACCGGGCAGAATGTCCCGACATGAGAGCCAAGATCACGGTTTCGCTGCTCGCCGCCTGTGCCCTCGCGGGCTGCGGCACGGCCACGTCGAGCCAGCCCCCCAAGCCCAAGGCGCTCACCGTGGCCGATGTCAGCGCTCCGGATCCGGGCGGCGAGGTCGGCTCCGCCTCCAGCGAGTTCTCCAGCGCCGCCGACCTGGCGGTGTGGAGCAAGCTGAGCGACACAGAGGGCGACCAGAACAGGCTCGCCAAGCTCGACGTCGACGCCACCGCGAAGGACGCCCTCTATCTGGAGCCCACGACCTCGACCTGGTTCGACGGCTTCCGCGGCCCCTTCGTCTACCAGGAACTGGCGGGCGACATCGTCTTGCACACCAGGGTCAAGGTCGAGGGCAGGAAGAGCGGGCCGCCGCGGCGGAAGTTCTCCCTCGGCGGCGCGATGCTGCGGGTGCCGCAGTCCAACGACAGGCCGAACTGGCTCTCGGTCACCACCGGCACGGGCGACAACGCCGAGCGGGTCGAGATGAAGGAGACCGCCAACGGCAGCTCCAAGCCGAAGGAGGTGCCGGTCACCGGGCGCTGGATGGAGCTGATCCTCGCCAGGACCGGAACCATGGTCTCCGCCCTCTACAAGGAGGAGGGCGGCGCGTGGAAGGTCGGACAGCGGTGGCTGCGTCCCGACCTGCCGAAGGTGCTGGAGTGGGGCGTGACCGGCTACACCGACTGGGACAGCTACGGCGCGCTCAAGAAGGACGCGGCCAAGGCCAACGCCGCCAAGACGATCAAGGGGAAGCCCGACCTCAGGTTGACCGTCGACTACGTGCGCTTCCTGCGGCCCGCCACTCCCGCGGGAGACCTGATGAAGGTCCCCGACGCGGTGCTGGTCAAACTGCTGACGCCCGCCCGTGCCTGAGGGCCTTGGCCATGTACCGGTCGGGCGTGTGCGCGAAGCCCGCCCTGTCGTCGTCGGTGAGCTCGCGGACGATCTTGCCGGGCACGCCCGCCACGAGCACCCCTGAGGGGATCTGCTTGCCAGGACCGACCAGCGCGCCCGCCGCGACCAGGGTGCCCGCCCCGATCCGCGCGCCGCCGAGCACGATCGCGCCGATGCCGATCAGCGCGCCGGTCTCGACGTGGGCGCCGTGGACCATGGCCTTGTGGCCGAGGCTCACTCTCGGTTCGAGTACGGCGGGCTCGCCCGGATCCGCGTGCAGGCAGCACAGGTCCTGGACGTTGCACTCCTCGCCGATCTCGATGCGTTCGTCGTCGCCGCGCAGGACCGAGCCGTACCAGATGTTGGCTCCACGGCTTACTCTGACGTTACCGACAACCACCGCGCCCGGTGCGATATAGGCGTCCGGGTGAATGTCAGGAATTGCACCGTCGTCCAGGGCTGCGATGTACATCTTGGACATCGTAGTCGGCCCGCTTGACGAGAATCGTGCCTGGCCAGCTCAGCAGCGTCTGAGCGGGCGCACAGGGCGGGTTTCTCATTAGGATTTCCCGGGCAGGTACGGCGTTCGGGTTGCGGACTTGGGCAGATGGCAGGAAAGTCGTCTCCTGACACGTCGTTGTCGGACCCTCACAAACCGCAAGCTCCCCACCTAGGTACTCCTCATGACAAACCAGCACGAGAGCTTTCCCGACCTGATGCAGGAAGACTCCTTCGAAGTCGTCATGCGCGGCTACAGCCGTCGTCAGGTACACGACTACATGATCCGCTCCCGCAACCAGATCAGGGATCTGGAGGAGCGGCTGGCACGAGCGATCGACCAGGCGGAGCAAGGCCGGATCGAGCTCGCAGAGGCCAGACGCAGGATGGTCGAAGCGCCACAGAGTTACGAGGACCTCAGCCCGAGGCTCGCGCAGATTCTCAAGCTGGGAGAGGAGGAGGCGGCCGCCAAACGGGAGGACGCCGAGACCGAGGCCAACAGGTTGCGCGAGTCGGCCAGCATGGAGGCCGAGCGGATGGTCTCCTCGGCTCGCGAGACCGCCGACAACATCCTCACCAGCGCCCAGGCAGAGGCCGAGCGCCGCGTGGGCGAGGCGACGGGTGCGGCCGAGCGCATGCTGGCCCAGGCGGGCGCCGACGCGGAGGAGACCCTCACCACCGCCAGGGCCGAGGCCGAAGAGACGTTGCGCGTGGCCAGGGGTGAGGCCGACAGGGTCCTCACGGCGGCCAGGCTGGAGTCCGAGCAGACCGTCGAGAGCGCTCGAGAGGAGGCCGAGTCCACCCTGGCCATCGCGCGAGCCGAGGCGGAGTCGACGCTGAGCAGCGCCCAGGCTCAGGCGCAGGCGTCGCTCGCGGCGGCCGAGCAGCGGGTCAACGCGCTCGACGAGCACGCGGGCCGGCGGGTCACCTACCTCACCGACACCCACGGCGAGGTGGTCAGGCGGCTCAACGAGATCAGCTCCGTGCTCGGCGACCTGATGCGCAGGGAGAACACGGCAGGGCCGCTGATGCCGGTCGTCGAGCCCGCGGTCGAAGAGGTGGAGGCGGTCGAGGCGGTCGACGACGTCGACGAGATGCGGGAGGTCGACGAGGTACGGGTGATCGTCGACGACGAGCCGGCCGACGTGGCGGAGGAGCAGCGGCAGGTCTCCGAGGACACCGACGTCAACCTGGGCAGGCTGGCGCACAAGTAGGCCGCCCCGCAGCGCGGACAAGCTAGGGCGGAAGCCCCCGCCCCCGATAGGGTCGGAGACTTCCGCGCCTGGGGGCCCGGTGCCGGAGCCGCCGAGACGCTGAACCCGGCACCGGGCTGCTCGTGGCCTCGGAACGAGGCCGGGCGCGTGCCGTGGATCCCCCGCCTAGAACGATCCACAGCACGCGCGCTAGGGGGCGGGTCCTGCCCGCCTCTCCTGGTCCCTCAACTGTTCGCGAAGGCCCTCAGGGTCGTCGGCATCGATGGTCATGGCGCATCCCGCGTCGCGCTGTTCCGCGCTCAGCGGGTGGTGCCGCGTGGCCCACCAGCGGCCCGCGTCGCTCCGCCAGATGGTCCAGTGGGGGTACTCCAGGGCGATCTCGGCGAGATGCCGGTCAAAGGACATCTGGTCACCCTTCCCGGGTCCCCCACTTACGCTTCCTTCTCTTTAGAAGGTGCGGCACATCTCTAGAGAAATCAATGATCGCAGGGGACAGGTCAACCTATCGCTTGACAAAGCGACTTGACCTAAGCGTCGAAGTCGTATTGGAGTACGTAGGACGCGGAGTCGAGGACCATCTCGTTGTACTCAACGGGGAGGCCGCCGGCGGTGTAGGCGGTCCTGGAGATCACGATCACCGGAGTGCCCGCCGGCAGCTCCAGCAGGCTCGCCTCCCTGGGTTGCGGCATGCGGGCGCGCACCTCTTCGGTGAAGTGGGCGGGCGGCAGGCCGAGGTCCCGCAGCCGGGCGTAGACGCCGCCCGGCCCCGTGTCCGGCAGCGTGATCGCGCTGCCTTCCACCAGGTCGGCGGGAAAGTAGGACGTGGCAAGCTGGACAGGTCGGGCATCGACCGAGTAGCGACGGCGCCTGATCCACACCTCCGTGCTGTCGAGGACGCCGGCGGTCACCTCGCCGGCCCGCGTGCGGGCCACCTCCACCGCGTCCACGGTGAAAGGACGGCCGCGCGTGTCGGCGTCCCAGATGGCCTGTCCCTGGCCCCACTGCTCGCGGGACAGGCGTCGAGATCCGTGCCTGCGGATCGGCTTGAACTGTCGCACATAAACCCCCGAACCTCTTTTCGGCACCGCCAGCCCTTCGTTGATCAGCACGGCCAGCGCCTGGCGGGCGGTGGCTCGCGCGATTGCGTGTTCGGCCATGAGCGCGTTCTCGCCCGGTAGTCGGTCCCCATCGCGCAGTTCGCCGGACAGGATCCTGGCGCGCAGGCCGTCGGCGATGCGCCGATAGATCGGGGGCTCCTGAGGTACCGGGGATTCAGACACGTTTGATCACCCTCTGTCACCAACCAGGTTTGGCGTCTCCAGAGAACTTGCCCCGCCTTGTCCACGATCGCACAGATACGCAGGTTGGTCCCGAGCTTCTTTTGAGTGGATCGTGCCCGTGTGGTGACCCTCGCGAGTTTTCTCGGGCCGTTACTGTGGAACGGTCCTGGCCGCTAATTGGAGCCCCACCAGCGGCGAGTAATCAAAGCGGCAACGATCGCCCCCGCTGTGTTGATCAAGACGTCGTCGATCGAGGAGAAGCGACCGAGGCGCAGGCCGTACTGCAGCAGCTCGACGGTCACCGAGGCACCTGCGGCCACACCCGCCACGCGGGCGATGCCCGCGAAGCGCGCGGAACGGACGGGAAGCAGCGCGCCCAGGCAGGCGAAGACCAGGAGGTTGCCTCCGACCTGCACGAACACGGTCGCGGGCGGTGCGGAGAAGACCCAGGTGAGATCTCTGAACGGGACGAGATTGACACCGCTCTGACCGTTTGCCGGAGTGAGAATCATCCAGATCCACGGGGCCGTGCCTGCGACGATGCCCACGTCGGCGATCGCGGTGCGTCCGGGGGCGGGGTGCCCGCGCCTGCGGCGCGCGCGGGCCAGTGTCAAAGCCGCCAGTACGGCAAGCGGAATCCCCAGCAATCCCGCGATGACGACATGTCCCCACAAATCCCATGTTTGGCCCACGAGGCAATAATGCAGGTACGGAAAAGTGTCCGAAAGGACAGCCAAATATCGACAGGTGTGGAACAAGTTCGGGCCCGTGCGGCGTCACTGCGTTCGCACAGGACCGCCACGGTCGGTGACCGGACGCCCGGTCTAGATCGATCTCGTCAGTGCCCTGGAGACTCCCAGCGCGGCCGTCTTCACCGCGGGCGCCAGCCGGGTCGGGTGGAAGCGGGCCAGCGGCACCGAAACCGACAGCGCCGCGACGACGGTGCCGCCGCTGAAGACGGGCGCCGCGATGCACGCGCCGCCGAGCTGCGCCTCCTCCCGCTCGTAGGCCAGGCCCGCGGCCTGGACCTGCCCGATGGCCTCCTCCAGCCGCTTGGGATCCACGATCGAGTGCGGGGTGAGCCTGCGCAGCGGCCGCGAGAGCACCTCGTCGATGAACTCGGGTCCCGAGTAGGCCAGCAGCGCCTTGCCCACGCCCGTGCAGTTGAGCGGCAGCCGTCCGCCCACCCGCGAGGGCAGCGAGAACGACTCGTGACCGCGGATCTTCTCGACGTAGACCACGTCGAGCCCATCGCGCACGCCGAGGTGGATCGTCTCGCGGGTGGCCTCGTAGAGATCGTGCATGAACGGCAGGGCGGCGTGGCGCAGGTCGCGTTCGAGAGGGACGATGCTACCGAGCTCGAACAACCGGCGGCCGAGGTAGTAACCGTTCTCCCTGCGCGCGACGGCGCCGATCTCGGTCAGTTCCGTGAGCAGCCGGAAGGCGGTGGTCTTGGGCAGGTGGCAGTGCTGGGCGACGTCCATCAGCCGGAGCGGGCCGCCGGTCGGCCGGAACGCGTCCAGGACCAGCCATGACTTCTCCAGCATCGACAAGCGATCGGTGTTCCGTGTCACGGAACGCATTCTTGTCCGAAACCGCCGGGAAGTTCTATACCCCTAGGTGGAGGAACGATGTCATTTGAGCAGGTAGCCCACTTCATCGGGGGCGCGTGGGTGGCCGAGGGCGAGCCGTTCGCGTCCTACGATCCCATGACAGGACAGGTGAACAGGCAGGTCCATGAGGCGGACCAGGCCGTGGTCGACAGGGCGGTGCGCGCCGCGCGCGAGGCCGCGCCCGCCTGGGCCGCGCTGCCGGTGGCCGAGCGGGCCGCCTGGATGCGCCGCCTGGCCGAGGGGATCGAGGCGCGGTTCGACGACCTGGTGGCCGCCGAGATCGCCGACACGGGCAAGCCGCTCGAGCAGACCCGCACGCTCGACATCCCGCGCGGCGCCGCCAACTTCCGCGCCTTCGCCGAGATCGCCGCGCAGCGCCCTTCGGAGGCCTTCCACCTGCCGGACGTGCTCAGTTACACCGTGCGCAGGCCGCTCGGCGTGGTCGCGGTCGTGGTGCCGTGGAACCTGCCGTTCCTGCTCATGACGTGGAAGCTCGGCCCCGCGCTGGTCGCGGGCAACACCGTCGTGGTCAAGCCGTCGGAGAACACGCCCGGCTCCGCCGCGCTCTTCGCCGAGATCTGCGCCTCCGTCGGTCTGCCCCCTGGTGTGGTCAACGTGATCCACGGGTACGGCCAGGCGGGCCAGCTCCTGGTCTCCCACGAAGGGGTCGACGGGGTGACGTTCACCGGCTCCACCCGCACCGGCTCGGCGATCATGAAGTCCGTCGCCGACCGGGTGAAGCCGATCTCCTTCGAGCTGGGCGGGAAGAACGCCGGCTTGGTCTTCGCCGACGCCGACCTCGACAGGGCGGTCGAGGGCAGCGTGCGGTCGGTGTTCACCAACGGCGGCCAGGTGTGCCTGTGCACCGAGCGGCTCTACGTCGAGCGGCCGATCTTCGAGGAGTTCTGCGCCCTGCTGGCCGAGCGGGTAGCGTCGGTCACCCCGCAGCCCATGATCTCCGCGCAGCACAGGGAGAAGGTGCTGTCGTACTACGCTCTCGCCCGCGACGAGGGGGCGAAGTTCCTCACCGGCGGCGGCGCTCCCGACGGGCCCGGCTACTTCGTGGAACCGACCGTGGTGACAGGACTGCCGGAGTCCTCCCGCTTCAACAGGGAAGAGATCTTCGGGCCGGTCTGCCACGTGGCCCCGTTCGACACCGAGGCCGAGGCCGTCGCGCTGGCCAACGACTCCGACTACGGGCTGGCCGCCGTCCTGTGGACGAGCGGCCTCGACCGGGCGCACCGGGTCGCCCAGCGGCTGGAGGCGGGGCTGGTCTGGGTCAACACCTGGTACCTGCGCGACCTGCGCACCCCGTTCGGCGGCGTCAAGCTGTCGGGCATCGGCCGAGAGGGCGGCACCCAGTCGCTCGACTTCTACTCCGAGCCGACGACGATCACGATCAAGCTGGAAGGTGGCGCATGAACGACGAGTGGTCAGAGGCCGTGGACGTCCGCACCCAGGCGGCCGACCGGTTGCTCGAGGCCCAGCGCTCGGGCAAGCCGTGCGCTCCCGTCAGGGACCTGGTGAGTACGGCGGGCGAGGGCTACGCCGTACAGGAGATCAACACCCGCAGGGCGCTCGACGAGGGGCGCAGGCTGGTCGGGCGCAAGATCGGGCTGACCAACCTGGCCGTGCAGAAGCAGCTCGGGGTGGACCGGCCCGACTTCGGCATGCTGTTCGCCGACATGGCCTACCTGGACGGGCTGCCGGTGCCGTACGAGAGGTTCCTGCAGCCGAGGGCCGAGGCCGAGATCGCGCTCGTGCTGGGGTGCGACCTGGTCGGCGGGCCTTTCACGGTCGCCGAGGTGATCAGGGCGGTCGACTTCGCGCTGCCCGCGATCGAGATCGTCGACTCGCGCGTCGCCGACTGGGACATCACGCTGGCCGACACCATCGCCGACAACGCCTCCAGCGGCGCCTTCGTGCTGGGCAACACGCCGGTCGGGCTGCGCGGGCTCGACCTGCGCCTGGCGGGGATGACGATGACCAGGCGCGGGCAGGAGGTGTCCACGGGCGCGGGCGCGGCCTGCATGGGTCACCCGCTCAACGCGGCCGTCTGGCTGGCCGACACGCTCGGCCGCACCGACCACCCGCTGCGCGCGGGAGACGTCGTGCTGACCGGCGCGCTCGGCCCCGTGGTGCCGGTGGAGGACGGCGACGTGTTCGAGGCGCTCATCGACGGTCTCGGCTCGGTGCGGGCGGTGTTCGGGTGAGGCTGGCGATCATCGGCTCGGGCAACATCGGGACCGACCTGATGTTCAAGGCCCTGCTGTCGAAGAAGGTCGAGGTCGTGGCGATGGCGGGCATCGACCCCGCCTCAGACGGCCTCGCCAGGGCGCGGCGCAGGGGCCTCGAGACGACCTCCTCGGGCGTCGAGGGACTGGTGGCGCTGCCGTCCTTCGACTCGGTCGACGTGGTGCTCGACGCCACCTCGGCGGGCGCCCACGCGCACAACGCCGCGGTCGTCCGGTCGTACGGCAAGAGGGTCATCGACCTCACGCCCGCCGCGCTCGGCCCCTACGTGGTGCCCTCGGTCAACCTGGACGCCCACCTGTCCGCGCCGAACCTCAACATGGTGACGTGCGGAGGGCAGGCGACGATCCCGATCGTGGCCGCGGTGTCGAAGGTGGCCAGGGTGTCGTACGCCGAGATCGTGGCCTCCATCGCGTCGAAGTCGGCCGGTCCCGGCACGCGGGCGAACATCGACGAGTTCACGGTGACGACCGCCAGGGCACTGGAGCAGGTCGGCGGTGCGACGCGGGGCAAGGCGATCATCGTGCTGAATCCTGCGGAGCCGCCGCTGATCATGCGGGACACCGTCTACTGCCTGGTCGACTCGTGCTCGGAGGACGAGGTGGCCGCTTCGGTGGCGGAGATGGTGGCCTCGGTGCAGGAATATGTGCCCGGCTACCGGCTCAAGCAGGAGGTGCAGTTCACACCCGTGGCCGCCGACGAGCCGGTGTGGACGCTGGCGCAGGGGGCGAGGGGTGGGGTGAAGGTGAGCGTCTTCCTGGAGGTCGAGGGGGCGGCCCACTACCTCCCCGCCTACGCGGGGAACCTGGACATCATGACCTCCGCCGCCCTGCGCACCGCCGAACGCCTCGCCGAGACCGCCCCCCTCACCCCCGCGGGAGCCATCTCGCAGGTCACCGAGGGAGGACGGGCATGAGCGCGCGCATCTACGTGCAGGACGTGACGTTGCGGGACGGCATGCACGCCATCCGCCACCGCTACACGATCGACCAGGCCACCGCCATCGCCAGGGCGCTCGACGCGGCGGGAGTGGCCGCCATCGAGGTCGCGCACGGCGACGGCCTCGCGGGCGGGAGCTTCAACTACGGTCCCGGCGCCCACACCGACGAGGAGTGGATCGAGGCCGTCGCGGGAGCCGTGACGAACGCGAGGCTCACCACGCTGCTGCTGCCCGGCATCGGCACCATCGAGGACCTGAGGAAGGCCCACGCGCTGGGCGTCACCTCGGTCAGGATCGCCACGCACTGCACCGAGGCCGACATCTCGGCCCAGCACATCTCCACCGCCCGCGAGCTGGGCATGGACGTCGCGGGGTTCCTGATGATGGCGCACATGGCCCCGCCCGAGGTCCTCGCCGAGCAGGCCAGGCTCATGGAGTCGTACGGCGCGCACTGCGTCTACGTGACCGACTCCGGCGGCGGCCTCACCATGGACGGCGCGAGGGAGCGGATCAGGGCCTACCGTGACGCGCTCAGGCCCGAGACCGAGATCGGCATCCACGCCCACCACAACCTCAGCCTCGGCGTGGCCAACTCCGTGGTCGCGGTGGAGAACGGCTGCACCCGCGTGGACGCCTCGCTCGCCGGGATGGGCGCGGGCGCGGGGAACGCGCCGCTTGAGGTGTTCGTCGCCGTGGCCGACCTCATGGGCTGGGCGCACGGCTGCGACCTCTACGCGCTGATGGACGCGGCCGACGACCTGGTCAGGCCGCTGCAGGACCGTCCCGTGCGGGTCGACAGGGAGACGCTGACGCTCGGCTACGCGGGCGTCTACTCCAGCTTCCTCCGCCACGCCGAGGCCGCCTCACAGCGGTACGGCGTCGACACCAGGGAGATCCTCGCCGAGGCGGGCCGCCGCCGGATGGTCGGCGGTCAGGAGGACATGATCGTCGATATCGCATTGGACCTGACGAAATGAAGCTGGCTCAGGCGCTGCACGAGGCCGCGCTCACCCGGATGCCGATTCCACAGCCTGTGGACGAGCTCGACGTCGCCACCGCCTACGAGATCCAGGAAGAGGTCGTCGGCCTGCGCGGCGAGCCCCTGTCCGGGGTCAAGCTCGGCTTCACCAGCGAGGGCAAACGCCGCCAGATGGGCGTCAACGACCTCATCCTGGGACGGCTGACGCCGTCGATGGCGGTGGTCGACCACGACAAGTACATCCACCCGAGGGTCGAGCCCGAGGTGGCCTACCTGGTCGGGCGCAGGATCGAGAGCGTCGAGGACGCCACGCGGCCCGGCGCCGTCGCGGCCGTCGCGGCGGGCATCGAGGTGATCGACTCGCGGTACGAGAATTTCAGGTTCTCGCTGGAGAGCGTCATCGCCGACAACACCTCGGCGGCGGGCTACACGATCGGGCCTTGGCGGCCCTACGACGTCGACGACTGGAACCTTGGCGTGGTCTTCGAGATCGACGGGCGGCCCGTGCACGTCGGGTCGACCGCGGCCATCCTCGGCGACCCGCGCAGGGCGATCGTCGAGGCGGCACGGCTCGCCGTACAGGTGGGGCTGGTGATCGAGGAGGGCGCGATCCTGCTGGCCGGCGCCGCCACCCCTGCCGAACCGCTCCTGTCAGGCGCGCACGTCCAGGTGGAGATCCAGCGGCTGGGAAGGGTGGCGCTGTGATGCTGGTCGAGGGGAAGGCGACGCCGAGAGGGAGGTTTCCCCACGTCAAACGGGCGGGGGACTTCCTCTACGTGTCGGGGACCAGCTCCAGGCGGCCCGACAACACCTTCGCGGGTGTGTCGGTCGACGAGCTGGGGACCACGGACCTGGACATCCGCGTGCAGACCAGAGCGGTGATCGAGAACATCGGCGACATCCTGCGAGCCGCGGGAGCGAGCCTCGCCGATCTGGTACAGATCACCACGTATCTGGTCAACATGAACGACTTCAAGGGCTACAACGAGACCTACGCCGAGTTCTTCGACGAGACAGGACCCACGCGCACCACGGTGGCCGTCCACCAGCTGCCGCACCCGCACCTGCTGATCGAGATGCAGGCCGTCGCCTATTCACCATCGACAAAGGAGCGAAGGAGCTCGGCGATCGGGAGCGAGGTTTAATCCAATGCCAGCGAGCGACGAAGCGGTCGCGACCATCAGAAGAGGAGCGAGCATGATCCCGCCCATCGACTTCAACAAGTGGATCGACGAGCACGCCCACCTGCTCAAGCCGCCGGTGGGTAACAAGGTCGTGTTCGAGAAGGCGGACGACTTCATCGTCATGGTCGTCGGCGGCCCGAACCAGCGCACCGACTTCCACATCGACCCCTTCGAGGAGCTGTTCTTCCAGATCAAGGGGAACATGCGCCTCAACGTCATGACTCCCGACGGTCCTGACACCGTGCACATCCGCGAGGGCCAGATGTGGCTGCTGCCCGGCAACCTGCCGCACTCGCCGCAGCGCGAGGCCGACTCCGTCGGCCTGGTGATCGAGCGGATCAGGCCTGAGGGCACGCTGGAGACGTTCAGGTGGTACTGCCAGCAGTGCGACGCGGTGGTCCACGAGGTGGAGCTGCAGGTGCGCGACATCGTCAAGGACCTGCCGCCGGTCTTCGAGGCGTTCTACACCGACGAGAAGGCGCGCACCTGCGACAACTGCGGGGCACTGCACCCCGGCAAGGGCTGACCGAGTGATCGTCGACGTCCACACGCACTACGTCGCCAAGGGCTGGCCCGACCTGGGCTGGCCCGGCGCGCCCCGGCTGCGGATCGAGTCCGAGCGCGAGGCGATGATCGTCGTCAACGACCGCGACTTCCGCAGGATCCAGGACGACTGCTGGGATCCCGAGGTCCGCCTGGCGACGATGGGCGTGGACAGGCAGGTCGTCTCCCCGACCCCGGTGTTCTTCGCCTACGAGCGCCCGGCGAAGCAGGCCGCGAACGTCGCGCGGATCTTCAACGACCTCGCCCTGGAGATCTGCGCCGACGAGCGGCTGATCCCGTTCTGCCAGGTCCCGCTGCAGGACCCCGACCTGGCCTGCGAGGAGCTCGACCGGTGTCTGGCCGCCGGGCACAGGGGCGTCGAGATCGGCAACCACGTCGGCGACAGGGACCTCGACGACGAGGGCGTCGTGCAGTTCCTCCAGCACTGCGCGGCCAGGAACGCTCCCGTCTTCGTTCACCCGTGGGACCTGCCGACGGGACCGAGGCTCGACAGGTGGATGGCGCAGTGGCTGGTCGGGATGCCGGCCGAGACCCACCTGTCGATCCTCGCCATGATCCTCGGCGGCGTCTTCGACCGCGTGCCGGAGACGCTGAGGATCTGCTTCGCCCACGGAGGCGGCTCGTTCGCCTTCTGGCTGGGCCGCTTCGAGAACGCGTGGCATCGCAGGAACGACGTCATCGGGACCTCGGAGCACCCCCCTTCGCACTACCTCGACCGCTTCAGCGTCGACTCCGTCGTGTTCGACGAGCGGGCGCTGCGGCTGCTGGTGGACACCATGGGGGAGGACCGTGTGATGCTCGGCTCCGACTACCCCTACCCGCTCGGCGAGTCTCCCGTGGGGAGGCTGGTCAGCGGCGCGGGCTTCCTCTCCGACCGGGCTCGCGCCAGGATCCTGGGAGGCAATGCCGAGACCTTTCTTGGAGAAACACCGTGAATCGTGAAGACTGCCTGGCTCTTGACGCGGCCGACCCGCTGAAGGAGTTCAGGGACGAGTTCGTGCTGCCCGAGGGGGTCGTCTACCTCGTCGGCAACTCCCTCGGCGCGCTGCCCCGCCGTACCGCCGAGAGGGTGCGGAGGGCGGTCGAGGAGGAGTGGGGCCGGGAGTTGGTCGGCGGGTGGAACAGCGCGGGCTGGTACGCCCAGCCGCTCACCACGGGCGACAGGCTCGCCCCGCTGATCGGCGCGGGCCCGGGGACGGTGGTGGTGGGCAACACCACGTCGATCGCGGTGTACCAGGCGGTGGCCGCGGCCATGCGGCTGCGTCCTTCCAGGCCGGTGGTGGTCGCCGACGTGACCAACTTCCCCACCGACAACTACATCCTGGAGGGGCTCGGCTGCGAGATCCGCGACTTCTCCGAGGGTGTCGGCGACGACGTGGCCGCGGTGCTGCTGTCGGAGGTCAACTACCGCACGGGCGAGCGTTACGACGTGGCCGAGGTGACCGCGCGGGTGCAGGCCGCGGGCGCGCTGATGATCTGGGACGTCTGCCACAGCGTGGGCGCGCTGCACGTCGACGTCTCGCAGGCCGACTTCGCGCTCGGCTGCACCTACAAGTACCTCAACGGCGGGCCCGGCGCGCCCGCGTTCCTCTACGTGAACCCGCGCCACCACGAGGCGGCGGAGAACGTGCTGTCCGGCTGGTACGGCCACGCCGAGCCGTTCGCCTTCGAACCGCGCTTCCGGCCCGCCGACGGCATCAGGCGCTTCACCGTCAGCACCCCGCACGTGCTGTCGTTCGCCGCGCTGGAGGCCGCGCTCGACATCTGGGAGCGCGTGGACATGGCCCACGTCAGGGCCAAGAGCGTCCAGCTGACCGAGACGTTCGTCGAGCTCGTCGGCGACGCGCTCGAGCTCGCCTCTCCCCGCGCGCCCGAGCGCAGGGGCAGCCAGGTCAGTTTCCGCCACCCCGACGGCTATCCGGTGATGCGGGCGCTGATCGACAGGGGCGTCCACGGCGACTTCAGGGCACCCGACATCCTCCGCTTCGGGTTCGCGCCGCTGTACATCAGGCACGTCGACGTCTACGACGCGGCCCAGACCCTGCTGGAGGTGCTCGACAAGGAGCTGTGGAGGGACGAGAAGTACGCCCAGCGGCTCGCGGTCACCTGAGCGACCCATCTGCCTCCCTCCCAGGAGGGAGGCCGGAGTTCACCGGCACCGGCGATCCGGAGAGACGGGCGTTCTCGACAAGATCGAGGACATGAACAAGAGCCTCTCCTCGGCCCTCGCGCTCGCCTGCCTCGCCACCTTCGCCGCCGTCGTCGCGGCCCCCGCGCGTGCCTCGGCCGAGGACTGCCCGGTCCCTCCGCCCGCCACCGACCCCGTCATCAAGGTGCCGCCGCTCAACGAGGCGGCCCTCGCCAAGAGCATCGAGAAGCTGCCCGCGCCCGACGCCACCGCGGCGGTCGTGCGCGTGGGCGGCACGAAGGGCACGTGGAAGGGGGTCACGGGGGTCGGGGACCTGCGCGCCAAGCGGCCCGCCCGGGACGACGTCCGCTTCCGCGCCGGCAGCGTCACCAAGATGTTCACCGCCGCCGTCGTGCTCCAGCTCGTCGCCGAGGGCAAGGTGTCGCTCGACGGCACGGTTCAGGAGTACCTGCCAGGCCTGCTCCCCGCCGACTACCCGCCGATCACCGTCGGCCAGCTGCTCAACCACACCAGCGGCCTGCCCTCGCCCGAGATCGACGGCGGCTTCGAGGAGGTCTACAGGACCAGGTTCAAGACCTGGACCCCGAAGGAGTACGTCGCGCTGGCCGTCGAGAACCCGGTCGAGTTCACGCCCGGCACCAAGCAGCACTACGTCAACATCAACACCTTCGTCGCGGGCCTGCTCATCGAGAAGCTCACAGGACGCTCCTACGAGCACGAGGTCACCGCCCGCATCCTGCGCTCGCTCGGCATGCGCGACAGCTACCTGCCAGGACGGTCGACCCACATCCGCGGCAAGCACAACCACGGCTACCAGGTCGTCCCCGACGGCTTCCCCGGCTCGACCGCGTACGGCGACGCGTCCGTCGTGGACATGACCACGACCAGCGTCACCTCCACCTGGGCCTCGGGCGACCTCATCTCGACCGCCCGCGACCTGGAGACGTTCGTGAACGCGCTCTTCTCCGGGGAGGTCGTGCCCTACGCCCAGTTGGAGCCGATGTTCACCGTCCCCAGGGTGACGGCATTCGGCAGCTGCGACCCCGCCGTCTACACCTCCGGCATGTCCAGGATGGTGCTGCCCGGCGGGCAGGTCGCCTACGGCAAGACGGGCGCCAGGTACGGCTTCTCGGCAGGCGTGGGCGCCACCCGCGACCTGAGCAGGACCGTCGTCTACTCCATCAACTCCACCGACGCCAAGGCCTCGGGCCGGAACCAGCGCGGACTGGGCGTGGCGCTGGCCGCCCTGGTTCCGTAACGCGGAACCAGCCATTGGGGAACGGGACGCGCACCCCCCACTCTGGTGCGCATCCCCCGAAAGGTCACAAGATGTTCAGAGCGACTCTGGCCACCACCGCCTGCCTGGCAAGCCTGCTGGTGGCCGCCCCCGCGCAGGCCGAACCCGACGACGCCTTCCCCACCGTCTGCGGTGACCGCCGGCCGGGCGAACCGGCCCCCGGCGAGTACGGCATGCAGCTCGACGGCTCGTTCCGCCATCCAGCACTGACGCCCGCGGGCGAGGAGCGCTTCCGCTTCCCCGGCGGCGCGCAGGACCTCTTCCCCAAGACCAAGGGCTACGACCCGAAGAGCTACGTCGAGGGACCGATCAAGGTCGAGGCCTCCTACAGGGGCGCGGACTTCACCCCGGACTACTTCCACACCTGGCAGAACGTCGTCGACTTCGACGGCCGCCGCTACCTGTTCCAGTACGACCGCACAGAGGCCCGCGTCTACGACGTCACCGACGTGCGCAAAGTGAAGATCGTCGAGGTGCTGACCGGCAAGGACTGGAAGACGGCCGACTACTGGGGCGCCTCCACCATCCAGTGGCGTGACGGCCACTACGTGATGATCCAGTCCTTCGAGCAGAAGCGCCAGGTCGACCAGCTGGGCGACGCGGTCGAGCGCACCAAGTTCCACAACCCTTCGGGCGTGAAGCAACTGCGCGAGGAGACCACTTTCAAGGGCTTCAAGGTCTACCGCCTTGACGGCCCGCGGAGGAAGGACTGGAAGCTCCTGTCCACCGTGACCACCGACCCCACGCTGACGGACCCGAAGCCGGGCGTGCAGCAGGGCTCGGGCTCGCTGGACGTGCCGTACTGGACCGGCGGGACGTACATGTACGTCGCCGTCGCCCCGCTCGACACCTGGCGCAACACCGAGGTGCCCACCTATCTCTACTCGCCCGGCTACCAGGCCTGGGACATGTCCGATCTGAAGCACCCGAAGAAGGTCGGCGAATGGCACCGCAAGGGCCAGGTGGCGGGCGAGGAGGCGGCTTACGCGAAGAACCCGCGCTGCGGTAACCAGACCTCGTGGATGGGCGCGCGCATGCCGTTCTTCGTCTCAGGCAAGTACGGCTTCGCCGCGATGGGCGGCTACGGGCTGTCGATCCTCGACCTCTCCGACCCCGCCGCGATGAAGGAGGTCGGCCACCTCGACCTGCCGATGTCGGTCGGCGGCACCGAGGCCGACAACGTGGACGTCTCCCAGTACGCCAAGACCGGCCTGGTCTACGTCTCCGGCTACCCGCTCGGTGAGGACTGCCACGAGCCGTACAAGGACGTGTTCCAGATCGACGCCCGCGACCCGCGCCACCCGCGCATCGTCGGCAAGCTTCCCAGGCCCGAGCCCGCGGCGGGGGCGAGGTTCGCCGACTACTGCCGGCGGGGCGGCAGCTTCGGGCCCAAGCGGTCGGGCTCCTACACCTCTCCGGGGGACCCGAAGCAGGGCCTGCTGACCTACGCCTTCTACAACGCGGGCGTGCAGTTCTTCGACACCACCGACGTCAGGCGGCCGAAGCGGGTCGCGCAGTTCGTGCCCAGCGGGTTCGCCAAGGGCGTCCCCGACTACGCGCTCGGCAACCAGACCCACGCCGTCTACGTCGAATGGGACCGCAAGATCGTCTGGGTGTTCACCAACGACGGCATCTACGCTGTCTCCTCGGCCAGGCTGCTGGGCACGCCCACGTTGGGCAGGCCCGTGGCGCCGTACCGGAATTCGGACAAGTAATATCAAGGGCGCCCACAAGGCGCCCCTGTACGTCCGCGGTTCCGTGCGGCCTGCACACCCGCGGGTCTCCCGGAGCGCGCCCGGCTTCCGGGAGACCCCCGCCATGCTGCTGACCTTCGCGGTCACCGCGCTTGTCATGATCATGATCCCCGGCCCCGACGCGGCCCTGATCATGCGTAGCTCCCTCACCCACGGCCGCGTCGCAGGACTGCTCACGATGGCGGGAGGCCTGCTCGGCCTCACGGTCCACGCCACCGCCGCCTCGCTCGGCCTGTCGGCGCTGCTGGCCGCCTCACCGACCGCGTTCACCGTGCTCAGGTGGCTCGGCATCGCCTACCTGCTGTGGCTGGGCGTGCAGTCCTTCCGCGCCAAGCCGCAGGAGGCGCCGACCGCGGGGCAGCGGCACATCCGCAACGGCTTCTTCTCCAACCTGCTCAACCCGAAGGTGCTGCTGTTCCAGGTCACGTTCCTGCCGCAGTTCATGAAGGGGCCCGACGACGCGCTGCTGCTGTCGGCCGTCTTCGCCGGGCTCTACTTCCTGTGGTTCCTCGTCTACGTCCTCGTGGTCGACAGGATGGGCGCGCTGCTGCGCACTCCCCGGGTACGGCGGCGCGTCGAACGGATCACCGGCGTCCTACTCGTCGGCTTCGCGCTGCGCCTGGCCGTCCAGTAGCCTGATCGCCCGTTTCGGGGCGATCGCCCGGTAGCTCTCCTCCACCCAGTCGAGCAGCACCTCGGTTTCCGGCAGCTCACTCTCGAACGGGACCGTCACCCAGCCCGCCTTGCCCAGCCCGTAACCGCTGGGCTCGGCGCCCTGGACGGTCAGCGCGTGGCCGTGCGACTCCGACAGCAGCTTCACGCCGAACGCCGGGTTCCACTTCTCCGTCGGCTCGTCGATGCCGAGGAAGACGAACACCTTCTTGTTGACCTTGATGACGCTCTCGCCCCACGGGAAGTCCTCGTGGGTCTCGGGCAGGCTCAGCGCGAAGTCGTGGATGGCCTGTCGGACGGCGTGCCAGTCGCTCATGCCTGATTTCTACCCTTGAGCTCCGACAGTTTGGCCTCGATCACCGGCCGGATGCGGTCACGGGCCTCCATGCGGGGGACGCCGTCCATCAGCATCCTGTCGTAGTCGGTGTCGAGGTGGCGGATCGAGGCCACGACCGCGAGCGTGATCGCGTTCTCGTCCATGGCCTTGGCGGCGGCCGTACGGCCGACCCTGCCGCTGCCGCGCTGGGCGGCGTGGGCGGCGATGGACTCGGCGCGCCCCGGCGGGCAGCGCGGGAAGAGCCGCACGATCTCGTCCGCCATCTTGGCCTGATAGTCGAGGTCCTGCTCGGCCCTGCGCTCACGGTCGCGTGCCCGGCGGGCTTCGCGCGCCTCCTCGTCGCCCAGACACTGCTCCTCCGCGCGGGCCAGTGCGGCCTCCTCCACCAGCACGCCCTGGCGCTGGTAGACCTTGCGCCGCCGGTTGTACCGCACGACCACCGCCGACAGCACGCTCTCCTTCTTCGCCCTGCGGCTCAGTGCCGCGTTGCCCGAGGGGAGGAAGACGAGGTGGTCGAGGTCGGCGCAGGTCAGGCAGAGCGGGCGGTCGTCCTCTGTGATCAGGTAGGGGCCCGTGTCGCCACACACGGCGCACCTCCACGGCTCCAGCGGGGAGACCACGACCAGGTCGGGCGCCTTGCTCTGCCGTTCGGTGAGCTGCTTGACGCGCGTGTCGCTGAGGTCGGGGGAGATCCAGTGGACCTTGAAGGAGCCCTGCTCGCCCGAAGTGGTGAAGCGCAGCTCCCGACGGTCCCTGCCGCCTGACAGGTACGGCGTCTCCACCGGGCGCAGGCCCTTGGAACGCGCCCACTCGCCCAGCGCCGCGGCGGCGTCGAGCAGCCGCGAGTCGTCGACGGCGGCCAGCTCGGCGAGCGTGGCGGCCCTGCCCTGGCGCCAGGTGTCGACGTGGCGGCTGTGCAGCCAGCGCAGGCCGGTGACGACGTCGAGAAAGGTGACGTACTTGCGGGTGGCGAGCGCGATCTCGGCCGCGTCCGCGACCCTGCGCGCCAGGTTCGGTCGGCTCACAGCACACCAGTGTGCCCGCCGCCCGAGCCTCCGGACGCCCGGATCCCCAGTGGGCGGGTTTGCGCGGAGATGGCGGGCGGCCAGGAGTCGCTTGAGACGATCGCGGCTAGGTCATCACCGTGCGCGCCATCGTCCTGCTCTGCCTGGTGTTCGCCGTCTCCTGCGCACCACCCGCCACCCCCACGGTGACCGGCGCGTTCGGCGAGCGGCCCGTCATCGAGGTGCCCCTGCGCCGTCCAGAACCCACGCCCACGGTGAGCGTGCTGTCGGAGGGTTCAGGCCCGCGTACCAGGAGGGGCGACGTGGTGCTGGCGGAGGTCGAGATCCGCCGGTGGGACGGCGCCAAGCCGTACGTCACGACCTACGACACCAACCAGCCCACCGCGGTCGTCCTCGACGGGCGGCACGTCTCGCAGGCGTGGGAGCGGGCGCTGGTCGACCGGCCCGTGGGCAGCAGGGTGATGCTGGTCAGCCCAGCCCACCTCGCGTACGGCCCGCGCGGCACACCCGGGCGCGCCGACAGCGGCCAGACGCTGGTGCTCGTCTTCGACATCCTCGCCGGCTACCCGCCGGACGCCAGGCTGGTCGGCCGGCGGCTGCCTGACCTGCCGGACACCCTCCGCCCTGGCGTCCTGATCGACGGTTCAGGACCGCCGGTGACGCGCGGCGCCAGGGTGGTCGTGCAGTACGTCGGGGCCCGCTGGCCCAGCAGGAAGGTCTTCGACTCCTCGTCCGCCAGGGGCGGCCCGAACGTCGTCGTGCTGAAGGAAGGCGCGGTGCCGCCAGGCTGGGTGGAGGGGCTGACCGGCAGGCGGGTGGGCAGCAGGGTCGCGATCACCGCGCCCGCCGTCGCGAAGGAGGTCCTGACGGCGGGGGGGATGGCGGTCCCCGCGGGGACCGCGCTCGTCTACGTGGTCGACATCATCGGCATGGTGTGACGCGGGACAGGGCCTCCACCGCGCCGTGGAGGCCCTGTCGAAGCTCGCTGATCAGCCGCAGTGCTCGAAGGGGCTGTCGTAGGTGGAGGAGCCTGCCTTGCCGCCCCACTTCACGCACTTGTCCGCCGCCGACGCCCTGACGGGTCCCGCGTAGTACTCGTAGTTGCCCGAGTCGGTGATCCTGCTACTGCCTTGCACTTCCAGGTAGGCGGTGGTCGCCGTGGCGGTGCCGAGCGAGGCGCTCTTCATCGTGGCGACGCAGTTGTAGCCGTTGCCGCTGTTGTAGAGCAGGTAGACCGTGCCGGAGGAACCGAGGGCCGCCGAGTCGATCACGCTGTAGCCGGCGCCGCAGACTTCCTGCGGGGTGTGCGGGTTGCTGCTGCCGCCGCAGTTCTTCGAGGTCAGCGTCTGGATGGGGTAGCCGAAGGTCACGCCGTTGAAGACGGCCTTCTGGATGTTGGACGGGTAGCTGCTGCCGAGCCGCACCTCGTAGTGGAGGTGGGGTGAGATGTTGTTGCCCGGCTTGCTGGTGTTGCCGACGGTGCCGACCTTCTGGCCCTGGGAGACGGACTGGCCCACGCTGACCGAGCGGACGTTCAGGTGCGCGTAGTAGGTTGCCCAGCCGCCACCGTGGTCGATCTTGACGAGGTTGCCGTAGCCGTTGGTCGAGCCCTGATGGGCGGAGATGACCACCGTGCCCGCCGCGGCGGCCACCACGGTGTCGCCGAGGTCGGCGTCGGGCGTGCTGCCCCTGTTGAAGTCGATCTCCCACGACTGGTGGGCGCTGCTCGCGCTGGAGTTGCCGTTCCACGACTGCCCGCAGGGGAAGGGCATCTGGAAGTTGGTGGCCATGACGCCCACGTCGGCGGTCACCTGGTTGGGTGGGTCGCCGCCCTCGTCGCCTGGGTCGGCGGCGGCGACGCTCAGGAACAGGGCTAAGCCCGCGATGGCGACTGCTCGGAGTTTCACTGGGACCCCTTCCGCACCGGATATGTCTTGCTAGGGCCCAGGGTGGGAATAACCTGCACAAAAAACGTACAGAGGGCTGCCATGGTGTCCTTCCATGTGCTCGGCCCGCTGGAGGCGTGGGCCGGAGGGCGGCCACTGCGAATCTCCGGCGGTAAGCCGCGCATGCTGCTGGCCACACTGCTTCTCGACGCCAACCACCTGGTCAGCGCGGACCTGCTGGCCGAGGTGCTGTGGGATCGCCCGCCCCGCTCGGCTCAGGCGAACCTGCGCACCTACACCAGTGCTCTGCGCTCGTCCCTCGGCACGCACATCCGCGCCGAGGGGTCCGGATACCTGATCGAGGTCGCCCCCCAGGACCTCGATCTGCTGCAGTTCGAGCGCCTGGTGGCTCGCCGCGATCCCGACTCGCTGGCCGCCGCGCTCGCGCTGTGGCGCGGCGCGCCGCTGGCCGACCTGCCCGACCATCCGCTGTGGACGCGCAGGCTCTCCCCCCTTCACGAGGTACGGCTGGCCGCTGCCCGCGAGCTGATCGCCGCCCGCCTCGAGCAGGGGCGGTACGGCGAGGCGGTCGCCCTGCTGCGCCCCCTGTGCGCGGAGCATCCCTTCCGCGAGGACCTGTGGGGGCAGCTCATGCTCGCCCTGCACTGGAGTGGGCGGCAGGCGGAGGCGCTGGCCTGCTACACCACGATCAGGCGGCAGCTGGTCGCCGAGCTGGGCGTGGAGCCGGGAGCGGGGCTGCGCGAGGTGCAGGCCAGGGTGCTGGAGGGAGGGCCGCCGCCCGGCGTGGTCGCGGGCGCGGTCCGGGTGGCCGAGGCGGTCGCGCCCGTCCCTCGCCAGCTCCCCCCTGACATCCCCGACTTCGTGGGCCGCGTCGGCGAGTCGGTGGCGCTCGCGGGCCCGTTCTCCCTCGCGGTCATCTCGGGGCCGCCGGGGTCGGGCAAGAGCGCGCTCGCCGTCCACGCCGCACAGGCCCTCGCGGTCAGGTTCCCCGCGGGACAGCTGTTCCTCAGCCTGGCCACCACCGACCCCGCCGACCTGCTCGCCCAGGCGCTCAGGGCGATGGGCGCGACCTCGATCCCCTCCTCGCCGGCGGAACGCTCGGCCCTGTACCGCTCGATGCTCGCCGACCGGCCGATGCTCGTGGTGCTCGACGACGCCATGGACGCCTCGCAGGTGCGGCCGCTGCTGCCGGGCCACGGGTCGGCGGTGATCGTGACCAGCAGGGCGAAGCTCACCTCGCTGCCCGGCGCGCTCCAGATCCACCTGGAGGCGCTGTCACGGTCCGAGGCCGAGGACCTGCTGCGCAGGATCGTCGGCGAGGCGAGGACGGCGCGGGAGCCTGAGGCGGCCACGGCGATCGTGCGGGCGTGCGGGTTCGTGCCGCTGGCCGTACGGATCGCGGGGGCCAGGCTGGCGGCGCGGCCCGGCTGGTCGCTCGCGGTCTTCCAGAGCCGGCTCACGGACGAGGACCGCAGGATCGGAGAGCTGCGCATCGGCGACCTCGACGTGCGCACGGGCCTCGACCACAGCTATCGGGGCCTGCCGGAGGAGGCCGCCCGCACCCTGCACACCCTCGGCAGGCTCGGTGGCGCCGCGATTCCCGGCTGGGTGGTCGACGCCGTGCTCGACAGGCACCGCGCGGACGACGTCACCGACGCCCTGGTGGACGCCGACCTGTTACGGCTGGTCGGCACCGACCGGCTCGGCCAGCCGCGTTTCCAGCTGCCCGACCTGGTCCGATGTCACGCGCTCGAACAGCGCTCCGATCCCGCCGCGCTCGCCAGGGTCGTCGCGGGATGGACCGCGACCGCCGAGCTGGCCACCGCCAAGCTGCCCACCACGGTGTTCACGCTCAGCTCGGCCGCCGCGGATCGCTGGTGGCTGCCGCGTGGCACCCTCGACATGCTCACCTCCGACCCGCTGGCCTGGTTCGAGGTCGAGCACGGGGCGCTGGAGGACGCCGTCGGCCTTGCCGCGGCGGCGGGCATGGCCGAGCAGGCCTGGGGGCTGGCCGCCGCGATGGTCCCCTACCTCGACCTGCGCTGCCACTTCGACACCTGGCAGCGCACCCACCGCACCGCGCTGGCCGCCGCCAGGGTCGCAGGCGACAGGTACGGCGAAGCCGCCATGCTCCGCGGTCTCGCCCAGGTCTGCCTCTACCAGGACCGCTACGCCGAGTCGGAGGAGATGTTCGCCCGCGCCCGCAGGGTCTTCCACGAGCTGGGCGACACCAGGGCGGAGGCCACCTCGGTCTGCGGGCTCGGCGCCGTCGCGCAGTTCCGCGGCCAGCACCCCAGCGCGCTGTCCCATTTCCGCCGCGCCCTGGCGATGTTCGGCTCGATGAGCGACCTCAACGGCGAGGCCTACACCCGGCAGGCCATCGGCAGGGTCTGGCTGAAGTCGGGCGACCCCGTCCAGGCAGCGCACTGGCTGGGGCAGGCGCTGCGCCTGGCCCAGGAGCTCGGCGACGTCCATCGCGAGGGCTGCGTGTCGATCCAGCTCGGCGGCCACCACGTCGAGCGCGCGCTGGAGATCTTCGAAAGCCTCGGCGACCTGCACTGCGGCGCCTACGCCCTGCAGCGGCTGGCGGGGCTCCAGGCCGCGCGCGGCGATCTCATCCCCGCCTCGACGGGGCTCGAACGCTCGCTGGCGGTCTTCAGGCAGCTCGGCGACCGCAGCGGTCAGGCGTCCTCGGCCGAGCTCCTCGGCGAGCTGTACCGCTCGGCGGGCAGGGCGGACCTGGCCCGCGGCTACCTGAGCGAGGCCGTGGCGCTCAGGGGATCACTCGCCGCAGAAGGCGTCTGAGCCGTCCCTCCCTGGCGGAGAGCGGGGCGCCGTCGAGCGCGGAGAGCGGGGTGCCGTCGAGCGCGGAGAGCGCCTCTGCCGCGCTCGGCCGCTTGTCGGGGTCGGGGTGCACCATCTCGGAGAAGAGGCCGTCGGCGGCGTCGGGCAGCAGCCGGTGGGCGATCACGCCGGCCGCGTAGACGTCGGACGCCTCGGTCATCAGGTCGGGCCTGTCGTGGCATTCGGGGGCGACGTACTGGGCGTCGAGCACGTTGCTGAGCTCGTTGGCCACGGTGTAGGCCCTGGGCGCGCCCTTGGCGTAGTCGAACCCGGTGAGCATCGCCTGGCCCTCCTCGGTGACCAGCACGGAGGCGGGGGTCAGCGCCCTGTGGACCACGCCGTGGGCGTGCACGTGCGCCAGGCCGGAGAGCATGCCCCGCAGCGCCCCCTTGATCAGCTCGGGCCTGTGCTCCTGGAGCTGCAGGTGGAGCGCCCTGCCGTGGACGTCGTCCAGCACGAGCACGAACCTGCTCTCGTCGTCGATGGCGAAGAAGTCGCGCGACCTGACGACGGCGGGGTGGGCGGGGATCCTCGTCAGCGACTGGTAGGCGTTGGCGATGCGCTGCCGCTCGGCCGCCCGCTGCTCCTGGTCGGCCAGGGGGTCGGCCTGGTAGACGCGCAGCAGCACGGTCTCGCTGTCCGGCACGGTGGCGTTGAACGCGCGATACTCGGTCACCTTGCTGTCGCCGCCGAGCCGCTCGGCGACCTCCCAGTTGCCGAACCTGGGCGGGGCGGTGCTGCGCCGTACGGTGGCGTTGAGCGCGTCGAGGATCTTCGGCAGGTACGGCTTGGCGTCATGGGTGCCGCCCCGCCGTACCCTGCCGGGGTCGGCCAGCGTGGCGATGAGGGAGGGCAGGTAGGTGACGTTGGCGGCCTCGCGCCCTCCGGCGTCGACCAGCTCGGCGTCGGGGGAGGACAGCACGACCAGGCTGTCGACGTAGACCCGCTCCAGCTCGCGGTGCTTGTCGACGAGCAGGCCCTTCAGCGCCCTCGCGGTGCCGCGCAGCTTGGCCACGGGCGAGCCGAACGCCTCCCTGCGCGGAGGGAACCAGCGCTGTCCCGACACCTCGATGCGGCCTCTGGTGCCCTTGACGTCGATGACCACGAGCGAGTGGCCGGTCAGGACGATGAGGTCGACCTCGAACAGGTCGCCGCGGCGCGGGATCTCGATGTTGTGCAGCAGCAGCCAGTCGTCGGGCGCGTGGTCGCGGAGATGGGCGATCACCCGCCGTTCGGCGTCGTTGACTGGACGTCCGCCGCCGACGATCTCTGCCATGGGGACCATCCTTGCAGATATTCGATTGACAACATGTTGTCGTTATGACAAGATGTTGCCATGAAGCGAATCGTTCACCTCGCCGTTTACGACACCCTCGCCGACTGGGAGACCGGATACGCCACCGCGCACCTGCGCGGCGAGCAGTACGACATCGTCACCGTCGGCGAGTCGACCGACCCGATCACCACGATGGGCGGCTCGCGCATCCTGCCCGACCTCGCGCTCGACCAGCTCTCTCCGGCCGACAGCGCGATGCTGATCCTGCCCGGCGCGTCCCTGTGGGACGAGGGCGGCAACGGCGCGTTCGCGAAGAAGGCGAGCGAGTTCCTGGACGCGGGCGTGCCCGTCGCGGCGATCTGCGGCGCGGTCCCCGGCCTGGCCAGGGAAGGGCTGCTCGACGATCGTGACCACACCAGCGCGTTCCCCGGCTACGTGCAGGGCGACGGCTACAACGGCGCCGAGCACTACGTCGACGCCGACGCGGTGACCGATCGCGACCTCATCACGGCGGGGCCGACCGAGCCCGTGGCCTTCGCCAGGGAGGTGCTGGCCAAGCTCGGCGTCTACTCGCCGGAGAAGCTCGACGCGTGGTTCAGGCTGTTCAAGCACAGCGACGCGTCGGCGGTCGAGGTGCTGATGGCGCCATGAGCGACCCTGGAGAGCTGTTGTCCGCGACCGCGCTGACGGCTTTCCGGCTCAACGGGCAGTTCATGGAGGTGGCGGAGGGGCTGGCCAGACCGGTCGGCCTCACCGCCGCCTGGTGGCAGGTGCTGGGCGCGGTGCTGAAGCAGCCGCTGCCGGTGGCGGGCATCGCCAGGGTGATGGGGATGACCCGCCAGGGCGTGCAGCGCATCGCCGACCTGCTGGTGGAGAAGGGGCTGGCGGAGTACCTGCCCAACCCTGCCCACCGCAGGGCCAAGCTGCTGAGGCCGACTCCCGAGGGCATGGCCGCGGTCAAGAAGATCGACCCTGGACACAGGGACCTGGCCGAGCGGCTGGCGGCCGAGCTGGGCGAGGCCGAGTGGGCCGCCGCCCTGCAGGCACTGACCAGGCTGTCGGCCGCACTCGACGCGATCGAGCTCTCCTAGGCGGCCGCCATGGCCTCGGCGCCAGGACGCGGCCCGTTCCGCAGCACGGTACGGCTGGGCAGCGCGAGCAGTGCGATGAGGGCGATCAGCGCGCCCGACACGCCCAGCCACGGGATCACGGTGGCGGCCGCGGAGGCGTGCGCGGCCTGCAGGCCGTGCAGGGGAGCGTCCGTCGAGATGACCGAGCCGTAGGCGGTGCCCGCGATCGCCAGCGCCACCGAGCCGCCGATCTGCCGGAAGAAGGTGAGGTTGGCCGAGGCGGTGCCGATGTGCTGCGGCGCCACCGAGGTCTGCACGGCGACGGTGAGGCCCGAGAGCATCGGGCCCATGCCGAGGCCGATGAGCGCCATCCATGCCGCCAGCGCGAGGCCGGAGGTGTCGAGGCCGAGGTTCGCGCACAGGAGCGAGCCGGCGGCCAGCAGGAAGGGTGCGCCGACGAGGTAGGGCTTGTACGTGCCGGTCCTGGAGATCAGCGCGCCCATCGCGGCGCTGCCGATCACCATCGCGAGCATGAGCGGGTAGATCCGCAGGCCGGAGTCCGTGGCGCTGGCGCCGAGCGCCTCCTGGAAGTAGCGCGGCAGGAAGACCACGCCCGCGTACATGCAGAAGGCCGTGAAGAACGAGGTGAGCATGACCAGCGTGTAGGTGCGGTCGGCGAACAGATGGAGCGGGATGACCGGGTGCTCGGCCCGTCGCTCCACCAGCACGAACGCCGCCAGCGCCAGCAGCGCCCCGCCGATCGGGCCCGCGACGGCCGCGTCCGTCCACGTGTGGCCGTCGACGCCCTTCTCGGTCAGGCCGATCAGCAGGGCGCTGATCGCGACGGTGAAGACGGTGATGCCGAGGTAGTCGGGCTTTCCGCCGCCCGTGCCCCTCAGGTACGGCAGGCGCCACGCGATGATCGCGATCAGCACGATGCCGATCGGCAGGTTGACGTAGAAGGCCCAGCGCCAGCTCGCGTGGTCGGTGAAGAGGCCGCCGAGGAACGGGCCCGCCAGGTAGCTCAACGCCATCACGCCGCCGATCGCGCCCTGCACCCGGGCGCTCCGCTCGGCCGGGAACAGATCGATGATCAACGCGAGTGACAGCGGGAGCAACGCGCCGGCGCCGAGCCCCTGCAACGCCCTGAAGGCGATCAGCTGCGGCATGTCCTGCGCCAGGCCGCACAGCGCCGAGCCGACGAGGAAGACCACCACGCCGATCAGCAGCAGGGGCTTGCGGCCGTGCTGGTCGGACAGCCTGCCGTACAGGGGGACGGTCACGGTGGAGGTCAGCAGGTAGGCGGTGACGACCCAGGTGTACAGGCCGGTGCCGCCGAGCTCGGCGGTGATCTGCGGAAGCGCGGTGCCCACGATCGTCTGGTCGAGCATCGCCAGGAACATGCCGCCAAGGACGGCCAGGATCAGCAACATGTGTCGAGAGTGACATGTAAGAATTTACATGTCAAAACTTAGCTATCATGGAGCCATGTCCCTACGGATCGCGCTCCTCGGCCTGCTGACAGCCGCTGGCCCGTCCAGCGGCTACGACCTGGCCAAATCGTTCGAGTCGTCGCTCAACTACGTCTGGCAGGCGGGCCACAGCCAGATCTATCCGGAGCTGGTGAAGATGGCCGCCGACGGTCTCGTCACCGCCGACGCCGAGGGAGCGAGGGGCCGCAAGACCTACACGATCACCCCCGAGGGCGCCGAACAGCTGCGCGCGTGGCTCATGGAGCAGACGCCGAGCCTCACGGTCAGGAGCGAGAGCGCGCTGCAGGCGTTCCTGCTGCCGCTGCTCGACCCGCAGGACGCGGTGGCGGTGCTCGATCGCCTGCGGGAGCGGTACGTCAAGAAACTGGAGATGCTGGAGGCGCTGTGCGCCGACACGTCGGCGGGCGAGAAGTTCGGACGCTACGCGCTCGACCACGGGATCAGGCACGTGCGGACGACCGTGGAGTGGGCCGACGACACCATCGCCGACCTTCGCGCGCGGGGATGAGGCCGGCGGCCTAGGGGGTGCGCGAGACGCGCTCCAGCCTGGCGGGATCGGGCCAGTGCACGCCGTGCGCCCACCCGGCCAGCTCGAACCAGCGGATCAGCCTGGCGCTCGGATCGAACTGCCCCCTGAGCACTCCGTGCCTGGCACAGGTCGGCTCCACGTGGTGCCAGTTGTGCCAGCCCTCGCCGAGGGTCAGCATCGCCACCCACCGCACGTTCGACGAGCGGTCCCGCGTCGCGAACGGCCTGGAGCCGAAGGTGTGGGCGATCGAGTTGACCGACCAGGTGACGTGGTGCACGACCGCGAAGCGCACCAGGCCGCCCCAGAACAGCGCGGTCCACGCGCCCGCCCACGACATCGACCACAGCCCGCCCACCACCGCGGGCAGCGCGAACGACAGCGCGGCGACCGCGGGGTACCAGGCGTCGAACCGCCGCACGTCGGGATCGGCCAGCAGGTCGGGCACCCAGTGCCGGCGGTTCGAGCGCCTGCGCGCGGTGTAGAACCAGCCGACGTGCGCGTGCGCCATGCCGCGCAGCAGCGCGAGGCCGCTCTCGCCGTAGCGCCATGGAGAGTGCGGGTCGCCTTCCCTGTCGGCGTACTTGTGGTGGCGGCGGTGCTCGGCCGACCACAGCGTGACAGGGCCCTCGACCGCCATCCCCCCGGCGAACATGAGCGCGATCCGCAACGGCCTGCCGCACTTGAACGCCCTGTGGGTGAAGAGCCGGTGGTAGCCGATCGCGATGCCGAAGATGCTGACCAGGTACATCACCACCGCGATCACCACGTCGCGAGGCCCGATGCCCCACCCCCACGCGCCGGGCACGGCGAGCGCCACGAGCAGCAGCGGAAGGAGCACGAGGACGACCAGATAGGCGGTGCGGCGGGCGGTTCCGACCGCGACGGTCTCCGGGTTCACGCCCCTCATTCAAGAGTCGTGTTCCCATGTCACGGCAGTTGCCGTTAAGTGACGGATCAGTCACTCACGAGATCCGGAACACTCCACGGAGTAGCCATCGGGATCGGTCGCCGCACTGTGGCTACATAGCGTCATGGGCCATCTGGAGAAGTACGACGACGTGCTGGCTCGCGACCCGATGGCCGCGTTCGGCCTGGTCCGCGAGTGGATGCGGACCGAATGGCGGGAGCTGTTCGCCGAGCTGCGCGAGCGACGCCCCGTCCTCGTCACCCCCGTCTTCACGGTCGTGACCCGCTTCGCGGACGTCACCGAGGTGCTCTCCCTGGAGGAGGTGTTCAGCGTCCGCGCCTTCGGGCCGCGGCTCGACGCCGCGCTCGGCGGCGCGTTCATGCTCGCCAGGGACGCCACCGCGATGAACTGGCGGGAGAAGGGGCTGATGCAGTACCTGCTCGACCCCGCCGACGTGCCCGAGGTGCGGGCGATGGCGGGCCGCCTGGCCGACGAGGCGCTCGACGCGGCCGCGCCGAACGGGAAGATCGAGGTGGTCCACGAGCTGTTCAGACCCGTAGCACTCGGCGTGTGCGCGGAGTACTTCGGCTTCCCAGGGCCCGACGCGCAGACCCTTTCACGGTGGTCGAGGACGATCATCGCCGACTGCTTCGCCAACTACCTCGGCGACCCGGCCATCCAGGCCGCCTCCGTCGAGGCGGGCACCCAGATGATCGCCCATCTGCGCGAGCAGCTCGCCCTGCGGAGATCGGGGACGGCGGCGCGGTCGGGCGACGTGTTCTCCAGGCTGGCGGCCAGCGGCTGCGACGACGAGCGGGTCCTGGTCAACATGGCGGGGCTGCCGCTCGGGTTCGTGGAGAGCGGTCCCGGCGCGATGGTCGAGGCGACGGAGCAGCTGCTGCTGCGCCCCGAGGTGCTGTCCCAGGCCGTCCGCGACGACGACTTCGACCGCTACGTGTGGGAGGCGCTGCGGTTCAACCCGTTCTTCAAGCTGCTTCCCAGGATCTGCGAGCGCGACCACGAGCTGTCGGGCACGCTGATCCCGGCCGGCACCTTCGTGCTCGCCGCGGCCGCCTCCGCGATGTTCGACGCCGACGTGCTGACCGAGCCCGAGTCGTTCCGCCTCGACCGGCCCCGCCACCACCAGCTGTTCTTCGGCCACGGCCATCACGCGTGCCTGGGCGTGCATCCGGCCAGGGTGGTGATCTGCGAGGCCGTACGGCGGCTGCTGCGCCGCCCGGGCGTCCACGTGATCGAGGCGGTCACCCGCTCCAACGGGATCTTCCCCGATCGGTTCGTCCTCGGGCTGGAGGCCTGATGACGGCGCGGAGCATCGCCACCGACGGAGCCGCCAACCGGCTCAGGTTCCTCGCCCTGACCAGCGCGCGGCCGTTCTGGGACATCGTGCAGACCATCCAGCCCCTGCGGCGGCGCCTCAACGCCACGCTGATCGACCACGCGATCCGCGAGATGCCGCCCAGGCCCGAGCCGTTCAGCACGATGGCCGACTACACCTCGTGGGCGTCGCTGACCGACCGCACCTACAGCGGCAGGCACGTGCCCGCCTCCTGCGGCACCGAGGGCAGGCCCACCCCCGAGCGCGCGGCCGACCTGTTCACCAGGGGCGAGCGGATGATCCCCTGCCCCCGCTCGACCGTGCTGTTCGCCTACTTCGCCCAGTGGTTCACCGACGGGTTCCTGCGCGGCGACACCGCCACACCCCGCGATCCCCGCAAGAACTCCTCCAACCACCACATCGACCTCAACCAGGTGTACGGCCTGCACGAGGCGGCGACGGCCGCGCTGCGCACGTTCGACGGCGGGCGGCTCAAGAGCCAGCTCATCGACGGCGGTGAGTTCCCTCCCCACCTCTGCGAGAACGGCAAGATCAAGCCGGAGTTCGCCCCGCTGAGCGTGATCCGCTTCGACGAGCTCACCGACGCCCAGCGCGACACCCTGTTCGCCACCGGCAGCGACCGGGGCAACATCCAGATCGGCTTCACCATGCTCACCGTGCTGTTCCTGCGAGAGCACAACAGGGTGGTCACCGTGCTAGCCGAGCACTACCCGGGCTGGGACGACGAGCGGCTGTTCCAGACCGCGCGCAACATCCTCATCGTGCTGCTGATCAAACTGGTGGTCGAGGAGTACATCAACCACATCACGCCGTACCACTTCAGGTTCACCCTCGACCCCCGGCTGTCGACCCGCCTGGCCTGCGCGCCCTGGCAGCGCGAGAACTGGGCGTCGGTGGAGTTCAACCTGGTCTACCGCTGGCACAGCCTGATCCCCTCCACCCTGTCGGTGGGCGGGCGCGAGCTGCCGATGGCCGAGACCATGCTCGGCGGCCCGCTGATCCCCTCGGCGGGGCTCGGCAGGCTCCTCGAGGAGGCCTCCAGGCAGCGGGCGGGCAGGATCGGCCTGTTCAACACCGACCCGATCCTGCGGCAGGTGGACGTGGCCAGCATCGCCGACTCCCGCGCGCTCGACCTGGCGCCGTACAACAGCTATCGCGCGCACTGCCGCTTCCCGCCCGTGCGCGGGTTCGAGCAGGTGACAGGGGACGTGAAGGTCGCCGACGCGCTGCGGTCGCTGTACCGGGGGGTGGACGACCTCGACCTGTACGTCGGGCTGTTCGCCGAGGAGCCCGGATCGCCCGACGCGATGCTCCCGCCGCTGCTGACGAAGATCATCGCGATCGACGCGTTCTCCCAGGCGCTGACGAACCCCCTGCTCGCGCCCCGGGTCTTCAACGCGGCCACGTTCTCGCCGCAGGGAGTGCGCATCATCGGGAGCACCCGGAGCCTGGCGGACGTCGTCCGCAGGAACACCCCCGAGGACCCTCGGCCCCGCTACATCAGCATGACGCGCCTGGACCGCCCATGACCGGCCCCGCCTCTTCCGACCCGACCCCGTCCGATCCGGCCTCCGACCCCCTCGCGGCCCCTCCCACTCCCCGGGACAAGGCCACCACCGGGTCGGCAGAGCTGAGGGCCGCCGCACGCGACCTCGTCGACGTCGGGATCCTCATCCACGAGGCGGCGGCCCACGCCACCACCGCCCTCACCGACAAGGCCGTTCTGGCCGCCATCCCCCGCTCCTTCGTCGCGGGCTGCCTGACCCAGCGCGCCCTGCTCAAGACCGTCACCAACCGCGACGGTCTCGGCTACGCCGTCACGGGAAACCGCCTGGCCACCCTCGCGGCCAAAGCCGGCGCCATGGCCGGCGCCGAGAGCCTCGCCGTCCGCGTGCTGGCCACCTCCCTGCGCCTGCGGATCGCCGCCGTCGCCCTCGACCACCCCGAGCTGGTCACCGACCCCATGCTCGGCAGGCTCGTCCAGGCCGCCGCCGAGGACCGTGACCTCGAAGCGGTCCGCGCGCTGCGTGCCCTGCTCAAGGACAGGGGAGCGGTGCGCACGCTCAGCGCGCTCGCCCCCGTCTTCGGCGAGGTCCTCGCGTTGCGCGCGCTCCTGGACGAGAACCCGCTCAACGACGCCGCCGCCTGGCTGATCGCGACCGGAAGGGGCTACGCCACCGCCGACCCGATCACCGGCATGAGCAACAGGGCCGTCGCCGTGCTCGACAAGGGAGAGGGCGCCGCCCGCCGCGTCGAGTCCGGCGTGCCGTTGAACGACCACGGGTCGCTGCTCGCCTTCCTCGGCAACATCAGCGCGCTCGGCACGAAGGGCAGGGTGCTCGTCCAGAGCGTCGAGGGCCCCGACGGGGTGGTGCGCCACGTCCTCCAGGCGCCCGGCATGCGGGCGGGCACGCCCGACAACGACTCGCCCCAGGACCTGCTCGGCGCGTTCAGCAGCGCGGTCCTGGACAGCAGCCCCTACAGCCGCGCCCTGACCAAGGCCGTCGAGGACTACGGCGTGCCCGAGGGCGACGAGATCGCGCTGATCGGCCACAGCGCGGGCGGCGCCGCGATCATGAACCTCGCGCAGGATCCCGGCTTCTGCGCCCGCCACACCGTCACCCACGCCGTCGCCGTCGGCTCGCCGATCGACTTCAAGAAGCCCGCCGACCCGCGCACGTGGGTCGCGAGCGTCACCAACCAGCACGACATCATCCCGACCCTCGACGGGCAGGGCGCGGGCGGCTGCTTCGACCTGCATCCCGACTGGTACGTGGTCGACTACTTCGACGCCACCCACCTGTTCCCGCTCTGCCACAGCATCGAGCACTACATGGCCAACCTCGCCGCCGACCTGCCCGAGGCGAGGCGGACGATCGACGAGCGGCTCGGGCCGTACCGGGGGAGGGTGGTGCGATCACAGGCCTACCTGCTGTTCGACCGCGTGCCGTACGCCGAGGGCCTTCCGTTCCAGACCCATGGTGAGGGTACGGCCGCGCCGCCCGTCAGGTGCCGGGAGGGCAGCGCGCTCACCGCGTACTTCGCCGCCGACGCGGTCGCGGCGGCCGAACTGCTCCGGGGGAGCGGGCTCGGCCCCGCTACCGGGTTCGGCGGCCGGGCGCTCGTCGCGCTGCACGTGGCGTGGAACCGGCGGACCAGTGTGGGCGCCTACCGGGAGCTCCATCTCGGTGTCGTGCTGCGCTCCGCGGACCGCGGGCGCTCCGGGTGGTTCACGGTCGCCTCGGTGGTGGACGGCGCGGACGTCTGCGCCGTGGCGGCGCGGTTGTGGGGCGGCGTGCCGTACGAGCTGCCCATGGAGGTCGGGCTGACGGGCAGGGCCGTGAACGTCTCGGCCGGCGAGCTGCTCCGGCTGCGCGGGAGCCTCGGCCCGTGGCTGCCGCACGGCGACCGCGGCCTGGTCGGCTACGCGCGCGACGGCGACACCGTGCTGCGCTCCCGCGTACAGGCCCGCGGCAAGGGAAGGGCGCACCTGGCGCCGAGGCTAAGGCTGGGTGTCGCGCTGCGGGCGCATCCGCTGGCCGACGCGTTCCGCCGGCTGGACCTCGACGGGGCCCGCCCCCTGCTGTGCCTGACGTCCCCTGCGCGCCAGACGTTCACGGACGCGGCCGGGCCTGTTCTCATCACCTGACACGAAGGAGCGGCATGTCGGCGGTACCCGAAGTGATCACGGCCCACGCGATGGTCCTGCAGAGCGACGCCCACGCGCTGGCCGAGTGCGCGGAGCGGCTGCGGAAGATCGAGGCCAAGTTGGAAGAGGCGGGGGCGGCGCCGCCGTGGCTGCGCCAATCGGTGCGCGCGCACCTGGCCGCCTGCGCCGCGGCCTCCGCTGACCTGGCGGAGGCCTCGGCCTGGCTGCGCCGCTACGCGGCCATCACGCAGCCTGGTGTACGGCACGCGCCGCACTGAGCCCCGACTCCAGCGCCCCTTCGATCCAGGCGTGCCAGAGCGAGCAGTGTTCGCCCGCGAAGTGGACCCTGCCCTCTGGGGCGATGATCGCCTCGTGCAGGCTGGTCTGCTGGTGGGGCTCGAAGAGCGCGAACGCCCCCGCCGCGTAGGGGTCGTCGTACCAGGCGTGCGAGAGCCCGAACTCGAAGTGGTCGTGGATCTCAGGGTGGATCTTGGCGACGTCCTCGAGCGCCTGCTCGACCCGCTTCTGCGACGACATCGCGCCCCACCGCAGGGCGTCCTGGCCCCAGGTGTAGCTGGCCAGCAGAACCGAACGCTCCTCCTCCTTCGCCTGGTGGGAGGGGTAGCAGATGCGCCTGATCGGCAGGTCGGTGACCGTGGTGCCGCCGACGATGCCGTCGCTCGACTCCCAGAACGGCCGCCGCACCTGGAAGAGGATCTTGGTGGAGGCGTTGTAGTTCAGCTCGCGGATGGCGCGCTGCTTGCGGCGGGAGAAGGCGGGGCTGGTCTCGACGTCGCGCAGCACCGAGAACGGGATCGTGCAGATGGCGTGGTCGCCGGTGATCGCCGTCCTGCCCGAGCCGGTCCTGACGTGCAGGGTGACGGACGAGCCGTCCTGCTCGATGGCGGTGACCTCGTGGCCGAACCTGATGTGGTGCCTGAGCTCCTTGTAGAAGGCGTTCGGCAGCAGGTCGCTGCCGCCCTCGATCTCCTGCATGTCCTCGAACGCCCGCCCGACGATCTCGCGGAACTGCTCGATGACGGCCGCGTTGAGGTTGGCCTCCCTGAAGCTCATGACGCCGTACAGCTCGATGGCGCCCTCGGAGAAGCCGCGGTCGCGCAGGAAGCCGCGGATGGAGTAGCGGTCGTACTCGGCGCAGATCCGGTCGAGCGCGTTCTCTCCCTCCTGCTCGTACAGGTCGTGGATCTCCTGGGTGGCCGCACGCCAGAGGTCCTCGTAGGTCCTGCCGCGCTCGTGCTCGGCCAGCTCGAAGTCGATGATCGCGGGGTCGGCGTTCAGCCGGGCCATGGTGGTCCTGACGCCCTGGATGTAGGCCAGGGTGCGGGGATTGCCCATCACGAACGGTCGCAGCCGCAGGCCGAACCGCTCGCAGTAGGCCAGCGTGAGGTCGTGCACGCGCGGGATCCGCATCGCGCCCGCCTCGGCGTACAGGCCTGGCGCGAAGCCGCGCAGGGTGAGCACCCTGCCGCCGACCCGTTGCTGGGCCTCCAGGACGATCGGCTCGTGGCCCTGCCGCATCAGCTCGTAGGCGGCGACGAGGCCGGCCATGCCGGCACCGATGACGAGCACGCGCTTGCGTGCCGTACCGGCGCCTCTGAGCCCGCGCCGGGCCGTGGCGACCAGCTCGGCGGGCACGCGGAGCTGATGGTAGGGTGCGGGCCGGGGGAAGGCGCCGTCGGGGGCGGGGGACGCGTTGATCAGGGGGATCGACATGACTGTGATGGTTCCCGCGCCGGTTGCTCGCGCAACGCCGCTGACCTGCTGAAATATCGCACATATCACCGCAGTGGCGACTTCTCGGGCGGCGGGTTCGCTATTTTCGTGATGTGTCCATTCATGCCGTGCTGGCGGAGGTCGGCCCGAGGCTCAAGCGGCTGCGCACCGACCGGGGCGTCACTCTGACCGCGCTGTCCGAGGCGACGGGGATCTCCAAGAGCACGCTGTCGCGCCTGGAGTCCGGCCTGCGCCGGCCGTCCCTGGAACTCCTGCTTCCGATCGCCCAGGCGCACCAGGTGCCTCTGGACGAACTGGTCGGGGCGCCCGAGGTCGGCGACCCCCGCGTCCGCATCGCCCCCAGGCAGGCGCACGGCATGACCGTCCTGCCGCTGACCCGCCAGCCCGGCGCGATCCAGGCGTTCAAGCTGGTCATCCCGGTCAGGCGGCAGGAGCCCGAGCTGAAGACCCACGAGGGCTACGAGTGGCTCTATGTGCTGTCAGGACGGCTGCGCCTCCTGGTGGCCGACCACGACCTGGTGCTGCGCGCGGGCGAGGTCGCCGAGTTCGACACCCGTCTGCCGCACTGGTTCGGCAGCGCGGGCGACGGTCCCGCCGAGGTGCTCAGCCTCTTCGGCAAGCAGGGCGAGCGCATGCATGTCAGAGCGAAGCCCGAGCGCTGACCGTCGGGCCTGGGCGCGGGCGGGCTCAGGGAAGTCGGCCGACGGAGGCGAGCGCCTGCTTCAGCAGCACGCCCTGCCCGCCGATCATCTCCTGCTGCACCATCGGCGACGCCGCCTCCTCGGGCGTGAACCAGACGAGGTCGAGCGCGTCCTGCCGGGGCCTGCAGTCGCCGACCACGGGGACGATGTAGGCGAGCGACACCGCGTGCTGGCGCGGGTCGTGATACGGCGTGACGCCGGCCGTCGGGAAGTACTCCGCCACCGTGAACGGCTGGGGCGACGCCGGGATGTGCGGCAACGCGACGGGCCCGAGGTCCTTCTCCAGGTGGCGCATCAGCGCGTCACGGATCCGCTCGTGGTGCAGGACGCGCCCGGAGACCAGCGCCCTGCTGACCGCGCCGTCCGCGGAGATGCGCAGCAACAGGCCGACGTGGGTGACCACGCCGGTCTCGTCGACCCGTACGGGGACGGCATCGACGTAGAGGATCGGCATCCGGCCGCGCATCGATTCCAGCTCGTCCGGAGCAAGCCACCCAGGCACGGTTTCGGTATTTTCGATCATTCGCTGATGGTACTTCCCACTGGTAGTGCTGTAGGGGATGGACGCGGCGTGAGTCAGGGAAGGTCCCGGTGGGCGCAGACACGCCCGAGGCGCCCCCTCGTTCTCCGCCCTCAAGGTCTGGAACGGAAGGCTTCATTCTGATAGAGTTGGAACAGAACAAGCCGTTCCGTTCAGGAGGAGCTTTCCATGTCTGAGATCCGTCCCTTCCGCGTCGAGATCCCGCAGGCCGATCTGGACGACCTTCAGGCCCGGCTGGCGCTGACCCGCTTCACCGACCAGATCCCCGGCAGTGACTTCGAGTACGGCGTGAGCGTCGAGTGGGTCAAGGAGATGGTCGACTACTGGCGCAGCGGCTACGACTGGCGCGCCTGGGAGGCGAGGCTGAACGCCCACCCGCAGTTCACCACCGAGATCGACGGGCAGAACATCCACTTCATCCACGTCCGCTCGGCCAAGCAGGACGCGCTCCCGCTGATCCTCACGCACGGATGGCCCGGCACGGTCGTGGAGTACCTCGACGTGATCGAGGACCTCTCCCGCGACTTCCATCTGGTTATCCCCTCCCTGCCGGGCTTCGGCTTCTCGGGTCCGCCGACCGAGAAGGGCTGGAACAGGTACAGGACCGCCAAGGCGTGGGCCGAGCTGATGGCCCGTCTGGGCTACGAGCGCTACGGCGCGGTCGGCAACGACGGCGGCGCGCTCGTCTCCCCCGAGATCGGCAGGGTCGACCCCGAGCACGTCGTGGCCGTGCACGTCACGCAGATCTTCTCCTTCCCCACCGGCGACCCCGCCGAGCTGCAGGACCTGACGGAGGAGGAGCAGGCGGCGATGCGGCACCTGCAGTGGTTCTGGGAGAACATGGGCGCCTTCAACCAGCTCCAGTCGCAGTCGCCGCAGACCCTGGCCCACGCGATCGCCGACTCGCCCGCCGGGCTGCTCGGCTGGATGGGGCAGCTCATCGGGGGACACCTGGACCGCGACTTCACGCTGACGAACATCGCGATCCACTGGTTCTACGGCACCGCGGGCTCGTCGATCCGCTTCTACTACGAGGACGCCAAGGCCGAGAACCCCACAGGGCCGACCACGGTGCCGATCGGTCTGGCGGGCTTCGCCAACGACTTCCAGTCGATCCGCCGCTTCGCCGAGCGCGACCACAAGGCCATCGCGCAGTGGAACACTTATGGCGTGGGCGGCCACTACGCCGCGCACGAGGTGCCCGAGGTGCTGGCCGGGGACGTCCGCGCCTTCTTCGCCGGCCGTAGCTGATCCGCGAGAAGGGGGCCGTGGCACGCCACGGCCCCCTTCGCCGCGAGATTCCTCAGCGCGAATTCCCGATCACGCGTCCCTGGTCCGCCACACCGCCAACGACGTCAGGGCCGTGAGCAGCGCGCCGAACCACAGGACGCCGGTGATGGCGACCGCGTCGACGACGACGCCGCCCAGCAGTGCTCCCAGCGCGATGGCCAGGTTGAACACCGAGGTGTTCAGCGCGGTGGCCGCCTCCGTCGCGTCCGGCGCACCCTTGAAGATCCACGTCTGTACGGCCACGGGCACCCCGCCGTAGACCAGGCCCCACAGGATCAGCAGCGCCGACCCGCTGAGTGGGCTTCCCCCGAGGAGAGGGAAGAGCGCCAGGATCGCCGCGAGCGTGACGCCGAGCGTGATGATGGTCTTCCTGATGTCGCGTGAGGCTCCGGCCCCCGCGATGAACGTGCCGACCACCCCGGCGACGCCGAAGGCGAGCAGCAGCGGGCTGATCATGCTCTCGCTGACGCCCGAGATGCCCTGCAGGATGGGGCTCACGAACGTGAAGGCGGCGAAGTGGCCGCTCACCAGGAGGAACGTCGAGACCACCGCGGTCCTGACGACGGGGTTGCGGAACTGCCGGGGGAGCGCGCGCAGCCGTACGGGCTCGGTGGCGGGCAGCCGCGGCAGCAGCAGCCACAGGCCGGCGACCACGAGCAGGCCGAGCGCGCCCACGGCGGCGAACGCCACGCGCCAGTCGGTGAGCCCGCCGATCAGCGTGCCCGCGGGGACGCCGAGTACGTTGGCGGCCGTCGCCCCTCCGAAGGCCAGCGAGGTCGCGCGGGGCACGTGCTTGTCGGGCACCAGCCGTACGGCGATGCCGGCCGCCAGCGCCCAGAACCCGCCGATGCTGACCCCGACGAGGAAGCGTGAGGCGAGCAGGACGGCGAAGCTGGGCGCGAGGGCCGACAGCGCGTTCGCCAGGACCATCAGGCTGAGCAGGCCGATGAGCACCACGCGCCGGTCCAGGCGGCGGATGGCGACGGGCAGGAGGGGCGCGGCGGCCGAGGCGACCAGGCCTGGCACGGTGACCATGAGGCCGGCCGTACCCTCCGTGACGTCGAGGTCGCCGCCGATGGAGGTGAGCAGACCCACGGGAAGCTGCTCGACGGTCACGACGGAGAAGGTCCCGACCGCGACGGCCGCCACGGCCAGCCAGGTCTTCAACGGGACCCGCTCGGGGGACAGGACTGTGGTGGTCATGATGCCTTCCTGCTCAGGGTCTGGCCTGCGACGAGCGCGGCGAGCGCGATGGCGAATCCGGCGATCTGCCAGCCGGTCAGGGTCTGCCCGAGGACCACCAGGCCGGCCACCGTGGCGACCAGGGGATTGGTGAGGCCGAGCAGGGAAACGGAGGTGGGCGCGAGGCGGTCGATGCCGCGGAACCACAGGGCGTAGGCCAGGGCGGTGCCGACAATGCCCAGGTAGGCGAAGCCGAGAAGGTTCTGCCCGGTGAACGCCGGGGGCAGGCCCTCGACCGCGAGCGTGAACGGTGCCAGGACGAGGCCGCCGATGGTGAGCTGCCAGCCGGTCATGACCAGGGGCGACTCCGGCTGGCCCCACTTCTTGGTGAGGACGATGGCCGCCCCCATCAGCGAGGTGGCCAGCAACATGGCGCCGATGCCGAGCGGGTCGAGGCGGGCCTGCGCGGTCAGGGTCAGCAGGGCCACGCCGCCGGTGCCCGCCGCGGCCGCGTACAGCGCGGCGCGGGCCGGTTTCGCCTGGAGGATCAGCATCGACAGCAGCGCCACGACCAGCGGCTGGACCGAGCCGATCGTGGCCGCGACCCCGCCGGGCAGCCGGTAGGCGGCGAAGAACAACAGGGGGAAGAAGGCGCCGAAGTTGAGCATGCCGAGCACAGCGGCCTTCCACCACCACGCTCCGCGCGGCAGGCGGCGGGTCGCGGCCAGCAACACCAGACCCGCGGGTAGCGCCCTCAGGGTCGCGGCGAGCAGCGGTCGGTCGGGGGGCAGCAGCGTCGCGGTGACGACATACGTGGTTCCCCAGCTCACAGGCGCGAGGGCGGCCAGAGCCACGTCGCTCGTGTAGTGAGCGCGCGCGATCGGTTCGGCTTCGATCGTGGACACGTCGATCACCTCTCATTGATAATCTCAACATTGAGATAACAGCACCCAACTTGTATGAACGTCAAGTCTATGAACGTTGAGATTATTTCCGTTGAGAGGACAGGCATGGCCGACGCGGTGGACGCGGTGATCGCGCAGTGGAACAGGGAGCGGCCTGACCTCGACGTCTGGCCCATGGGTGTCGTCGGGAGGCTCTCGCGGCTGTCACGCCTACTCGACCAGGCGCTCAGACAGTTCTTCGCCGAGCATGGGCTCGAGAGCTTCGAATTCGACGTGCTGGCCACGCTGCGGCGTTCGGGGCCACCGTACGAGCTGACGGCGGGAGCGCTGCTCAAGGCGGCGATGGTGACCTCGGGAGCGATCACCAACAGGATCGACAAGATGGAGGCCAAGGGGCTGGTCGAGCGGGTCCGCGACAGCGAGGACCGCAGATCGGTGCGGATCAGGCTGACCCCCGAGGGGCTGCGCCTCATCGACGAGCTGGTCGGGCTGCACGTCGAGAACGAGGCCAGGCTGCTGGCCGCCCTCGGCCCAGCCGAACGTGATCAGCTCTGCGGGCTGTTGCGCGGGGTGCTCGAGTCGATGGGCGACACCTCGCTGGACTGACCTGGACCTGGGCTGCTTCCATGCCCGGAGCAAGGGCGAGACGCTCGCGGGGCTGGCAGAGGGCTTCACTGTGAGCATGTCCGTGTCTCGGCTCCACATCCGCGAGGCCGGCCTCAGAGCGGACCGCGAACTCCTCGCATGCCAAGCTCCGTGCCCAGGTGAACGCCGAATGCGCAGCTGAAAATCTGGCTTATCCTGCGGAAACTACGCTGCTTCTCACATGTCAACTCAAAGCCATCCTCATACTTCAGCTCCGCGAAGCGGGATGAAAGTACTCATTATGTCCTAAATATCGGACTTGCCCCTCGAAAACGTGTTGATGAGAGATTAAGACTTCTTTGCCGCTATTCGATTGCCTCTAACGCTACATGCAGGTCTAATGGCTAATGGCCAGCCTTCAAGCGGTAAGGCTGGGTTGCGGGATCGAGATCAATCGGGGAATTAAGATGCTCAAGCAGCTTCTAGTCGGCGGCGCAGTGATTGCAGGGCTCGCCGGCGTGGCTTTTGCCGCTCCGGCTCAGGCGGACAAGTGGCCCAAGCCGAGTGAGACCGAAAGGAACATCTCCGCGGTGACCGGGAACGTTGCCGTGTGCGGCAACCGCGGTATCGGCGATATCACCGTCGCCCTCCTGAACTTCAACCCGGTGACGTCCGCCGACAACGAGTCGACGGGCTGCAACGTCACCGTCAACCAGCAGTAACAGGACGCCGAGCAGTTCATGAAGGGCGTCGGTCCGAATGCGGATCGTGACTCATCCGCAAAAATGGCCATGAACTGCAGGCGACACCGGCCGTCCATCCGGCGAGCGTTCAAGGTGCCGTGCGGCAGGCGCGGATGCACAATATTCGAGCCCATGCCCATGACTTCCTGAATCTCCTACATGGAGGCATTGGCATACGCCCGGAGTCGCGGGCGTCGTGGTCTGCGCCACGACGCCCGCATTTCGCCCTCTATAACTAGCTCGTCGCATTCAATCCGCTTCGTATCGACCCTGGCCAGGGGGCTTCGCGAAGCGGGACGAAAAAGGCTTATTGAGAGGTATGACATAACCGTACTGCGTCCTCATTAAGATCTCGCCCACAATGCATTTCTTCTCTCTGAGAGACATGCAGTAATGTTTGGCGGTTCTTTACGGCAATGGCCGTGCTATTGGCTTGCTTCTCATCAGGCAGATCGGTCTACTTGCTAGCGGCTCACCCCTCGGGGGCACGAGCTGAATCTTCAGACCGAGATCGATCGGGAGTTCAGATGCTCAAGAAGCTCGCACTTAGCGGGGCCGTGCTGGCTGCGTTCGCCGGCGTGGGTCTTGCCACTCCGGCTCAGGCGGACACGTGGCCCAAGCCGAGTGACGCCGCACAGAACGTCTCCACGCAGAACGGGAACACTGCCGTGTGCGGCAACCAGGGCATCGGCGATGTCACCGCCGTCGTCCTCAACTTCACACCGGTTGTCATCCGCGACAACAAGGCTGTGACCTGCCAGGTTATTGCCACGCAGGACTAGTAAGACGATAGATCGGTGGCAGGGGGCCGGCGCGGAAAACGGCCGACCCCCTGTATATTCGCTATTGCGCGTCCGGCAGTGAAAGTCTTTTTCTACCTGCCGGCGCTGCTCACCCTCAAGGGTGTTGCAGACGAGCGGGAGCGGGCATTTCTCCGCTCACTACCGCACCAACCTCACCATGCGGCAGCTCGCGACGCTCTGCCCGTTCCACCGTCTGCCATATCAGCGGGCCCCGTGGCCCCCTGCTCGCTCTCGAGCCCGCGCCCCGCCGGCTGATGCCGAGGACCGCCTGGGGATCGTGGACGGCATCCTCATCCCGGTGCGCGATCGCACCATCGGCGCTTCGAGCCGCAACCACCGCTTCTCCGCGAACGTTCAGGCCATTGTCGATGCCGACACCCGCCTGGTGGTGGCGACCGGCCGACCGGGCACCGGGCGACAAGGCCGACGAAGTTGTCAGCGTCCTGGCCGACGGCGTCTGCCCCAACACCGCCCTGACCGTCCCGCACCGCCGGCGAGCGGGCATGTCTCTGCCGCGGGCTCAGAAAGAGGAACGCGGAACTGTCCAACCGCACCCTGATCAGCCTGGCCGACCTGGTCCGCGCCCGGCATCCGGAGCGCTGTGCCGCTGGCGGCGCCTGGAGCCCGCGCGGTAAGCGTTACTGATGCCGGCACACCCGCGTAACGGCGACCTCTACGCCCACTTGGTCGCCGGATTTGCCCGCGCTCCCGGTCCGCGAAGCCTGGCGTGGGAGTCGGCCTTCTGCGGCGGTGGCACCTTACGTCCTTGTAAGGCACGGCTGACCACCGGCGTAGCCTTTGTCGGTGGGCGAGCGTGATAGGTCCGGCGGCCTTGAGGCGGCGGAGATGCCAGATGCGGGCCGCCTTCAAGTCGTGGACCACGCCGGAGATTGAAGCCTGAGGTCCACAGCGGCGTGCCGGGCGCACGCGCGAACGCCCGGCTCGAAAGCCGGCAGTCCCCCGCAAGCTCCGCTGCGGACCCGGAAGGCCGGCCACCTCTGCGAAGCCAACGCCGTCCAGAACCACCACATAGCCCGAGGATGACAAGGCGCGCTGGACGCCCAGGTCGTCGCCGATCGACTCGACCGACTCGTTCGGGGTCTCTCCTGGCACCGGCCAGGGCAGTGCAAGGCCTCATGCCCTCATCCAGGCCCTCGGCGAACGCTCCGTGACGGTCCTCACAGCCTGGAAGGCCCTGATCCACCTCCGCTGGAACAATGACCGTATGCCCTTGGGCCAGGAGGCGAGGCTGAATGTCGTCGGTGAGGGGGAAGCCGATCGCCAGGCGGCCCGGCTTCTGCCCGCCAGGAAAGCTGAACGCCTCCCAGGCCGGAGCAGCCTGACCCTTGTCAGAGTGCGAGATGAGGACGGTGGCGTCGAGATCCCGAGGGATCAACGCGCCGTCGGCTCGAGGTGCGTCGTGCACAGGAAAAGGTCGGCGCCGCGGTGGCGCCGACCTTTGTGATCGATCAGATTCCTACTGATCGAGAACTGCTCTTAGTCCTGGTCGACCTGGACGCTGCAGTTCACCGACTTGTCCTCGTTGAAGACGATCGGGTTGAGCGGGACGAGGGCGACGGTGATGTCGCCGATGCCGCTGTTGCCGCACACGGCGGTGTTGCCGTTCTGCGCGGAGACGTTCTGCTTGGCCGCGCCCGGCTGCGGGTAGGTGTCCGCCAGGGCGGGGCCGGCAATAGCCAGGCCGCCGAACGCTGCGAGGACGGCGCCGCTGAATGCAAGCTTCTTGATCATCTGATCTCCCTCGATCTCGGTCTGAGGATTCAACTCGTTTCCCAGAAGGGTGAGCCGGTAAGCAAGTAGACCGACGCGTCGCACCGAGAGCAAGCTGATAACCCCGTTGTTGATGTAAAGAAAAACCAAACCTCTCGGCGTATTGCTTACCTTGAAGATGATGGCGAGGCGTATTAAGCCGAGCGTACTTCTGGTCGAACGGTGCCAAAAGGAGAAGCTGCCGGACGGATCGGCGGCGATTTGCAGACCGGCCGCCCGAGTATGCGAGTACACGCTTTATCGATAATATGATGTCCATCAACTCCAACAGCACCAAGTGTTTACAGATCGGCCGACGCGTTGGGGTCCTCGAACACCGACCTTGTGGGGCCATCCGTGCCGCACACCCGATCGCAGTAGTTCTCAGTCCTGGCCCTCGCTCTGGTCCTGTAGGCATGAATACCGCAGTCGACCTGCGGACTTTCGGCGCAGTCACCGGAGCGCCGAGGCGGGGTTGATTCCAGTGTTGCCGCGCACAGTGACGTTTCCGTACTGCTCGGCCGCATCGGGGTCGTTCGGCCAAGGCATCCCCACCTGCCCCGGAATGGCAAGACTCACCCCGGTGAACGCCGCCGACATGACCAACCGTGAGCGCATTGCAAGGTGTCGCGTTGCAGCGTGGCGTCGAAGGGCCTCGGCGTAGTCGGCGCTGCTGCCCACCACACCTATCGACTGGCGCACGCTCCACTGCCGCCAGGCCCCGGTGAACTGCCGAGAGGCGTCCTGGGCACTATCAGATTGGAAGATCGCCATGTCCAGCCTCGCGCGAACGACAGTCGCGGCATGCGCCGCGTCAACGACTAGGTCGGCGCGCCTGCGCTCGGCGATCGGCCATCCCGCCAGCCGCGCATACTGGTCGATCACCGTGGCCAGACAGAGGAACCGCGTGGCTTGCCGGGTCAAGGCCCGCTGACGGTTCCCGCACGCCGTCCAGGCGATCCACATCAGGCGGCAGGTCCGGGGCGGTGAAGAGGGCCTTGGGCGCGGCGGAGATCCCCTGAGCGAAGCTGAGCGGACACGGCTGATCGGCATGTCGGGTGGGGACGTCGAGTTTGGCGATCCGACCGTAGATCGTGTTGGTGTGTGCTGAGCCAGGGGCCGACAACGCGCAGGTGCCGCGGGAGTTGGAGATATCCGTGGGCACGGCGCGCGAAGTCCTCGCGGGTCGTGGGGTTGCGCTCGAAGATCGTGCCGGCCTGTGCGGAGGGCAAGGACAACCAGCGTAAGTCGACCATCGGCCGGCTCTGGCGGCACTTTGAGCTCAAGCCGCACCGGAGCGAGACGGTCAAGTTGTCGGCCGGTCCGCTGTTTGTGGAGAAGGCCGTCGATGTGCTCGGGTTGTATCACGACCCGTCCGAACGGGCGGTGGTGAAGCCGGAGCGCTGGACAGGTTCCAGCGAAGGATGCGGTGTATTAACGTCAGACGGCGACGAAGACGCACAGGGGGCCGGCTTGAGTACCGGCCCCCGTGCTCAATCTGGTTTCCTACCGATCCAGGACAAGCATTAGTCCTGGTCGACCTTAACGTTGCAGTCCACCGGCTCGCGGTCGGCGAAGGTAACCGGGTTGAGCGTGATGGCGACGATGGAGATATCGCCAATGCCACGGTTACCGCACACGGCGAGGTTCCCGGACACCGTGGAGACGTTCTGGTCGCTCTCGCGCGACTTGGGCCACGTGTCAGCCTGAGCCGGAGTAGCAAGAGCCAGGCCGGCGAACGCAGCCAGCACGGCCCCGCTAAGTGCGAGCTTCTTGAGCATCTGAACTCCTGATCGATCTCGTTCTGAGGATCAGCTCTTATCCCAAAAGGGGAGAGCCGCTAGCAAGTAGACCCACACGTCACGCGGAGAGCAAGCTAATAAGCGCGAGACCGTCGTAAAGAAACACTAAGCCTCTCAGAGTGTTCCTTAACCATAAGACGATGGCCGGACGTGTTCATGCCGGGTCGAACGATCCCATGAAGTGAGAAAGCCGCTGGCCTGGACCGGCGCCCGCCAAAGAATTTGGCATATCCAAATGCAATGTGGATTACTTTGCGGCTGAGGTGACGTCCGCGTCGTGGTCAGCGTGTTCTGCCCGGCGGTCGGACCGGGTGGGCGGGTTCCACAGCTCAGCTCGTCTGTCCTCTCACCCGTCGGGGCGATGCGGTGCTGGTCCCGTCGCATGGAGCGCTGTAGCCGGTCGAGGGCGATGGGGATGTCTCGGAGCCAGGGCCATGGTGCGGTGATGTGAAGTCGTAGCCGTCGACCGCTGCGGATGAGTCGGCCGGTCACGGCGAACAGGCGCGGTGGTGCCGTTCAGGACGAGGATCTGCATCCAGGCCAGGGGCTCCAGGCCGGCGCGACGAGTTAACACCACAGCTGGTTCGGGGTGAAGTCGTGTAGCGGCAGGTTGGCCGGACCGGGTCAACCAGGTGAGGAAATCACGGGTGCCGCCACCGGAGTCGGCGCGGATCAGGACCTGCGCTGAGGCAGCTGAGCCGGAGCGAGGCGGATGGCTGTCAACGCTTGAGCTGAGTCGATGGCCGGTCGGTCGCTCGGGCGGGAGACGAGACTGCGGGCCGCATGGTTCGGGCTGGGCGCGCCCAGCGCGATGTCGGCCAGGCAGTCACCACCTGAGGCGAGGCTGGAGATCGGCGATGACGTTGCGCGGGAGAGTGCCCGATCCGGGCCTGCGTTTGTGTGAGGGGGCACGTTCAAAGACGTTTTGTCAGATAAAACAATCGGCTTCGGGCACATTCACCGCGAAAGCCTGAGGCTAATGCAGCAGGCCAGGTCCGGCGAAAGGTTCATCACCCTCACGCCGGACAGCAGATCGGTGACCGTTGCCCGTCCTGGCGAGCATTTTCAACACCGACCTTTGTAGCCTCATTCGTGCTAGCCACTGATCGCAGCAGTTCCTAGTCCTCGTGCTGGTCCTAGCCCTGGTTCTCGCCCTGGTTCTGGAGGACCCGAATACTGCAGTCCACGGGCTGCTGCTTGACGAACGACACCGGAGCGAGGGCTCCGACGACGGCGATGATGTCGCCAACCGCACTGTTGCCGCACACAATCACGTTTCCGTGCGCCTTGGCCGTGTTGGAGTCGTTCGGCCGAGGCGTCTCCGCCTGAGCCGGAGAGGCAAAAGCCACGCCGGCCAACGCTGCGAACAGGGCTCCGCCAAATGCGAGTCTCTTGAGCATTTAAAACTCCCGATCGAACTCGGTCTGAGGATTCAGCTCGTATCCCAGAAGGGTGAGCCCTAGCAAGTAGACCTACGCGTCTCACGAAGAGCAAGCCAATCGCCCCATGGCCGGCGTAAAGAAACACCAAACCCTCTTCGGGGATGGCGGTCGGACACCGACTCGCCGAGTGCGCTAAGCCTTTTTCCATTCTTGGGATACCTGGTGGCTCCGGACGGCGATGCCTTTGCATATGTGGCCGGCCTTTTCCGGGGCGACAGCGACCTTGTGGTGAATCCGCCAGCTTTTGAGCTGGGGTGTTCGCGGGTTGGTCCGGGCCGCGTAGACGGGCGTGTGATCGATTGGCCGCTTCTGGGATTCCGGCTGGTTCTCGCCCTTGCAGGGAGTGATGACCGGGCCGTCGGCTCCCTGATGGCCCTCCTGTGCGGCGGCGCGGTGAAATGGACACAATATAATCGCCTTCATCAAGTATGTCCTATATATCGGACTTGCCCCTCGAAAACGTGTTGATGAGAGATTGAGACTTCTTTGCCGTCATTCGATTGCCTCTGGTGCTACATGCAGGTCTAATAGCTAATGGCCAGCCTTCAAGCGGTAAGGCTGAGCTATGGAATCGAGATCAATCGGGGAATTAAGATGCTCAAGCAGCTTCTAGTCAGTGGCGCAGTGATTGCAGGGCTCGCCGGCGTGGCTTTTGTCACTCCGGCTCAGGCGGACGAGTGGCCCAAGTCGAATGAGACCGAACTGAACGTCTCCACGGTGTCCGGGAACACTGCCGTGTGCGGCAACCGCGGTATCGGCGATATCACCGTCGCCCTCATCCCCATCGGCCCGATGACGTCCGCCAACAACGAGTCGACGGGCTGCAACGTCAGCGTCAACCAGCAGTAACAGGACGCCGAGCAGTTCATGAAGGGCGTCGGTCCGAATGCGGATCGTCGACTCATCCGCAGAATGGACATGAACTGCCGGCGACACCGGCCGTCCATCCGGCGAGCGTTCAGGATGCTGGACGGCAGGCGCGAGTGCACAACCTTCGAGCCCATGCTCAGGACTTCCTGAATCTCCTCCATGGAGGCCATGCGCCCCTTGGTGTACGCCCGGAGCCGCGGGCGTCGTGGTTTGTGCCACGACGCCCGCATTTCGCGTCTATGGCCTGGCTAAAGCCCTGGTCCGTGTCATGAATGACCTCATTAGGCGCTGTTCGTCGTGTTTCGCGGAGTTGAGGAGCGGCGACTTTCTTGACGTTCGCGATCTTCTGCGAGACCGACTCCGGCCATCGGGCCAGACGAGCCGGCGGATCGGGGCGGGCGGGTGGCGCAGGAGATCCGTCACTCCGGACGATTACGGTGGCGGTTATCTCACGTTATAGCGCTATAAGCCATCCAGCCTCGTTAGACCGGGAACTGCGATTCAACTACTAATAGTGCGATTTCGCGTGTATGTGGCTCTTTCTTTTTGAGTATCGAGTCTTGGAGGTCATATGGAGATCGGGGGCGGCTGACCTGACCATGCGCGGGGTAGATCGTCGCTACCCAGGCCTTCACGAAGCTCGCTACTTCTGAAGGCCATGCATGACACGAAATGGACAAAAATGACGATACAGACCGGCCTTCCGCAACGTCGCGGAAGTGTTCGCAAGCTGACGCTGGCCGCCCTCGCCATGGGTGCCCTGCTCCTGCCCTCCGCCCAGGCGTGGGGTGCGTCAAGCGCTGTTACCGCCGGAGTCCAGACCGCCGCACAGCCGGCGGTCCTCTCCTGGGAGAAGTCGCTGAGCTGCCGAGGGGGCGGCTGCTGGGGTCGGCGCCACTTCGGGCGCTGCTGCCACCGCCACCACCACGGTCGTCACCACTGCCGCTGCAAGGCCGGGCGCCGCGGTCCGCAGGGTCTCAGGGGGCCGCAGGGTCTCAGGGGTCCGCAGGGTCCCAAGGGTTCGCAGGGCCCGAAGGGCCCCGCGGGCGATAGAGGGCCGGAGGGCCCTGGTGGCAGCGTCGCCACCGTCTTCATCAAGGACTCCAAGTTCGTCGCCACGGTGACGAGCGACGGCAGGACTCTCGTTCGCGACCCACGGACCAACCCCGAGTGGCATGACGTGTCGTCGGTGGAGTACTACCCCGGCGACGCCGTCGCTGTCGCGCTGGCGGCCTCGGGCCCCATCCTGCACGTGACCGTCCGCAACGGCGAGGGCAGGATCGCGCATTCCGCGTGCAGGGTCTACCCCGTGCCCGGTGAACGCGGCAACGACGAGTGGCCCGGCAACTGCGAGGCGTTCTACGAGCTGACCCCGCCGAGCTAACACTCCCGCTCTCGCCTGCCCAGGGCGCACGAGAGCCGGCCACCGCATGATCACCCGAGATCATGCGGTGGTCGCTGGGCGTTCCTGGGGTGCTAGATGAAGGTGCGGGCGGTCCACAGCTCGGGGAAGACCGTGCGCGCCATGCTGCGCTCCAGCCAGACCAGCCCCGCCGACCCGCCGCTGCCGGCCTTGGCGCCCATCGCTCGCCGTACGGCCTGCAGATGCTGGTACCGCCAGTCGGCGAAGCCCTCGGCGACGTCCGCCAGCGCCTCGCCGAGCATGCGCAGGTAGTTGCCGGGCCCGGTGTCGCCGTAGATCGACACCCACGCGTCGACCACGCCCTCGCCGCCGTCGGTCAGGCCGCGGCGCTCCAGCAGCGCGATCACCTCGTCCCACAGCGACGGTGACTCCAGGCTGTCCACCAGCTCGGCGTAGATCTCGGGCTGACGCTTAAACGGCCGGATCAGCGACTCGGTCTTGAGCCCCAGCGCGAACTCCAGGTGCCGGTACATCGCGGACTGGAAGCCCGATCCCTCACCCAGCAGGTCCCTGAAGCGGTTGAACTCGGCGGGGGTCATCCAGCGCAGCCCGCGCCATGCGGCGTTGAGCCCGTCCAGGTGCAGCGCGGCCCTGCGCAGCGGCGCCAGCGCGCCCCACACGTCGTCGTCACGCAGCAGGCTCTGGGCCTGGCGCAGCTCGAAGCGAATCAGCCCGAAGTACAGCTCCATGATCTGGCTGATCATCAGGAAGGACATCTCGCCGGGGTCGTCGCTCAACGTCCGCTGCAGCGTGTGCAGCGTGCTCGCGCGAACATACCGGTCGTACGGCACGCGACGGTCGAACTCGAGCGTCGGCGCACCGCCGTTGGCCTCGGCTCTCTCGTCCCTATCGACGGCGGTCATCGGCATGACTTCCATACCGCCCATCCTGCCTTCGCGGCCCTTGAGGTGGAATGCCGATCGAACGGTCCTTAGGCTGTTTACCCGCATACTCGTCGCGGATTTCGCCTTGAAGCCTTTGGAAGTGAAAGTGGACGATCTGGACTGGTTGTTGCTGGGTGAACTGCAGGCCGACGCGCGGCTGTCCTTCAGCGAGCTCTCGCGCCGGGTGCACCTGTCGCCGCCCGCGGTCGCCGAGCGGGTGCGCAAGCTGGAGGAGTCGGGCGTCATCGGTGGCTACCGCGCGTACGTCGACCCCAGGCACACGGGCCGCAGCGTGGTCGCGCTGGTCACGATGTCCTGCTACGGACCCGGGTGCGTGCTGCGCCACCCTGAGATGCTCGACTCGGCCGACATCTTCGAGGTGCACAGGGTGACCGGCGGGGCGTGCTGCGTGCTGCGGGTCGCGGTGCCCACGATGGAGGACTTCGAGTCGCTGATCGACAGGCTCGCGGCGTACGGCACGCCGTCCAGCTCGATGGTCCTGTCCAGCCCCGTGCCCTGGCGCCCCACAGGTCCCTGACCGGCGGTGCTTAGCCCCGTCCCCTGGCGCCCACCGGGGCCTGACAGGCGGTGTAAGTGATCGTCAAGTGTTCTTTCCTACGGTCTGTCCCATGATCAGACGTTGGTTGACGCTTACCTCCTTCACTCTCGCGGCGCTCCTGTTCGCGACGAACGCGACCGTCTTGAACGCGATCGCGGAACCTCTCGCCCTGCTCTACAGCATCGCGCCGTCCGCCGCCGCATGGGCGGCGGACGCCTACCTCATCGCTCTCGCCGGTGTGCTGATCCCGGTGAAGGCCTTGCCGTTCGGGGCCGGGTCATTCGGCCGCGGCGCGCTCCGCGAGTGGGCGGCGGCGGCGCGCGGCGTCGGCCAGCGACGGCGGACGCCACACGCCGTCGGGGTGGTAGACGTTGGTCCCCGGCGGCACGATGGCGTCGATCCGGTCGAGAGTCTCGTCGTCGAGGACGAGCGAAGCGCCCTTCAGCAGCTCGTCCAGGTGACGCATGGTCCGTGGCCCGGTGATCACGGAGGTGACGGCGGGGTGCGCGACCACGAAGGCCACGGCGAGCTCGGCGAGCGAGCAGCCGATGCTGGAGGCCACCTCGATCAGCTGCTCGACGGCGTCGTACTTGGCCGCGTTCTGCGGGAGCGAGGGGTCGAAGCGGGCGGGCGTGAGCGCGGGCCGGCCGGTGGACAGGTCGACGCTCCTGCCCTTCCTGTACGCGCCCGACAGGAATCCCGAGGCGAGCGGGCTCCAGGTCAGCACGCCCATGCCGTACCGCAGGCATACGGGCAGCACTGACGACTCGACCCCGCGGGCGAGCAGCGAGTACGGCGGCTGCTCGGTCCTGAACCGGTGCAGGGCGCGGCGGTCGGAGACGTGATGCGCCTCGACGATCTCCTCGGCGGGGAACGTCGAGCAGCCGAACGCGCGGATCTTGCCGTCACGCACGAGGTCGGTCAGCGCCGACAGCGTCTCCTCGATGTCGGTCCTGTGGTCGGGGCGGTGGATCTGGTACAGGTCGATCCAGTCGGTCTGGAGGCGCCTCAGGCTCTGCTCGACCTCTTTGATGATCCAGCGCCTGGAGTTGCCGCCCCTGTTGGGGCCCTGGCCCATCGGGAAGTGCACCTTGGTGGCGAGCACCACGTCGTCACGGCGGTCCTTGAGCGCCTTGCCCACGATCACCTCGGACTCGCCCGCGGAGTACATGTCCGCGGTGTCGACGAAGTTGACGCCCTGGTCGAGGGCGGCGTGGATGACGCGGACGCAGTCGTCGTGGTCGGGGTTGCCGACAGCGCCGAACATCATGGTCCCGAGGCAGTGGACGCTCACCTCCATACCGGTGCCACCCAGGGTGCGGTAACGCATGATCACGATCCTTCGACGGGGGGCCCGGTGATCCGGGCGTCGCCCAGACACCCTAGGAGATGGAGCGGACCCCGGGTCAACCCCCGCCGCGAGCCCGCGCGGCCCTCTGCGTCCCGCGCAGTGCGTCCCGCGCGGTCCATGCGGTCCACGCGGGCCGTCGGGTTTCTGCGGTCGAGGTGAGTGCGGCGGACGGCGGGGTCCTTGGCCGCCGGCCGTACGGGCTCCTTCGTCGCGATCGTTCGGCATGGGCGACACTGGTCGCGGCAGATCTCGGCGAGAGGGGACCCCCATGCGTTTCGGCCTCAAGGTCAACCCTGGCACCTGGGAGGAGGCGAGCCAATGGGCGCGGATCGCCGAGGAGTCGGGGTTCGACGGGTTGTGGACGGGCGACAACCTGCTCAATTCGCGTAACGCCGCCACACCCGTGCACGACGGGCCCACGATCATCGCCGCGTGGGCGGCGACCACGACGCGGATCAGGGTCGGCCTGCTGATCGGCAACATGGCCTACCGGCGGCCGACCGTGCTGGTCAAGCAGGCGGTGAGCATCGACCACGTGTCGGCGGGGCGGTTCGAGCTCGGCATCGGCTCCGGCCTGTGGCCCGCCGACCACGCCATGGCCGGGGTGCCGTTCTGGAACCCCAGGGAGCGGGCGGAGCGCCTGCGTGAGTTCGTCGGCGCGGTCGACCGGCTGCTGTCGGGCGACACGAGCGACCACGAAGGCCCGCACTACCCCTACTCCGGCGCGGCGCTGTCCCCTGCGCCCGTCCAGTCGCGCGTCCCGCTCATCGTCGCCGCCAACGGGCCGAAGGGGCTCGCCGTGGTGGCCGACCACGCCGACGCGTGGGTGACGTTCACAGGAGCGGCCGCCGAGGACGACTTCTACCAGGCCTCGGTCGAGCGTGGCAGGACCCTCGACGCGCTCTGCGGCGAGCGCGGCAGGCAGCCGGGGCAGGTGCGCAGGATCCTGCTCGCGTACGGCTCGATCACGCCGTGGGCCTCGGTCGACGACTTCGCGAGGATGGTGGACCGTTACGAGGCGATCGGCTTCGACGAGATCGTCTGCTACGCGCCCAAGCCGGAGGAACGCGCGGTCTTCGACAAGGTCGTCAGCCGCTTCGCCTGATCGCTAGGGCTCGGCGTGCAGATCCATGAAGTCGTCGAGTCCCTTGCGGTAGTAGGCGAGGTCGCCCTCCATCCACCGCCGCGCCTGCCGTCCGCGCTCTCCCCATACGCATGCCAGAAGCCTGACCTGTGGCGGCCGATCTATTACACCTACGCGGTCAGGACGAGCAGGGAGATCCCGGTGGTCGTCCTGGAGCGCACGAGTTGACGCGGACCGTCGGCTGACGCTCGTATTGACCTTCGAACAGCCGCCCAGGCCCGCGGAAGGCGTCCATGACCTCTGGCAAGATGCACGCGAATGAGCCGGACATCGACGCGGACCTCGTCCGCAGGCTGCTCGCCGGCCAGTTCCCCCGCTGGGCCGAGCTGCCCATCGAGCCCTTCCCTTCCTCGGGCACGGTCAACGCGGTCTACCGGCTAGGCGACGACCTGTCCGTCCGCCTCCCCCGCGTGAAGGGAGGCGTCAAGGACGCGGTGGCCGAACGCCAGTGGCTGCCCAGGCTCGCGCCGCTCCTGCCCGTGGCCGTCCCCGCGGTCCTGGAGACCGGAGAACCCGCCGAGGGCTACCCATGGCACTGGACCGTCTGCCCCTGGCTGGAGGGTGAGAATCCCGTCGTCAACGCCCTGCCTCATCCCGACCTGCTGGCCGAGGACCTGGCGGCCTTCATCACCGCGCTGCGGCGGATCGACCCCGCGGGAGCCCCGCCCGCCTACCGGGGTGGCCCGCTGGCGGCACTCGACACCTCGACCCGGGCCGCGATCGACGAGCTGCGCGGATTCATCGACACGGAGGCGGCCATCCGGGCCTGGGACGCCGCCCTGAAGACCCCGGACTGGTCAGGGCGCCCACCTGGTCCCATTCCGACCTGATGCCGGGCAACCTCCTGGTCGATCAGGGCCGCCTGAGCGCCGTCCTCGACTTCGGATGCATGGGCGTCGGCGACCCGGCCTGCGACCTGCTCCCCGCCTGGAACCTGCTGCCCGCGCAAGCCCGCCCGGTCTTCCGCGCCGCCGTGGGCGCCGATGACGCGATGTGGGCACGCGGCCGCGGCTGGGCCCTGTCCATGGCCCTGATCCAGCTCCCGTACTACCACCGCACCAACCCCGGCATCGCCGCCAACGCCCGCCACGTCATCCACGAAGTCCTCGCCGAGGCCCAGCGGGAGCCGTCGGAACTCGCCTGACGCGGCCTGCGCGCCTCGACCGCCTCGCGGCCGGAGGTCTTGTCACCCCGCCCGCTCGTCCGTCCTGTGCCGCGCAGGTTCCTCGGTCGGAAACAGGATCGTGCTAGCCCGTGGGCAACGGTGGGAACATCACCGCCACCTGGCGCGGCTACCAGACCTACCAGGCCGCGGGCCTGGCCGGCCGGCTCCCGCGCATGTGGGGCTTCCAGGCGGCCGGCGCGGCCCCGCTCGTGCACGGCGCGCCGGTCGCGGCCCCGGAGACCGAGGCGAGCGCGATCCGCGTGGGCAACCCCGCCACGTGGGACGGCGCCGTCGCCGCCCGCGACGAGTCCGGCGGGCTGATCGCCGCCGTGACCGACGAGCAGATCTTCGACGCTTACCGGGAGGTCGCCCGCCGTGACGGCGTCTTCGCCGAGCCCGCCTCGGCGGCCGGGATCGCGGGCCTGCTCGACCTGCACGCCAAGGGCAGGCTGGAGCTCGGCCGGCGGGTCGTGATCACGCTCAGCGGCAACGGGCTCAAGGACCTGGACGCCTCGCTGCGCGACGGCTACACCTCGACCGTGACCTCCTCGGCCACCGCCGACGTGGCCCGCGCGCTCCTGACGGCGGCCTGAGCGTGCCCGGCCGGATCGAGCGGGCCGACCGGCTGCCGACGGGACCCGGCGACGGCCGCTGGGCCTGACCACTCCTGGAGCGCGACCCGTCCTACTCGTAGATGAGGAAGCCGGGGCCCAGGCCCGTGGTTCGCAGGAGCTCGGCGGTGTACGGGTTCGGCGCGGCCAGGGCGAGCAGGATGCCCATGGACCTGGCGCGGCGTCGTGCTCCGACCAGCACGCCGAGACCGGAGACGTCGTCGAACGAGGCGCACGAAAGGTCGCAGATCAGGGTGCCCTCGCTGGTCGGCAGGAGCCGGAGCAGCCGCTGGCGCAGGGCGTTGCTGGAGAAGATGTCGATGACGCCGCGCAGGTGGACGACGGTGGCGGTGGGCGCGAGAAGTGCCGATGTCATGCTGGCCAAGCCCGTCTCGGTGCTCGAGTGAGACCGATGCTCTGTCTATCGCCGCGGCGACGCCGGGCCGGTGCGCCGGCGTGCACGATGTCCTCGGTCGCGCCAGCCTACCTGCTCGGACGGTGGACGTCCGGCGGGCGGCGGCCGCGAGTCGCTCGTCTCAGTAGGCCTCACCGCCGACCGTGATCGTGGTGGCGCCCCGCTTGGCGTACGAGACGAGATGGTCGATCTCCACGAAACCGGCATCGACGAACACCGCCCAGGTCGGGTGCCCGTCGGCCTGCTTGTCGTCGGCGTAGAGGACCGTCTCCGACGCGCCGTGCCTGCGCAGGAGCGTGATGGCCTCGTACAGCATCGCCCGCTCGAACGTCTCGTCCGTGTGGAGGGCGTCCGCGCCGAACCACCAAAGGACGCCGACGTCTCCCACCGGCGTCTGGGCGACGACTTCGGCGGAGAGGTCGTCGTCGTGGCTCCTCAGCCACCAGCCGAGCGGGGCCGTGCTGCGGACCACCTCGACGGGCGGGTGGGTCGTCTCAGGAAGGCAGGCCTCTGGCGTGACACGACGCAGGTACCGCCACGAGTTCCGGCCGGAGAACCCGGCGTGCTCCAGCACCTTGCGTGTCACGGGCCGGCGTCCGGAAGGAAGGGCCGAGGGGCCGAGACCGAGGCCGGACATGAAGGCGTGGACGGTCCGCCTGCCGCTCAGTTCCTCAAGGGCGTGGGAGACGAGCGCCTCGACGACGACCAGGATCTCGCGGCCGTGCAACCACAGGATCAGTCCTTCGCCGGTGTCCCTGCGAACCGCGTAGGACACGGCGCCGAGCACCTGGCTGTCGGCGTCCACCATCACCTCGGTTCTCGGCCTGTCGAACTGCGCCCAGGGGGCGGGGTCGCGGCGGCACGTTCCCTCGATGGCCTCGTCGAGCACCTCGGGCGAGCAGATGGGCTGGCCCGGCAGGTGGTCGGCCTCGACCAGCGCCAGCACGGCCGCCTGGTCGGAGGACCGGTAGGGGCGTATCGCGATGTCGGGCGCCGGTGCCGGGTGGAACGGGCGGCAATGAGAGAGGATCTCCGTCGCGGACAGGGTGTTGCCGGTGCGCGCCGCGGTCCGCATCGCGGCGGCGGCCATCGACGAGGCGGTGTCCGGTGGGATCACCAGGAGTTGGAAGCCGTCCTGGTCACCACGGATCAGCCTGATCGTGTCGGCGGTCTCAGGGAAGCCGCTGACCCGGAGGAACCGGCCGTCGATCATGAGGTGGGCGGGAACGTCGTCCCAGGCGGCCAGGTCGAGCCTGACCCGCAGGATGGGGCCGAGCAGGGCGTCGAGCGCGCTGACGAGGGCGGGGAGCTCGGCGCACAGCTCCGTCGAGCGAGGCCACCATGCTCCGTCGAGGTTCCCGTCGCGGGTGAGGGTCGGTTCCAGATGGATCCGGGCTGTCGGCGTCGGCTCGGGCGGGGGCAGGGTGCGTACGATGTGCAAGTCGTGGTTCGGCATCAGACGTGCCGCCCGTCTCCGGCGTACAGCGCCGACTGTGCCTGAGGCGACGCCGACGCGGCTGCCGACATACGGAATGTCCCAGGTGAGCCCAGCTTACGCCTCCCCAGGGGGATTGACCCCTCTCGCGTGGAGCCTGCTATACGCGCCCGGGCGGATCCTGCCGGAGGAGAAAAACGACCCGCAAGCGCGTGTCGCAGCAGCCGGGGTACGTGCTAAATTTATTGGTGTTGCAGTTCTGGTACCCATGAACGTTGTGTGCGCCTGACGGGATGTAACCCCCAGGCGCATTTGTTTTAGCCGGTCATTTCCGGATGGGTCATTGCGGCGACGTGGGCCCGTGACGTACGGGTTTCATTACTGCGCCTATCGAGGGAGATCGACATGGCAACTGGCGTCGTGAAGTGGTTCAACGCCGAAAAGGGTTTCGGCTTCATCGCGCAGGACGGCGGCGGCGCTGACGTCTTCGCCCACTACTCCAACATCGCCACCCAGGGCTACCGCGAGCTCCAGGAGGGCCAGAAGGTCAGCTTCGACGTCACGCAGGGCCAGAAGGGCCCGCAGGCGGAGAACATCGTTCCCGTCGTCTGACGATTCGCGCGACACGAGCCGGGATCTGGTCCCTTAAGGGGCCGGGTCCCGGCTTGTGTTTTTGAGCGGGGCGAGCGATCTCGACGGCATCGCCGCCTCTCGTCAACGGCACGCATGACGTAAGGATCGTGTCAATACTCGGCGCCTTGCCGTATGGAACCCGTCAAGAACGGCAAAACTCCTCAAATCCCCCGATTTGCTGACCAGGAAAGCAATATTCGGACCTGAGGAGTGGGGATGGCTGACGTCATCTTCGTCGCCCTGACGATCGCGATCTTCGTGATCTTCGGGCTTGTCGTCAAGGCGGTGGAGCGCCTGTGAGCGCCGTCAACGCCACCGGCCTGATCGTGGCCGTCGTCGTGGTGATCTTCATGATCGCGGCCCTGCTCTTCCCGGAGCGCTTCTGATGGGCTGGGTCTTCATCGCCTCCTTGGCCATCGCGCTGGCCGTGGCGTACAAGCCGCTCGGCGACCACATGTACCGGGTCTACACCGGCGCCAAGGACACCGTGGTCGAGCGCTTCATCTATCGGCTGCTGGGCGTCCGCGCCGACGCCGAGCAGCGGTGGGCCGTCTACGCCCGCAGCCTGCTGGCCTTCTCGCTCGTCTCGATCCTGTTCGTGTACGGCATGCAGCGCCTGCAGGACAAGCTGTGGCTGTCGCTCGGCTTCGCGCCGGTGCCCGGCCACCTCGCGTGGAACACCGCGATCAGCTTCGTCACCAACACCAACTGGCAGGCCTACGCGGGCGAGAACACCATGGGCCACCTGGTGCAGATGGCGGCGCTCGCCGTACAGAACTTCGTCTCGGCCGCGGTCGGCATGGCCGTGGCGATCGCGCTGGTGCGCGGTTTCGCCCGCAGGGGGGCCGACACCATCGGCAACTTCTGGGTCGACCTGGTGCGCGGGACCGTGCGCATCCTGCTGCCCATCGCGTTCGTCGGTGCGCTGATCCTCGTGGCGGGCGGCCTGGTGCAGAACTTCGCAGGCCCACACGAGATCACCACGCTCGCCGGCGGCACGCAGAACATGACCGGCGGCCCGGTGGCCAGCCAGGAGGTCATCAAGGAGCTGGGCACCAACGGCGGCGGCTTCTACAACACCAACTCGGCCCACCCGTTCGAGAACGCCACCTCCTGGACCAACTGGTTCGAGATCTTCCTGATCCTGGTCATCCCGTTCGGCCTGACCCGCACCTTCGGCAGGATGGTCGGCCAGGTCCGCCAGGGTTACGCGATCCTCGCGGTGATGGCCACGATCGCCGTCGCGAGCGTCGCGCTCACCAACGTGTTCGAGCTGCGGGCGGGGGGCACCGTCCCGCAGGCGATCGGCGCCGCCATGGAGGGCAAGGACGTGCGCTTCGGCGTCGCCAACTCCGCGACGTTCGCCGCCTCGACCACGCTCACCTCGACGGGCGCCGTGAACTCCGCCCACGACTCCTACACCGCGTTCGGCGGCATGATGACCTTGTTCAACATGATGCTGGGCGAGGTCGCTCCCGGCGGCGTGGGCGCGGGCCTGTACGGCATGCTCGTCCTGGCCGTGATCACCGTGTTCGTCGCCGGCCTCATGGTCGGCAGGACGCCCGAGTACCTCGGCAAGAAGATCGGCGCCCGAGAGATCAAGCTGGCCTCGCTGTACTTCCTGGTCACCCCGATCCTGGTGCTGGTCGGCACGGCTGTGGCCATGGGCAACGAGGCGGGCCTGGCGGCCAGGCTGAACGCCGGGCCGCACGGCTTCTCCGAGATCCTCTACGCCTTCACCAGCGCCTCGAACAACAACGGCTCCGCCTTCGGCGGGGTCACCGTGAACACCCCGTGGTACGACGTGGCGCTCGGCCTGTGCATGGCGCTCGGCCGCTTCCTGCCGATCATCTTCGTGCTCGCGCTGGCCGGCTCGCTGGCCAAGCGGGCGCCGGTGCCCGAGTCGGCGGGCACGCTGCCGACCCACAGGCCGCAGTTCGTCGGCATGGTCGTCGGCGTGACGATCATCGTGGTCGCGCTGACCTTCCTCCCGGCTCTGGCGCTCGGCCCCCTCGCGGAAGGACTCCTGTCATGACGACCCACCTGGCAGAGGCGCCGGAGAACGCTCCCTCACCCAAGAGGAACAAGGTCGGTGGCGGCCTGCTCGATCCCAAACAGCTCGTCAGGTCGCTGCCGGACGCGATCGTCAAGCTGAACCCCGTCACGCTCTGGCGCAACCCCGTGATGCTGATCGTGGAGATCGGCGCGGTGTTCACCACCGTCCTGGCGGTCCTCGACCCGTCGTTCTTCGCCTGGGCGATCGTGGTCTGGCTCTGGCTGACGGTCGTGTTCGCCAACCTGGCCGAGGCGGTCGCCGAGGGCAGGGGCAAGGCGCAGGCGGCGACGCTGCGCGCCGCCAAGCGCGACACCACGGCCCGCCGCCTGAGGAGCCGCACCTCCACGGAGTGGGACACCGTCGGCGCGCCCGAGCTGAAGCTGGGCGACTTCGTGGTCGTCGAAGCGGGGGAGACCATCCCCGGAGACGGCGACGTCGTCGAGGGCATCGCGAGCGTCGACGAGTCGGCGATCACGGGTGAGTCCGCGCCGGTGATCCGGGAGTCGGGCGGTGACAGGTCGGCGGTGACCGGTGGCACCAAGGTGCTGTCCGACAAGATCATCGTACGGATCACGCAGAAGCCGGGAGAGAGCTTCATCGATCGGATGATCTCCCTGGTCGAGGGCGCGAACCGGCAGAAGACGCCGAACGAGATCGCGCTCAACATCCTGCTGGCCGCGCTGACGATCATCTTCCTGGTCGCCACTGTCACCATGCAGCCTTTCGCGATCTACGCCAAGACGGTCAACCCCGGTGTCCCCGACTCGGCGGCGCTGACCGGTGACGGCGTGACGGGTGTGGTGCTGGTCTCGCTGCTGGTCTGCCTGATCCCGACCACGATCGGCGCGCTGCTGTCGGCGATCGGCATCGCGGGCATGGACCGGCTGGTCCAGCGCAACGTGCTGGCCATGTCGGGCCGCGCGGTCGAGGCCGCGGGCGACGTGAGCACGCTGCTGCTGGACAAGACCGGCACCATCACGCTGGGCAACCGGCAGGCCTCGGAGTTCGTGCCGGTCGCAGGGGTGCCAGAGGTGGAGCTGGCGCGGGCGGCACAGCTGTCCAGCCTGGCCGACGAGACGCCCGAGGGCCGCTCGATCGTGGTGTACGCCAAGACGGCGTACGGCCTGCGGGAGCGGGAGCCGGGCGAGCTGGCCCACGCCCACTGGATACCGTTCACCGCGCAGACCCGCATGTCGGGCGTCGACCTCGACGGCAGGCAGGTCCGCAAGGGCGCGGCCACCGCCGTCATGAAGTGGGTCCGCGACCACGGCGGCCACCCGACCGACGAGGTCGGCCACATCGTGGACGGGATCTCGGGCTCGGGCGGCACCCCGCTGGTCGTGGCCGAGAAGGGCCGCGTGCTCGGCGTCATCCACCTCAAGGACGTCGTCAAGCAGGGCATGCGCGAGCGGTTCGACGAGATGCGTCGCATGGGCATCCGCACCGTCATGATCACCGGTGACAATCCGCTGACCGCCAGGGCGATCGCCGACGAGGCGGGCGTGGACGACTTCCTCGCCGAGGCCGCGCCGGAGGACAAGCTCGCCCTGATCAAGAGGGAGCAGGAGGGCGGCCGCCTGGTCGCCATGACCGGCGACGGCACCAACGACGCCCCCGCGCTCGCGCAGTCGGACGTCGGCGTGGCCATGAACACCGGCACCAGCGCCGCCAAGGAGGCGGGCAACATGGTGGACCTCGACTCCAACCCGACCAAGCTCATCGAGATCGTGGAGATCGGCAAGCAGTTGCTGATCACGCGTGGCGCGCTGACCACGTTCTCGATCGCCAACGACATCGCCAAGTACTTCGCGATCATTCCCGCGATGTTCGCCGCGGTGTACCCGGGCCTGGACGCGCTCAACATCATGCGCCTGACCAGCCCGCAGTCGGCGATCCTGTCCGCCGTCGTCTTCAACGCGCTGGTGATCATCGCGCTGATCCCGCTGGCCCTGCGCGGCGTGCGCTACCGGCCCTCCAGCGCCTCCAAGCTGCTCAGCCGCAACCTCTACGTCTACGGCCTGGGCGGCATCGTCGCGCCCTTCATCGGCATCAAGCTGCTCGACCTTCTCATCCAATTCCTTCCGGGGATGTCGTAAATGGAACGCCTGCCCAGCTGGGTTCGCCAGCACCTCGCCGCCGTCCGCGCGATCGTCGTCCTGACCGTGATCCTCGGCGGGATCTACCCGCTCGCGGTCACCGGTGTCGCCCAGGCGGTCTTCCACGACAAGGCCAACGGCTCCCTAGTCGAGCGCGACGGCAAGACCGTGGGGAGCGCCATCGTCGGCCAGCTCTTCACCGACAAGGACGGCAACCCCGTCAGGAAGTACTTCCAGAGCCGGCCGTCGGCGGCCGGTGACGGCTACGACATGCTGTCGACCGCCGCCGGCAACCTCGGCCCCGAGGACGTCGTCGACACCCTGCCGGTGCCGGGCGCCGAGGGCAAGCAATCGCTGCTCACCCAGGTCTGCGCCCGCTCCGAGGCGATCGGCGAGCTGGAGGGCGTCAGCGGCGCCAGGCCGTACTGCACGCCCGACGGCGTGGGCGCGGTGCTGAAGGTCTTCCCCGCCGTCGGAACGCCGACCAGGGCGGTCAGCGTCAACCAGGCCTGCCCCGCGCGGCCCTTCGCCGCCACCTTCGAGGGCGTCAAGGTCGAGTGCGGCAAGCCGGGCGAGGACTACGCGGCCGGCCGTACCGTGCCCGTCCGGGGCACGGCGGGAGCGCCTGCGGTGCCCGCGGACGCGGTCACGGCCAGCGGCTCGGGGCTCGACCCGCACATCTCGCTCGCCTACGCCCAGCTCCAGGCGCCCCGAGTCGCCAAGGAGCGCGGGATCGCCGTGGCGACGGTGAACGCGCTCATCAAGGAGCACACCACCGGCAGGGCGCTCGGATTCATGGGCGAGCCTGCGGTCAACGTGCTCCAGCTCAACCTGGCCCTCGACAAGGGATAGCGGCGAGGTCCCTCTCGTTGCGGGAGGGACCTCGCTAGCCGACGTGCACCTGGGGTCGTCTGGCGAGCTCGGGTTCGGCCTGGCGCAGGACCTCGCGCGTCAGCGGCGGCACGTCGCCGCCGCCGAACAGCAGGTAGCGCAGCATCGCGGCGACCGGATTGCCCTCCACCCAGTGGAAGTAGACGTGCGGCTGCTTGCCCGTGACGTCGCGCAGGTGGAGCAGGATCGCCGCGATCGTGTTGGGGATGTTGGAGCTGCTGACCTTGAGGATGCTGTAGCCGTGGCGCTCCTCGCCGATCACCTTCAGATCCGACGAGAACTCCGACGCGTCGCCGATGGTCACCTCGAGGAACAGCATGGGCTCGTCAGGGGGCAGGTGGTGATGCGCCCTGGCCTCCCTGTCCTTGTCCGCGTACTCCCGCGAGTCCCGCTCGTCGGGCTCGTTGGCGATCAGCCGCAGCGGGCCGTCGACGGCCTCGACCAGGCGCAGCGCCGTGGGGTCGAGTTCGATGCGGCCGGCCCGCAGCTCGGTCGAGCGGGTGGCCCTGGAGATGAGCGAGGTGATGACGATGGCGAGGACGAAGAACAGGGCGATCTGCAGGCCGTCGGGGCGCTCGACGATGTTGACCACCGTCGTGTAGCCGAGGACCAGGGAGATCGTCGCGAACCCGTAGGCGGCAGGGCGCCGCCCCTTGCGGTAGGTGGAGATCGTGACGGCCACGGCGGCGGACAGGATCAGCGCGAGGACGCCCGTGGCGTACGCGCCGCCCTGGGACTCGACGTCGGCGCCGAACATGATGGTGATCAGCACGGAGATCGCGGCGAACACCAGGACCAGCGGCCTGATGGCGCGGGTCCAGTCGGGGGCCATGCCGTACCTGGGCAGGTAGCGGGGGACGATGTTGAGCAGGCCCGTCATGGCGGAGGCGCCCGCGAACCACAGGATGGCGATGGTGCTGATGTCGTAGACGGTGCCGAACAAGTCGCCGAGGTACTCGTGGGCGAGGAAGGCCAGCGCGCGCCCGCTCGCCCTGCCGCCCTTCTCGAACTCCGCGTGCGGGATGAGGATCGCGGTGGCGAAGCTGCTGGCGATCAGGAACCCGCTCATGATCAGGGCGGCGGTGGTGAGCAGCCGCTTGGCCCCCTTGATGCGCTCCTCCAGGGTGCCCTGGATCTGCGGCATCACCGCGACGCCCGTCTCGAACCCGGACAGGCCGAGCGCGAGCTTGGGCAGGACGAGGAGGGAGACGCCGATCATCGCGAGCGGCCCCGCGTGGCCCGTCGTCAGGGCCGTCTGCCAGTTGGCCACCAGAGCGGGATGCTCGATCACCTGGAGCAGGCCCATGCCCACGACCACGACGTTGAGCGTCAGGTAGACGGCGACGAGGACCACGGCGAGCCCGATGGCCTCGTTGAAGCCGCGCAGGAAGATCGCGCCCAGTGCGGCGATCAGCAGGGTCGTGATGAGGACCCGCTGGCCGCTCAGAGCCTCGGGAACGAAGGGGTTCTCCACGATGTGCGCCGTGGCGTCGGAGGCGGACAGCGTGATCGTGAAGACGAACGCCGTCGCCACGAAGCCGAGCAGCACCAGGACCAGGAGCTTGCCCCACCAGTGGGGCAGCAGGCGCTCCAGCATGGCGATGGAGCCGAGGCCCCTCGGGCTCTCCTCGGCGACCGCGCGATAGGTGGGAAGCGCGCCGAACAGGGTGAGGGCCACCAGCAGCGACGTCGCGATGGGGGAGAGCGCGCCGGCGGCCAGGGCCGCGATGCCCGGCTGGTAGCCCAGCGTGGAGAAGTAGTCGACGCCGGTGAGGCACATCGTCTTCCACCACGGGTGCTGCTTGTCGGGATGCTCCTCGTGCATCCCTGATGAGTGGCGGTCCTCCGGCTTCAGGCCGTCCAGCAACCAGGTCCTGACCGACTTCCCGCCGGCGGCCTCTGTCGTCGTGGACATGTCTTCACCCTTCGTACGCCAATGGGGCACCAAGGTTAGCGATATCGGTCACGCGGGCTCACCCTCGGTGGGCCACGCCCGGAGCCGGACGGGCCGATCGGGGGCTGTACCGGCAGGGCGGGCGGCCGTGTCCCCGGAAGCCGAAAGGGCCGGTCCCCCAGGCGGGGGACCGGCCCTGGCGGGCTAGCCGGAGGTCATCCCAGGCCGCTCTTCATCGCGGTGATCAGCTCACCGTTGGTGGTGTCGCCGCTGAGCTCCCAGAAGAACGCGCCGCCGAGGCCCTGGTTCTTCGAGTAGCTCATCTTGCCGCCGATCGTGCTCGGCGTGTCGTAGCTCCACCACTGGTTGCCGCAGTAGGCGTAAGCCGTACCGGCGATGGTGCCGGTGGCGGGGCAGCGGGTCTTGAGGACCTTGTAGTCCTCGATGCCCTGCTCGTAGGTGCCTGGCGCGGCACCCGTGGCGGTGCCGCCTGGCGCGGACTGGGTGACGCCGGTCCAGCCGCGGCCGTAGAAGCCGATGCCGAGCAGGAGTTTGCTCGCGGGGACGCCCTTGCTCTTGAGCTTCTGGATGGCGTTGTCGGAGTAGAAGCCCGGGGTCGGGATGCCGCTGTAGCCGGTCAGCGGCGAGTGCGGGGCGGTCGGGCCCTGGGCCGCCCAGGCGCCGAAGAAGTCGTACGTCATGACGTTGTACCAGTCGACGTACTGCGCGGCGCCGCCGTAGTCGGCCGCGTCGATCTTGCCGCCGTTGTTGCCGTCGGCGGTGATGGCCGCGGTGACCAGGTTGCCGGAGCCGAAGCGGCTGCGCAGGGCCGACATCACGTTCTTGAACGCGGCGGGCCCGCTGGTGTCGCAGGTGAGGCCGCAGGCGTTCGGGTACTCCCAGTCGATGTCGATGCCGTCGAAGACGTCCGCCCAGCGTGGGTCCTCCACCAGGCGGTAGCAGGAGTCGGCGAAGGCCGTCGGGTTCTGCGCGGCCTGGCCGAAGCCGCCGGACCAGGTCCAGCCGCCGAAGGAGAACAGCACCTTGAGGTTCGGGTACTTCTTCTTGAGCTTGCGCAGCTGGTTGAAGTTGCCGCGCAGCGCGCCCGCGTCCCACGTGTCGGCGACGCCGTCCACGCTCTCACCCGCCTGGTAGAAGCGGTCGTAGTCGGCGTAGCTGTCGCCGATTGTGCACTGGCCGTTCTGGACGTTGCCGAAGGCGTAGTTGATGTGGGTCAGCTTGGCCGCCGAGCCGCTGGTGTCGATGTTCTTGACGTGGTAGGCGCGCTGGTAGACGCCCCACTGGACGAAGTAGCCGAGGACCTTGTTGCCGCCGCCTCCGCCGCCGCCCGTGGTGGTGGCGGTGACGCTGGTGCTGTGGGCGGACTGGTTGCCTGCGGCGTCGCGGGCGCGGACGGTGTAGGTGTAGGCGGTGTTGGCCGAAAGGCCGGTGTCGGTGTGGGTGGTGCCGGTCACGGTGGTGAGGAGGGTGCCGCCGCGGTAGATCTCGTAGCCGGTGACGCCGACGTTGTCGGTGGAGGCGTTCCAGGCGAGGGAGACGCTGCCGGCGGTGACGCCGGTGGAGCGGAGGTTGCCGGGGACCGACGGCGGGCTGGTGTCGCCTCCGCCGCCGCCCGTGGTGGTGGCGGTGACGCTGGCGCTGTGGGCGGACTGGTTGCCTGCGGCGTCGCGGGCGCGGACGGTGTAGGTGTAGGCGGTGTTGGCCGAAAGGCCGGTGTCGGTGTGGGTGGTGC